>NZ_JAAMFG010000034.1:351533-703066 GCF_011064545.1 Wenzhouxiangella sp. XN24
TCTTCATGGAGAACTTCGAGCATTACGAAGACGTTGCGGGAGAAGCCGTCACGAACGCCGGTCCTAGCGTCAAGGCAGCCTGACGGCGCCGTGCGGCCAGGACCTGACGGGTGAGAGATACTCGTCGCGCCGCACGTCGCTTCGTCGAGTCGGTCCAGTTCGATGACACGGGCGCCCTGCTGCGTTTCTGCGGCTGCCTGTTGCTTGCGGCGGCGGTCGCGTTCCTGCCCGAGTGGCAGGGCCTGGAACCGGCGGCCCGGCGGTGCCTGTTCGTGCTGCTGCTCGCAGCCGGCTTGTGGGCCACCGAGGCGATCCCGGGCTTTGCCGTGGCCTTCCTGGTCATCGGCCTGTCCATCCTGCTGCTGGGGCGCCCCGATGGCGTATTCGCGGCTGCCGACGAGCCCGACCGCTGGCAGATCTTCATCGCCCCCTTCGCGAGCCCGCTGATCTGGCTGTTCCTGGCCGGATTCATTCTCGCCGAGGCGGCCGCCAGAACGGGGCTCGACCGGACACTGGCCAGCATGGTGTTTCGCGCCGCCGGAACGAGCGCGACATCGGTCCTCGTGGCCGCGATGGGCATCACCTTCGTGCTTTCGATGTTCATGTCCAACACGGCGACGGCCGCCATGATGATCACCGTCATCGCCCCACTGCTCGCCACCCTCCCGCCCGGGCACGTGTTCCGTCCGGCGCTGCCCCTGGCGATCGCACTCGCCGCCAACCTCGGCGGCATGGGCACCCTGGTGGGGACGCCGCCCAACGCGATCGCCGCCGGCTTCATGAGCACGGCCGGAACGCCCCTGTCCTTCACAGGCTGGATGCTGCTCGGGCTTCCGCCGGCCCTGTTGCTCGCTGCCTGCCTCGGCGCCTTTATCGTGCGTCGCTACGGCGCTCGCGGGTTGATGCTCGATCAGCGGGTGCTCGAAACGGTCCAGGCGTCCGACACGCGGGCCCCGCTCTGGCAACAGGGCGTCGTGGTGCTGGTCTTCATCACCACGCTCTCATTGTGGATCTTCGGCTCCGCGCCGGCCGCCGTCGTGGCGTTCGTACCCATCACCGTGCTCTCCGTGACCGGCGTGATCGGCATCGCGGAAATCCGGCAACTCCGCTGGGACGTGCTCATCCTCATGGCGGGCGGGTTGTCACTCGGGGTAGCGGTCACCGCCACCGGGCTCGCCGGCTGGCTCGTCGAGAGCCTGTCTTTGACCGGACTCGGCCTCATCGGTGCCGCATTCGCCTTCGCCCTGCTCACGGCCGGCCTGTCGAATTTCATGAGCAACACGGCCGCCGCCAACATACTCGTGCCGCTCGGGGCTGCGGCCGCGATGGGCGTCGGCGGCGCACCGGGGGTTCTGCCGGTGATCATCGCCCTGTCGGCCTCCACCGCAATGTGCCTGCCGATCGCGACGCCGCCGAACGCGATCGCCTATTCGACGGGAGAACTCAGGGCGAGCGCCTTCCTGGTCCCCGGCCTGGTCCTGGCGATACTGACCCCGCTGCTGACCGTGCCCTGGGTCAGCTGGCTGTTGCCGCTCATCGACTGACCCGCTCTCACGTGGCAACCCTGGACCTGGCCGCGTCGCAACTGCAGCGCGCGTCATTACGCATCGGGATCCCCCGGCCTCCAGGTGCCCCGAAGGTACGGCGTGAGCCCTTCCGTGGCCACGAGCCAGAAGGCCTGGTCCCCCGACGCCTCGGCATCGGCCACGCAGAGGCTCGCGTGGCCGGGGAGCAGCAGCGGCTTGAGGAAACGCACGTCCAGTCGCGCCCCCGGGCCTGGCGGGCCGGCCGCGAGGCGCCCCAGGCATCGCGCGACGGTCCACATGCCATGGGCGATGGCGCCGGGAAAGCCGAACGGGCGCGCCAGCAGCGCCGCGAGATGGATCGGGTTCCAGTCGCCGGATACGCGAGCGTAGCGGCGACCCGTATCCCCTGCCACGGGCCACGAACACGAGACCGGGGGCAATTCGAAGCTCTCCGCACGGCTGCGCCGGTCCTTGCGTGGGGCCGGGGCGAGAAAACTCATCGTCTCCCGCCAGGCAAGGCGGCCGTCCCAGAGCGCCTCCGTGACGAGGCGGAATTCATCCCCGCGTGGTTTGCTGCGACCACTCTCCAGGCGACAATCGAATGCCAGCCGGGCGTCGATCGGCATGGGCACGAAGAGTTCTATGTCATTGGCCAGGTGCACCAGGCCAACCATCCGGATGGGGAAATCGGGATGGCGCAGCATCGCCATGTGCAGGCCGCTGGCGAGAATATGCGGATAGGTCAGCGGCAGGAAGCCGTCGTCGGCGAGCTCGCATACCTGGCGATATGCATCGAGGCGCGACGGTTGCGCGCGGGCCCCGGTGGCCTCGGCTTCTATGCATACGGCGCCCGTGCCTGGCGGCGTACGGCCGGGACGACGATCGAAAAGCGCATGCCAGTAGGCGGTTGCGACCGAGGGCGGACTCGCGAAACTCAGCCGGCCGGACAAGTGCCTAGGCGCCCAGGCTTCTGACCTTGTCGATGTAGCGTTGCATGGCCTCCTCGGCGCTGGTCCCCTGCAACCCCTCCCAGGCTTCATATTTCGCCCGCGCGACGAAATCGAAGAACCCGGGCTTGTCTCCGCTGGCATCGCCCTCGGTGGCCTGCTTGTAAAGCGCGTAAAGCGCGAGCATGTCGTTATCACTCGGCCGCTGGTCGAGCGCCTTGATATCGATCGAGGCCTGCTCGAAACGCGCCTTGAGTTCGTCTGTCATGATCGGTTCCCTCGGTCTACTCGGCGACGCGATCGATCCTGATTCGCGTGGGGCCGGAGCTGCCCCGAGTGTAATTGACCGCACCGTAAAGGTCACCGGGGCGTTGCGCCGGACTGCCGGAGAGAGACACCCGCGCGATCAATTCGAGTTCCGCCTGGTCGGAGATCGTGACGCCATCCATCATCGCGTTGGCGTCGCCCATCTCGACGGCCATCGGCAACTCCGAAGCGGTCGCACGGATCACGGCGAGCGGCGGGCCGCCGGCGGGGTTGCGCGCGATGATGAACACCGGCGTGCCGTTCGAGACGCGTTCCGCGAGCGACGGGTCGAGGCTGATCTCGAGATCGATGACGCCATCATCGCCGCCTGCCATGCCAGCGTCATCGGGCTCCACGGGCTCCGGCTCGACCACGGCGACGACTTCAGCTGCCGGTTCCGCATCTTGCTCAGCACTGCCTGGCTCGGGATCGGTCGCGCCGGGCTCAGGCACCGCGCCCTCCGCCGGACCGGAGGCCACCGTGTCGGCGGCCGGCGCCTCATCTGCCGGGACTTCCGCGCTCGGCATCGACGGCGGCATGCCTGCAGGCGGCATACCGGCCGCTCGCGCCCGGGCCGTTTCCAGGCGCTCCTGGATCAGCGGTACCAGCGTTTCCGGCGGGCCAAGGGTCAACAACAGGCTGAGGCGCTCATCGGCCAATGCCCAGTTGGCGTTCTCGTAAGCATTGATTCCACCGTACCAGAGCCCCTTGGGATGCGAGGGGCTCATCGCGAGGACACGCTCGAAGATCGCCCCGGCCTCACCCTGCAAGCCGCTCGGGTCAGACAAGGCCAGCGCCTCGCCATAGTCCGCGAGCACTTGCGGCGAATCGGTGTTATCGAGTGCGACGGCCCGCCGATAGGCGCCGGCGGCCGCATTGAAGCGCTGCATCGACATGTAGCTGCGACCGAGCAGCAGCCAGCTCTCGAGGTCGTCGGGATTCTCCGCGAGGCGCTGCTCGAGCGCGTTCAGGGCCGCATCCATTTCGTGCATCCCCGCGGATGCGTCCGTTTGCACGGTGCCCGTTCCCCAGTCCCAGAGTGTCCAGTGCGAGTACATCATCAGCGACAGCACCGGGATGGCCAGGGCGATGACGATGCTTACCGCAAGCGCATTGGTCGAGCGCTCCGGGCCCTGCCCCTGCCGCTTCCAGGCAAGTAACACGGGCACGAGCACGAATGCCGCGGCCGCCAGCCCGAGGGCCAGGGCCGCGATCCAGAATTGCGTCATGTATTTTCTCCCATCCCTGCGGCTTCATCACCGGCGTCGCCGCTGCGGCGGCCGACCACGCTCACCATCACGCCGGCACCGATCAGCAGAAGAATCACCGGCGCGCCCCAGAGGAGGAAGGTCAGGGCGTTGAGCGGTGGATCGTAGAGTACAAAGTCCCCGTAGCGATCGACCATGTACTGCTTGATTTCATCGTCGGTGCTGCCGGCCAGGATCATGTCGCGGGTGATCTGCCGCAGGTCCCGTGCCAGGTCGACCTGGGACTCGGCAACGCTCTGGTTCTGGCAAACCACGCAGCGCAGGTCGTTGATCATGCGTTCGTAGCGGAGTAACTGCTCCTGGGTGTCAAAGACATCCTGCGGGTTCTCGGACAACACACCCTCGCCACGGGCTGCATCACTCGCCGCCAGCGCCAGGCCGGCCGCCAGGATCAGGACAACAAAGCATCTCATTGGACGCCCACCTGCATCTGGGCGATGCGCGGGCGGAACTCGCGCTGCCATACGGCCGGACTCAACGGGCCTGCATACTTGAAGACCACCGTGCCCTGCGGATCGAGCAGGAAGGTCTCAGGCGACCCGACGATACCCCAGTCCACCGCAGCACGACCCTCAGGATCATAGGCGATGCCTTCATAGGGATCCCCCAGGTCTCTCAGCCAGCCGAGCGCCTTGCGCCGTTCGTCCCGGGAGTTCATCCCGTAAATAGCCACTTCACCGGACCGCGCCAGCTGCATGAGGAAAGGATGCTCATGCCGGCAACTCACGCACCAGGTGGCCCACACATTCAACAGCGCGGGTTTGCCGAACATGTCGGCCGTGACGAAAGTCACGGACGGATCGCGCAACTCCTCGAGCTCGAAAGCCGGCGCGGGCTTGCCGATGAAAGGCGACGGCACTTCCCTGGGGTTGAGGAACAGCCCGACGTAGAGGAACCCCGACAGCACGAGAAACCCTGCTACGGGGATGAGGAACTTCAGCCCTTTCATCAGGCGGTACCCTCCTGCAGCTTGCCGCCCGTGGCCGGTTTTTCGGCCCGCTCGTCGGCTTCCTCTTCACGACGCACCCGATAGCGCTTGTCGGTCATGCCGAAGAACGCGCCAATCGCCATGACAAGAGCGCCGAGCCAGATCAGCCGGATATAGGGCTTGTACTGGATCCGCATGCTCCATGCGCCCTGGCCCAGCGGTTCTCCCATGGCCACGAAGATGTCCCGATGGAGGCGCGGATGGATCGCTGCTTCCGTCATGGGATTCTGCTGTACCAGGTATGTCCGCTTTTCCGGGAAGAGTCGCGTGACCTCGGACCCCCCTTTCTCGACGATCACCTCGCCACGAATCGCACTGTAGTTGGGGCCCTGGACGTTGCGGGTCCCGACGAAGGTGAAGGAGTAATCCTCGACCGTGACGGTATCGCCTGCGCGCATCCCGATATCGCGCGCGATGCCATAAGTCTCCACCATGGTCACGCCGATGACGAACAGGCCCACACCGAAGTGCGCCACGGCCATGGAGATCATGGTGCGGGAATAACCGCGCAGCGATTTCTTTTTCCACAAGTACTTGACCGGGTCGATGAAGGCCACTGCCATCACCCACACGCCAAGCAGGACGCCGATGAACTTCATCAGGCCGAACTGCTTGTACACGACCAGCGGCACGATCAGCGCAAACAGGAAGGCTGCAAGCGCGAACGGCCAGAGCTTGCCCTTCAGCTGGCTCCAGTTGGTCTTCTTCCAGGTCGAATGCATACCCAGCCCCATCAAGAGCACGAGCGGCAAGGTCGGAATGATGAAGACCGTATTGAAGTACGGTGGACCGACCGAAATCTTGCCGAGCCCGAGCCCGTCCAGGATCAACGGGTAAAGCGTTCCCAACAGGATCAGCAGTGTCGCCACGACGAAGAGCATGTTGTTGGCCAGCAGGAAGGTTTCCCGCGACAACACGTCGAAACCACCCTTCTGCGCCAGTTGCGGCGCACGCCAGGCATAGAGCGCCAGCGCAGTGCCGATGAAGAACACCAGCATGGCCAGGATGAACATGCCGCGTGACGGATCGGTCGCAAAAGCGTGCACCGACACGAGGACGCCGGAGCGCACCAGGAAGGTCCCGAGCAGGCTGAGAGAGAACGCCGACACGGCCAGCAACAGGCTCCAGCCCTTGAACAGCCCGCGACGCTCGGTCACGGCCAGCGAGTGCAACAACGCCGTGCCGACGAGCCATGGCATGAATGAGGCGTTCTCGACCGGGTCCCAGAACCACCAGCCGCCCCAGCCGAGCTCGTAGTAGGCCCACCAGCTGCCGAGGGCGATCCCGATGGTCAGGAAGGCCCAGGCCGCCGCGGTCCAGGGACGGACCCAGCGGGCCCAATCCTTCTCCACCTTGCCCTCGATCATGGCGGCCACGGCGAACGAGAAGGCCACGGCAAAGCCGACATACCCCATGTAGAGCAGCGGCGGATGAATCACGAGGCCGAAGTCCTGCAGCAGCGGATTCAGGTCGCGGCCGTCCAGCGGCGCCGGGATAAGGCGCTCGAAAGGATTGGACGTGGCCAGGATGAACCACAGGAACCCGACGCTGACGATACCCATGACGCCGATGACCTTGGAGGCCAGCGGCAAGGGAATCCGCCGCGTGTAAACGCCGAGCAACCCGCCCCATGCGGCCAGCATCAGGGCCCACAGCAGCATCGATCCCTCGTGGCCGCCCCAGACACCGGCGATCCGGTAGATCACCGGCAGCGCGAGGTTCGACTGGGCCGCCACGTAGGCGACCGAGAAATCATTGACGACGTGCGAATAGGTCAGCGCAGCATAGGAGATCGCGACGAACACGAAGTGGCCGATGGACACCGGTTTCGTGGCCGCGCTCCAGCCCGGCTTGTTGAAGATCGGTCCTGCAAGTCCGAAGAAGCCCTGCGCTACCGCCAGGCAGAGCGCCATGGCGAGCGCGACATGGCCGAGTTCAGCGATCATTGCCCTCCCCCGTAACCCGCCTCGGCGTACCCCGGCTTCTGGCTGCGAGTGTGCTCGAGCGAGGCTGCAACCTCGGGCGGCATGTAGTTCTCGTCATGCTTGGCGAGGATTTCGTCCGCGACGAACTGCCCACCGTCCATGCGGCCGTGAGCGACGATACCCTGGCCCTCGCGGAACAGGTCCGGCAGGATGCCGTTGTAGACGACGGGCAGCGTGTGCGCCTCGTCCGAGAGCGCGAACCGCACTTCCATCGTGCCGTCCGTGCGCTGGATGGATTCCTCGACCACCAGGCCGCCGACCCGGAAGCGGCGATCTTCCGGCGCCTCGCCGGCCTGCATCTGGGTGGGACTGTAGAAATAGAGGATGTTCTCGTTCATGGCCTTGAGCAGGAACGTCGTGCCGAGGCCGACGCCGGCGAGTACGAGACCGATGGCGACCAGGCGCTGGTGGCGAGATTTCATTCAGACCTCCTCTGTGGCCAGCCGACGGCGGGCCTTTTCGATGTGCAATTGCAGGCGACGACGCGCCAGGAAGATATTAGCGCCAAGTACGACAAACGTCAGCGCTGCGCTCGACCAGACGTACCATGTGTATTTACCGAAAGTCAGGTATTCCACGACTATCCCTTTCCGATGACATCACGAAGCCACTTTTTGTTCCGCTCCCGGACGAGAATTTCTGCCCGCGCGCGGACCATGAGCACCGCGAAAAAGAAAAACGTGAAACCCAGCCACATGACCAGCAGCGGGATCAGCATGGAGGGCTCCATGCTCGGCTTGCCCAGCTTCGAGATCGTGGCCGGCTGGTGCAGGGTGTTCCACCACTCCACCGAGTACTTGATGATCGGGATGTTGATCACGCCGATGATCGCGAGCAGCGCACTGGCGCGATCCGCGCGGTTCTCGTCATCGATCGCTGCGCGCAGCGCCATGTAGCCGAAATACAGGAACAGCAGCACCAGGGTAGACGTCAGGCGCGCATCCCACACCCACCAGGTGCCCCACATCGGCTTGCCCCAGATCGAGCCGGTGGCCAGGGCGACCACCGTGAAAGAAGCACCGATCGGGGCGCAGGCCGCCGCGACGGCGTGGGCCAGCTTGATGCGCCAGATCAGGCCGACGGCCGCAGCGACCGCCATCACGACGTAGCCGAACTGCGACAGCCATGCGCTCGGCACATGGAAGTAGATTATTCGGAAAGCATCCAGCTGCTGGTAATCGGGTGGTGCAATCCACAACCCGCCCACGGTGCCCACGGCGATCAGGGCCAACGCGATCCAACCGAACCATGGAATCATGGATCCGGACAACCGCCAGAAATGGGGCGGCGAACCAAACTTATGTATAAATTCCCACATGACGGCTATTTAACAACCAACTAGAACGAGTCTCAATTGCGACGAATACTCATGCGCTCGTGCGGCAAAATGTATCCACACGCGACGCCGAGGGCCTAATACACTGATTATCCGCTGATTCGACGACGGACGCGAGGCCTAATCGAGGCTGATGCGCATCGCGACGGCCATCCCCGCAGGCGCCAGGCTCACGGCCAGGAGCAGGACGGCCGTCAACAGGTACATCACGCCGCTGACCTCGAGGCCCTGCATCGACAAATCGGTGGCGCGCGCGCCGAAGATCAGCACGGGCATAACGATCGGCAGGATCAGCAGCGACAACAGTCCCCCGCCCCGCCGCAGCCCGACCGTCAACGCCGCCATCACCGCGCCCGCAAGGCTCAACACGGGCGTCGCCAGCAGCAACGCCAGCATCGTCGCCGGTACGGCGTCCGCGGGCAGGAACAAGGCGTGTCCCACCACCGGCGCCATCAGCACGAGCGGCAGGCCCGTCATCAGCCAGTGCGACGTCGTCTTCGCCAGCAACAGCAGCGACAGCGGCTGCGGCGACAGCGCAAGCTGCTCCATCGTGCCGTCCTCGATGTCCTGCCGGAACAGGCTCTCCGCAGCCAGCAGCGAGGCCAGCAGCGCCGACACCCAGATCACCCCCGGCGCGATCGCCATGAGCAGCTCGGGCGCCGGGCTCAGCGCCAGCGGGAACAGGGTCGTCACCATGACGAAGAACATCAGCGGGTTCGCCGCCTGGCCGATATGGCGATAGGCGAGGCGCAGATCGCGCGTCAGCTGCAGCCAGAAGGCGGTACCGAGACCTGGCCATTCCATCAGCCCAGCTCCAGGCGCCGCGTGACACCGGCACCGACGCCGTGCGCCTGGTGCGCCACCAGCAGCACCAGCCCGTCCCGCTCGAGATGTTCGCTCATCATCTGGTCCACCAGCTCCCGGCCGTGCACGTCGAGGTTCGTATAGGGCTCGTCCAGCACCCACAGCTTGGCGCGGCTGGCGAGCGCCCGCGCCAGCGACACGCGCCGCTTCTGCCCGGCCGACAGGCTGCGGGCGGGCACGCCGCGCTGCCGCGTCAGGCCGACCCGATCGAGGGCCGCATCAACATCGGCCGCCGTCAACGAAACCCGCAGGCCCAGCTGGAAGACGAGGTTCTCCTCGGCAGTGAGATCGGCCTTGAGGCTCTCGCGGTGGCCCAGGTAACAGGTGCTGGCGTGAAAATCCGCGCGATTGCGCAACAGTTTCCTGCCGCGCCACATGACCTCGCCGGTCTCCGGCAGGGTCAGTCCGCACAGCACGCGCAGCAGGCTGGTCTTGCCGCAACCGTTGGGTCCGACGACGTGCAGCAATTCACCGGCGCGCAATTCGAAGCTGACACCGGTGAACAGGCGGCGCTCGCCGCGCCAGAGCTCGAGCCCCTGGCCTTCCAGCAGCACGCCGGGCGCGGCGGCACTCATGACGGGCGTCGCCGGTCGCGGCCGGGCGCCTGGGTTGGTTTTGCCGGCAATGCAGCTCTCCATCCTGAACCTGGATTTCCCGGCCGGGCGACTCTCGCCGCCTCTCCGGCCCGCTCCGGAGTCGGCCTCCGGGCGCCGCGCAGTATACACTCCCCGAAAAGAGACGCGGCATCAGGGCGGCCCGCAATAGCCGCACCCGGACCGCGGCGAGAAAGCAGCCAGGAGGGAGAACCGGCCATGGGATACAAAGAAGTCTATGAGCAATCCATCCGCGAGCCCGAGAAATTCTGGGCGGACGCGGCGCGCAACATCAGCTGGGAAGCCCCGTGGAGCAAGGTGCTCGACGACCGCAACCCCCCGCTGTACCGCTGGTTTCCCGACGCGCAGCTGAACACCTGCTACAACGCGCTCGACCGGCACGTCGATGCCGGGCACGGCAGCCAGGTCGCCCTGATCTACGACAGCCCGGTGACGGGCACCAAGGCGCGCTTCAGCTACCGCGAACTGCGCGACCGCGTGGCGCGCCTGGCCGGCGGGCTGGCCGGGCTCGGCGTGACGAAGGGTGACCGGGTGATCCTCTACATGCCCATGGTGCCCGAAGCGGTGATCGGCATGCTGGCCTGCGCAAGAATCGGCGCGATCCACTCCGTGGTATTCGGTGGCTTTGCCGCACGCGAACTGGCGACGCGCATCGACGATGCGAAACCGAAAGTCATCCTGTCGGCTTCATGCGGCATCGAGGTCAGCCGGGTCATCCCCTACAAGCCCTTGCTGGACGAAGCCATCGGGATCGCCGCTCACCAGCCGGACCGTTGCGTGATCCTGGCGCGTCCCGAGGCGCGCTCGGAACTCAAGAACGGGCGCGACCTCGACTGGGCGGAACTCGAAGCGGAAAGCACTCCCGCCGACTGCGTCCCGGTGGCCGCCACCGATCCGCTCTACATTCTCTACACCTCGGGCACGACCGGAATTCCGAAGGGCGTGGTGCGCGACAACGGCGGCCATGCAGTCGCCCTCGCCTGGAGCATGAGCAACGTCTACGGCGTCCAGCCGGGTGAAGTGTTCTGGGCCGCGTCCGATGTCGGCTGGGTCGTGGGCCACAGTTACATCGTGTACGCGCCGCTGCTGCATCGCTGCACCACGGTGCTCTACGAGGGCAAGCCCGTCGGCACCCCCGACGCAGGCGCCTTCTGGCGGGTGATCGAGGAACACGGCGTCAGCGTGATGTTCACCGCCCCGACGGCATTTCGCGCGATCAAGCGCGACGACTCCGAGGGCGAGTTCATCAAGCGCTACGATCTCGGCCGGCTGCGCGCCCTGTTCCTCGCCGGGGAACGCTGCGATCCGGACACGCTGCAGTGGGCCAGCGACAAGCTCGGCATCCCGGTCGTCGATCACTGGTGGCAGACCGAGACCGGCTGGCCGATCGCGGCGAACTGCCTCGGCATCGAGCAACTGCCGATCAAGCCGGGCTCCCCCACCCGTGCGGTGCCGGGCTACGACGTGCGTGTTCTCGGGGACGACGGCAAGGAGGTCGCGGACGGAGACATCGGCAGCATCATGATCCGCTTGCCGATGCCCCCGGGCACCCTGCCGACCCTGTGGGGCGACGATCGCCGCTACATCGAGTCCTATCTCAGCGCGTACCCGGGCTGGTACCTGACGGGCGACGCGGGTTATCGCGATGCAGACGGCTACCTGTGGATCATGAGTCGCATCGACGACATCATCAACACTGCCGGCCACCGGCTGTCCACGGGCGCGATGGAGGAAGCCCTCGCGGCACACCAGGACGTCGCCGAGGCGGCCGTCATCGGCGCCCAGGACACGCTCAAGGGGGAGCTGCCGGTCGGGCTCGTGGTGCTGAAATCGAACGTGTCGCGCTCCCACGACGAGATCAAGGCGGAACTGATTCGCATGGTGCGCGACCGGATCGGCCCGGTGGCCTCGTTCAAGAAAGTCGCGATCGTGGACCGGCTGCCGAAGACCCGCTCCGGGAAAGTGCTGCGCGCGACCATGCGCAAGATCGCCGACGGCAAGGACTACGCGGTGCCGGCCACCATCGACGATCCGCTGATCCTCGACGAAGTGACAGACGCGCTGAAGTCCATCGGCTACGGGAAGTAACCGGTCCCGAGGGCTTTCGACACGCTCACGTGTCGGGGTTCGCGCCGAACGGCGGCGCGGGCGACGCCCCCGGGGCCGACGCTCCGCCGCGGGACACGCCGGCCGTGAGGCTGAATCGCAAGGCCTCGTGGACCGGCATGTCGATTTCTTCCAGCTGCTCCCGGGGCAGCATCAGCATGTAGCCGCCGATCTGGTAGCTCATGGGGAAGTAGACCGCGACGATGTCCTCGGCACCCAGGTTCCCCGGCAGGTCGGCGGTGTTCTCGCGCGTGACGAAGCCGATCATCCGCGCATCGGTGCCGGGCCAGTTGAAGGCGACCACCGAGGCGAAATGACGCTCCTTGTGCGGCGAGAACATCGTGATGACGTCCTTGACGGCGCCGTACAGCACCTTGAGGACAGGCAGGCGCAGGAACGCCGCCTCGAAGCTGCCGAACAGGCGTTGCGCCAGCCAGGTGCTCATCATCGCGCCCACGAGCAGCACCAGCCCGAGCCCCGCCAGGAAGCCGAGCCCCGTGACGTACAGCCCCTCCGGCAGCAGCCACTGGATGATGCCGCCGAGCACCGCCTCCAGCGTGACAGCGAACCACGCGAGCACCGCCAGCGTGATGGCGATGGGCAGCACCGTGAACAAGCCGGTCAGGAACAGGCGCGAGACCAGCTTCCACATCGAGCGAGGTTCAAGCGGCGCCTTCACCTCGCCCACTCGATGCAATCGATGCCGCGGCGATTACTGCCGCGCCAGTCACTCCGCCGACGCGCCGCCGAACAGTTCCCGCAGGAACATGATGGTGGCGGCCTGGAAGTAATCCCGGTTGGTCTTTTTCCTGAAGCCATGACCCTCGTCCATCGCGAGCAGATACCAGGCCTCGAGCCCGTTTTCCCTCACTGCCGCAACAATCTGTTCCGATTCAGTGTAGGGGACGCGCGGATCGTTGTATCCCTGGGCCACGAACAGGGGCGACGTGATGCGCCCGGCATTGTTCAGCGGCGAGATGTCCTGCAGGAAGGCGCGCATCTCCGGATCCCGCTCGTCGCCGTACTCCACCCGTCTGAGGTCGCGCCGATAGGACTCCGTGTTCTCGAGGAAGGTCACGAAATTGCTGATCCCCACGACGCTGACGCCGCCCTGCAGACGCTCGTCGAAATGCACGAGCGAGGCCAGCACCATGTAGCCTCCATACGATCCACCGTAGACCACCACGCGGCTCTCATCCAGGTCGGGCTGGGTGGCGATCCAGTCGAGCAGCGCGCCGATGTCCCGCACCGAGTCCTCGCGCAGGCGGCCGTTGTCCATCTTGAGATAGCTCTTGCCGTAACCGCTCGAGCCGCGCACGTTCGGACTGATCACCGCGGTCCCGAGTTCGTTCACCAGGTACGCGTTGAACGAACTGAAGCTGGGCCGCGACTGGGACTCGGGCCCACCGTGAATATCCACCAGGACGGGATGGGGTCCCTCGGTGGCCGGCCGGTAGACCCATGCAGGAACCGGGAGCCCGTCGAAGCTTTCCACCCGCACGAGTTCCGGCATCGGGAACTCGGATGTGTCCAAACCGCCGACCTCGCTGCGGGTCCAGCGCGCCAGGTTCCGGTCCTCCAGTCCGTAGACGAACACATCGCTGGGGGAACGCGCGGTGTTCAGGGTCATCGCCAGGGAATCCCCGTCCGGGCTGTAGGCCAGCCCACCGATCAACCCGGTCGGGAGGGCCGGAGCCGGCAGGGCCGCGTAGGTATCCACGTCCACGAGGTACAGCTCGGACGTGCCCCCGGCATTGACCACGTAGGCCAGCTGGTCCCTGGAGCGCGGCAGGGTGAAGGCGCTCACGTCCCATGGGATGTGCGCCGAGACGGGCGTGCTTTCGCCCGTGTCCAGTCGCAGGTGATGCAACTGCTTGAACTCGGCGTTGTGATCGTGGGCGATATAGACGCCCTCGCCCGTGCGATCGAAGGCCGCGCCCGCATGCCCCACCGGGACATCCTGCCGATTGACCTGGGTGAGGTCGCCGCTCTCGATATCGAGGATATGAATCTCGCTGTCGTTGATCGAACGGTAGTTGATCAACAACAGGCGCGTGTCGTCCGGCGACCAGTCCATGGCGACCCATAACCCGTCGGCGGTAAATATCCGCTTGTGCGTGGTGTAATCGCCGTCGAGTGTCGCAAGGTAGATGTCGTAGTTACGTCCGTCGCGCCGCGTGCTCGAATAGACGAAACGATCTCCCTTGTTCGACCAGTTTGCGCCCGTGTTTCGCGACGTGCCGTCGCTCAGCAGGCGGCTCTCGCCGCTCACGAAATCGAACCAGTAGAGCTGGAAGAACTCGTTGCCGCCGGTGTCCCGGGTGTAGACGAAGCCGTTCAGCGACGGATCCGGCGACACGGCTGCGCCGGACACCGGCTCCTTGAAGAATGTCAGCTGTTCACGCATCGCCAGTGGCGCGGCGACACGATGGATCTGGCTTGTTTCGCCGAATCGCGTCGAGACCAGGACCCCGCCGTCATGCAGCCAGCTGGCGAGCCCCGCCGAGCGGGTGTTCTGGTACTGCTCGAGGCGTTCGGTGACATCCGCGGGAATCTCCGGAATGTTCTCGAGCACCAACGTGCCCCGCTCGACGCGTTCCGGCGCAGCATGCAGAGCGGCGGGCAGCAGGACGAGGAGACAGACGAGGAAGGCGGGACGTGAAAACTTCGGCACGGCGGAACTCCAGGGAAGGGACTCCCGATATCCTAGCCTGCCATGCCGAGTGAATCGAGTGGCGCTAGGCGCCCGGCGCCAGGGCCAGACCGGGTTCGGGCAGGACACATCTACGGTGCGTGGCTGGGAATAGATTGGTGCCCGGGGCCGGAGTCGAACCGGCATGGCCTTGCGGCCGGGGGATTTTAAGTCCCCTGCGTCTACCAGTTTCGCCACCCGGGCCGTGCCGCCGCGTGCATTCGACTGGAGGCGCGGACCGGAATCGAACCGGTGTTCACGGCTTTGCAGGCCGCTGCGTAACCACTCCGCCACCGCGCCACATGGGCTCCCTTGCCTCCGGGAGGGCCGAGACTTTAACACACGCGGCGGCCCAACGGGATGTGTCACCCGATGGACGGATATCCTCGCTAGTCGATGGATGAGCGGTCGAAACCGAAGCTGTAAGCGTGGTGTTCAAGCGGTTCCAAACTGCCGGTCTGGTAGGTATCTACCTGGACCTCGCCACCGTCCATGATCGAGACGACGCGAAACATCGGCGTGTGCCGCGTCTCGTCGGGGATCTTGGTGCGTTCCAGGGCCGGAATATGGAGATAGTGGACGTGGCCGATCTGCCGCGAATGAACCACCCGGTCCATGTCCATATGCAGGTCGCCGGAGATGACCGCGGCGAGATTGGGCTGGGCGACGACCTCGGCAAAACGCGGGTTGTGGACGCCTTTTTCCGCGTTCTCTGGATACACCCCGGCCTGGGCGGCATGGACGACCAGGAAGACCGGCTTCGGCGCGGCGCGCTTCACCTGTGCGAGGATCCAGTCGATGCCGTCATCGTCGAAGTCCCGGCTGAAATCGGGCGAAGCATGAACCATGACGACCGGCCCATGGTCCCGGACATAGCTTGGTCCCGATATCTCCGCGTTCCAGCGACCCGCGTAATCAATGAAACGCGCTACCGTCGAGTTGTGTTCCTCGTTGCCCATGATCGGGTAGAAGGGACGACTCAGGCCTTTCAGTACCGGAGTGACATTCTCGTACTGGACGATCGTTCCCTTGTGCGCCAGGTCGCCCACGCCGACGACGAAATCGATGCGTCCACGGGCTGCAATCGAGTTGACGTCTCTCACCGCAGCCTCGACGCCGGGAAAGCGAGGCTCCGGCTTGGGCTCGGCATCACCGAGCACGGCGAAGCGCAGCAGTACCGCATCGGTGTCCGCCGCGCTGGCACCGCCCCAAGCGGCTGTCATCGACAAAAACAAAATCGCTGTGACCGTCTTGAGCCGGACTTGGATATCCATTGAGTTGGCAGGCCTCCATCATTCGCGCCGGCGCCATACCAGTGCGTTCAGCCGATAACACTACCTGCCCAATGGTGACGGTATTATGAAAATAAAAAAAAGGCCCCGGCAGACGGCTGGGACCTTTTTTACCTGCGGCAGCCAATGTGCCGGCTTCCGTGCATGTCCGCACCCGCCGGAGCATCCACGCAAGCTATTGAAATCTGGAGCGGGAAACGAGACTCGAACTCGCGACCCCAAGCTTGGCAAGGTTGTATCGGGCCAAAAAATGCGTCCACATGAAATCTTAACTCCCTGTTTTCATTGGTTATCGGTCCGCATGAGTCCCTATGAGTCCACCTCAGGTTTTTATTGCTTTTTAGTACTGCCGATAACAGAAGCATCTGGCCCACGTTGAGAAATGGCACTCGGTGCGGTCTGCGAGCCTGGAGACTTCTCACCGAAATCGGAACGACAATGCCTGACCTCTCACGAAAGTGAGAACGCGAACGGTTGCGCGTACGTCGCGGGCCGTACTGGCAGCGCCTGGATAAAGGGAAGTATCTGGGGCTCCGCCGCAATCCCGGCGTCGACACGTGGCATGTACGACTGCGGGACCGCTCCGGGAAGCAGCACCACCATAGCCTCGGGCCAATGAATTCTTACGACGAGGCCAAGAAAGCCGCTGAAGCCTGGCTCACACAGGCAGGAGCGACACTCTTGGAATGCCCTGGCACGTTCATTCCAGTCCGAAAATAGGGCAACCGCTAGATCGAATTGCGCCTGTGCGTGGGCAAGGCGACCATAAACCTGAGCACAGCGATCCATCGGGTCGTTTGTCTCAAGCAGGAAATCGAGGTCACCGAAGGTGATACTTGGCATGCTCGATGGAATTCCGGGGACTGGCCTCAAACAGTCGGTACTGGGTTTACCGCCCTTGAGTTGAGGTCGCGTCGCCTGCAAGTATTCGAGAACAGTCAGCATGCTGCCAAGCGTCGATATGAGCTTATTCCCTTTCGCGCATTGACTACTTGTGGGCTCCCTTCGGCGATGACGACGCTCCAGCTCAAAGGCAGCGAGCGCCCCAAAAACGAGCGGGCAATTTTCAGTCGTTTCGCGCTTATCCTTCACAACCCTTTCATCCGGTTGCGGTGGTCAGCGACCGTCGCGGCTGCGGCGACACGAAGCTCAGGAGAAACTTCGTCGCCGTTGCCTTCTGAACATAGCAATGCCGCAGATTACCGCTGGAATGGCGATCACGAAAAGCCAGATATTGGCATTGGCAATTTCCACCTGCGAGATCGGATCGATTTTTATCATCGGGAAAGTGCCACGGGAGATCAGTTGCGACGCGAGTTGGTAACCCAGGTGCAACCCGATGGATGCCCAGATAGTGCCAGTGAGCTCCTTCGCCAATGCAAGCAGAAAGCCGAAAGATAAGAACTGCAAGGCACGATCCCATCCGATCGACCAGCCATTGGTGAACCCGGTCCACTGAAGTAACGTAACAAAGACGAAGGCCCAGACCATGAAGAGAAGCGCTTGGATGGCGATGGCCTGCCATAGTCCAAGCTGCCTCTTCAGCTTGCCGAGCAGAGCCTGCCGGAAGATCAGCTCTTCGGGGATTGCTTCGGCAATCAGCACAAGAATGGCCAACCACAATGCACTGGTGACGGCCTGTGCTGTGAGAGGCGCCAACTCGATCTGGTAGTCACCGATCAATAACCCGAAGCCAAGACCGGTCAGCGCCAACACGCTGACCGGGACAAGGACGAAGCCCAGAGCACTAACAGCCCGCGAGATCGAAGGCGCCTTCCTCCCTCGACCTTTTGCGTCCTTTTCCCTGAAAGTGAAGGTAATCAAAAGCCCCGCCATGCAAAATACGATTGCAATCACCCAATACGGGATGCCCAGGGATTGACCGACAAAGCTCGGGATGAACCAGGCCAGCACTGCCAGCACAAGAATCGTGAAGACCGAAAACCAGTCCCCCTGCTTTCCGCTGTCAGACATCATCAGACGCTTCATCGATTGATTCTTCCTGTCTGTCCGCTTGCAGGACCGCCGCCGCCCACGGCGATCGTGAACTGCCCCCTGCGATCATCCTCCCAGCCCGACGAACATTGATGATGAAACTCGCTGTACCGAGATCCAATCCCGGGCAAGTCACGATCGGTCATTGCCCGAAGGCACCAGAGACGACACTCGGGATCTCGGACCTCGGTATCCGCGACAGTTCCGCAAAGCTTGACCCCCCGAACAACAATTGGTCCACCACGTGCCAGCCGACGCAGTACGCCTCGCGCTCAAGGCCGGCGGTTCCTTCCCCAACGGTGAACCGATTGACCGCCTCTGGATTTTCTTCTAGGAGATGCTCCACGATCCCTGCCATGATCTCCTCGAGGCGTGCGTTGCACTCCTGAAGCCAGTCGTGGCTCGCACTCAAGTGCTTCAGATCCGGGAGCTCGGGAAACAGCGCGCGGGTTGCATGCATCGCCAATCCTTCTGTGAAGACTACGTCGGCCACTCTCGTTTTCGGCTCTGCCAGCAGTCCTGACAACACGAAGTGGACCGCATGAACAAACTCATGCGCCATGGCGATTTTGCGTTTCTCTGGCGCCATCTCCGCGGGAACTGCCACGAACAGACTCCCATCGGGATTCGGAGCGAAAAACGCATTGTCCTCAAACATCCCAACGAAATAGAGCAACCCCATGGGTGGTAATTCTTCAACGGCACCAAGCAACTCAACAACACTGTCAACCACAGTCTCTGGCAAAGGCGAAAGTATCGATGCGCCGGCGCGGATGTGAGGCTCTGCCTCGGCATAGCGAGGCCAGACACGATCCAACATTTCTCTTGCTCGCTCATCTCGATCAGGGAGGCCCGGTGGCAAAGCGACGAAGTCATAGTGCTCCTTCCAAAGCTGGAAGCGGGCATCCAGGTCGTCGACGTCGATAGCCTGTGAATAGAACGACATGAACCTCGGTGTGAGATCGATAACGCGAATACCGGCACCGGAATTGCTGGACGCTAAACCAGGCGTGGACCAACCAAAGAGAACCATTACCAATGAAACTATTATCTTTGCTGCAATCGCCATCAGATTCTCCGCGGACAAGCCCTTGTCAAAACACGGGCTGAAACAACTTTAGGTTTCAACAATCTGACCATTCCGGAAAAACTTCTTCATGTGGGGGCTCTACCGGCCTCTGCACGTAGCATCCGGAGCAACTCCTCGCCCCGTGATGACAGCCGGTAACCCGTACCGAGGCTTTCGGTAAGACCGAGTTTCTTCAGTTTCCGCACGTTGGCCTTAAATCGCTCCTTTCCCTGCCCAACAAGACCACAAATGTCCAATGCGCGGACGCCCGGGTGAGCATCCAGTGTTTCCAGCGTAGACATCGTCCAGGGGCCTCCTGGCGCCCTCGAATCCAAACGACGTAACCCGATCTGCAGATCTTGGAACACCGCTGCCGTGGCTACCCCAGTTTCGCGTAGCGCGACTCTTGGGTCTGGCTGTAGCGCGCCAAGCGCGATTCGGTAAACGTCACCATCAGCTCGACGGTGCAACTCATCCAGCAACGCAGCTTTCGACTCGTAACCTGCATGTCGCGCATCTTCATTTGAGATTTGCTCTAGTGACACCACTTGGACAGTTTCGATCGTAAGTTGCCCGACCGGAGTGAGGAGGGTTCCGCCCGCGCGAACGGACGGTCGCCGCCAACGTCTGAACGCCAGCGTGATACTCCCTTTGCGAATTCCTTCAAGGAACGTGGCCCGAAAAAGCATCACGTCCTCTCGGTTGGAGGCCATTGGTAAATCCCGGCCCGACGGGACGCCCATTTTTTTTCGGATATCCCGAGGCCGAGCGCCGAGCCTCGCCGATCTTCCAACGGCAAGAAATTGCGGAGGCGGCGAACGCCTGGTGAACTCATAATGATTCAGCGATATCCGGCGTCCTGGCTAAAATTAAATTCATTCCGGCCTCAGCGCGGCGGTAGCCAGGCTGCACGGCGAGTGCCGCAGAAAACGCCCGCGCAGCCGACTCGTACTTGCCTTCCTTATATAAGATCTCTCCACACCATACGTGGGCCTCCGCGAGGCCCCAGCCTGCGACCGGGTCGTCTGCCGACTGGCCGAATAATTCAATAGCCCGATCCAGCGCGTCTAAAGCAAGACTATTGCTCCCACCAAAGATCCGTGGGCGCCAGTACAAACCGACGCCTTCCATATACCAGGCAGTCGCACTGCTCGGATCCAGCGTGAGGGCGAACTGGATTGCACGGGCAGAGCGAGGCCCAAGCCGCATGCCCTTGAGGAACCCCCCGGTGCCGATCAGCATGCCCTCTATACCACCGCGCAAAGCCATGAGATCGGCGTCGGAAGTGACTCTGTGCGACTCCGATTCAATAATGCTAAGCGCCTGGCGCAATCTTCGCGCCGCGTTATCTTCATCTCCACGCATCATATGCATGCCGGCGAGCCGATAGTCGGCCAGTGCCGCGATGAAAACCCGATCCGGCTCAATGCGATCTCGAGATGCCAGCGCTCTGTCAAGCTCGTCGGCGTGATACGCATCCGAAAATTCAATCCAGCTCGCTAGCTCGGAAGAGTGGCTTTCAGCACAGAGCCAGAATGTTGCAACGATAAAGAAGACGGAGAGGGATCTCATCGGATATTACCCGGCATGTCGACCACTTGCTTTCAGTCTGACTTACCCCGAATTGATACGGTAGTGACCAAACTCAGTCCCTGCAGATGACAATTGTCACAGCCGACTTGAGTGGTCAGCTGCCTTGGGGCAAGGAATAGTCCGACCAGTCGTTCGCGAACATCAAATATGCTTCCTCCGTGACACCGGACTTCTATCGCTAAGGTAATGCATCCACGGACCTGAGGACTGCCCGCCCAATCTTTTCTCTTTTGGCAAGGTCACTCAGGCGATCAGGCGTATCGATATTGAGCGCAAAAAACACCGGCCCTGTTGGCCATTCGATCCATCCAACCCACCAGCCCATTGACCCCTCCCAGCCAGTCTTCGCACGGAGAATCCAGTGACGTCCGGCCTCAACGATCATGATGTCTTTCACTAAACGTTGATGCTCCACAGAGAATGGAAGTGCGTTCCGGTAAAGACGCTCCAACATCGCGATCTGCTCGTAGGCTGATATGGCAAGGTTGCCATCCACCCAATAGCTCCCATCTTGGACCGTCGGATCCGCATTTCCATACGCTATCCGCTCCAGGTATTCCCGAGCTCCTTGAACGCCGATTGCGTTCGCGAATTCCTGGTAAACCCAAATCGCAGAGCTGCGCATCGCCGAGCGCAGGTCCTGGTCGCGATTATGCTGTGCAAAACTCCGTTCAATCCCATCCCACGCAAAAACTTGAAATTCATCTCTGACAACTCCCGCATCAAGAGCGAACAAGGTGTGCACTATCTTGAAAGTTGAGGCGGGTGAGAACCTCACGGCCGCGCGCTCGGGGGCATATACAAGAAGCTCACCTCCAGCTCCCTCGCCCTGAGTGGAACCACGGCGATCCGCTACGACAATAGTTCCCGTAGCGTCTTCATTGTCGAAGAACTTTTCCCAATCAGGGCGCTGCTGTCCAGCACCGATCGCGAGCGATGGCGTAGCGAATACCAATAGCGACAACAACCGAAGGAGCATTGTTCCTCCACGAGACTGGCAGGCCATATGGACCGTGAACGTGTCAATTCAAGGATTCTTTGTGACCGTACACACTGGTCTGTGACTCGGCCTCATTGAAACCTTGACTCGTCACCGCACTATAACTGCACGACGGGGACGCAGATGCGGCAGCCAAACCGCCCCTCGGCATCACCGGGCTTCAACCCGTCCGGGTAATGTTCAAAGCAGGGACGGTGGTCGAGCTGAAGGCCGCTGGATGGCAACCATTCCCGGAGCAGCGCCGTCCATGCATCACCAATCTCGTCCGGCGTGCCAAGAAAATCGAGTACCGCGTAGCGCCCTCCGGGCAGAATCGTGCGAAACGGACGCCGGGTCAGTAATAGTTCTTTAGGTACTTCGACGCAGGCATCGTAGCGGCACAGATTTTCAAGCGTGATGTTCTGATCGTCATGGCTCACGCCGAACAGCGGCCGCGTAGAGATATGGTTTTCTTGAAGCCACGGCGAAACGACCTCCTCCCAGAACTTGCCGACGTTTCGGCCATACGGACCGGTATAGCGAAGGTAGGCGACCGAGGCAGGGCGCAGTGTGTGAATGCGGACTTTCATGGCGGACTCCGACATTTGGGGGAACACGACCCCATGATGGCGCCCACCTAAGCCCTCCTCATGACTGGGGTTGCTCCACGCTGGACTGGATTTGCTGAGTTCAGATCCTTCGTGAGCGTTCTCGATTCGCCAATAGCGAGGGGAGCTGATGAAACGTTTTTTGAATGCGCGCGAAAAAGCCTCCACGGACTGGAAACCCACACCCAGTGCAATGTCGGTCACGGAACAGGCTGGTTGCGTAATCAGCCGCGTGGCAGCCACCTCGAGCCGTCTGCGTCGGATATAGGCGCCAAGGCTCTCACCGACCAAGGCCCGGAACAACCTGTGAAAATGGAAGGGGGAGAATGCAGCAACCTTGGCGAGGCCTTCGAGTTCGAGCGGTTCCGCAAGGTTGTCGTCAATGTATCCAAGAACCCGATGCACGCGGAACTGGTATGCGGCGCGACTGGAGTCAGTAGGACTGTTTCCCTTCATTCAGTGATCGCCTCGCTTTGCGCTGAGTTTCATCGCCCAGCGAAACCCATGCGCGGGGCCTTGGGAAGCCAGATATCTGGCTGGCAGGGGAACGGCGAAAGAAAAGACAACGACATCACCCGTATTCCATGTCAGCGCACACCCGTGGCGCGAGCAAAAAAACACCCGGCCGCCGCGAAATGGATATCCACATGACTGACGTGTTTGCTGCGAAATATATCTTTCAGGCACGAATCCAGGCTCGGTCCTTCGACCAGTTCCGCGGTCACCATCATTGCCTCGTGGTCGAACGCGCGCACCGATAACGACCGGCCAAGTAAACACGGGGGTATTTCTCCGACACGGGAAAAACGTTCCACGCAGCCCTCAAGAACGAAGATCGCATGCGATGACCGGTATGGAGAATGCACCGCCATGTGTTCGTAATTGACAAGTATGATGCTGGCGTTCAGCGGCGCATCTCGCAGTGAGATCCGGTCTGGGAAGCCCGGTTCGGAGTCGACGCGCAGACGCCTTGCACGATGAGCTGCCAGCCCCGCATCATCCCGGCCCCAGAGATACTCGAACCTGCGAGGATCCAGCCCTTCTATCTTGTAATCCATGTTCAGCTCCACACTTGCCAAGGCGCCCGTTCAACGCACCCGTCCTGCGGCGAAGTCCTACGGAAAGTGACAAGTCGGTCGAGTGGCTAATTCCGCGGGCCAGACGGAAATCACCTCTTCTGCCCGCGTGTCGGCAATCTACCTGGGTGTAAACATCGGGACCGCTGTTTCCCCCGGTCCATCTTTCCTGATCGCCTTTCGGAGCCTCGCGGAGACCGTGCCACCAACCGGTGTTGTCTCGAACCGCTCACCGAATGTCCAAATAAGTGACCGGCCTTCCGAGATCGCATCCTGAACCGAAGGGACAGAGAGCGATGCCTCGTGGCTTTCCTTATTCTCCCAGACCTCCGTGACCCATAGCGCATCTTCGTCCTGCAGGTCATACGCCACGATGTAGCTGAGGCAGCCAGGCATACCGCCAACCCCATCAATCAGCACCCTGGCCAGGGCTTCTCGCTTGCCGTGTAAAGCGATAATTTTTCCCAATAATCCGAACATTTCATCTGGTCTCCTGGTCGAAAACACTCCGACTCCCATCAGGGCCACCGCACCACCCGCGAGCGCGAACATGAATGCTCGCCTTGCCGGCGAGTCACACTCGGTTTGTGCCCTAGTCATATACAGGACTTACGGGCAAGGGCCAGTACCCTGCGCTCGAAGTCACTGAATACGTCGGTGTCAGGGTTGTACTGTGGCGAGCTTTCAACCATGCGCACGGCGACCAGTCCTGCTGCAGGGAGTACCACCAGATACTGGCCGAGGTATCCCCGCGCGCTATAGCCGATGACTTCCTCACCATCCCGGACCAGCCACCAAAGCAGCCCAACCTTATCGGTCAGTTCGGAACTGGGCTGAATACTCTCGTCGAACCACTGCTCGTCAATCAGGCGCGCACCGGCCCACTCACCTCGTCGGATGACAAGCTCACCAAGCGTGGCGAGATCACGAGCATGGATCTGCAGACCTGCCATTCCGTGCGGGTTTCCAGCGCTGTCGCGTGACCAGCTGAAATCGGTAATGCCAAGTGCACTAAACAGGTTGTCACGCAGGAACTCGTCGAGTGGCTGACCCGAGGCTCGACCTATGACTCCGGCGAGCAGATTCGTTGCGCTATTGTTGTAGACGAAGCGTGTGCCAGGCCTCTGTACGATCGGCGACTCGAGAGCGAACCTGACGAAGTCATCACTCTCATAGATCGGATGCGTTGGCATGGGCGAAAACAGCCCTGAAGTGTGGGACAACAGGTGACGGACGGTGATCGATTCGCGCCCCCCGGAACTCCATTCACGATAGAAATCATGAACCGGGACGTCTATGGATTCGAGAAGCCCCAGCGTTAGCAATCGGCCGATAGCCAGGTTCAGGATTGATTTCGTGGCGGACATCGCCTCGATCCTTCGGCTCTCGCCTTGGGCGTACCACTCGCCGACGAGCTTTCCATTCAGGTTGATGACCATAGCCGTCGAGCCGCTGGCGGCGGCCGCCGTCACCATACATTCCAAGGCGGTTGGGTCAACGCTTTCCGCGGCTGGCCCTACCGTCGTTTGCTCCAGCGTGGTAATGCGCGCTGCGATCGCTGCTTCACGCTCGGCCCGTCTCTTCTCTCGCTCGACGAGGTAGCCCTGCCAGGCAACAGAGTTCTCGCGAACAAGGCGCATCGGGACGGCACGCTCACCCTGATCGTGCAACACCAGCGTGCCACGCGCTTCGCCGTCATGGACAGTGCCGCGAAATATCCGCGCGGGCGTAATGCGCATGACTAGAACATCTCCGTCTAGCTCGACGGACGCTATCGGAATATCAAGCACACCTTCGGCCGGAAGCGAAAAGGTGCCGGTCAGTCGTCCGTTTTCGCGATTGAGCGAGATCAGCACTTCGCTGGCGTCAGGGGCTTCCCCGAGTTCTCCCTCCCACGTGCCTTCGTATGTTGGCGTGAACAGTTCACCTGATGCAGTCTGTGCACCGAGCGTAAGGACTATCAATGCGATATGGGTTAGATGTTTCATTGAGTTGCCTCTTGGAACCAAAAACAGGGTTTAAGCCGGCGCAGGAGTGATGGGTTCATGCCAATCAACGCGGTAGTCATGTATCCACGCCAGCCTTTCTTCTGTCGCGAACAGACGTAAAGCGATCGGCATCATCAGATCCCTCAGCCATGCTGCCGCGCGATTCGGAGGAGCCTTGTAGTTTCCTCGCTGCCGACCCACCGCGACGATTCGCTCTGCACGCGGCTTGCGCAAAGCCTCGTAGCGTTCCAAAGCCGCTCGTGTCGGGGCTAGATCACGAAGGCACTTCGCCAGGACTAACGCATCTTCTATGGCCAGCGAAGCGCCCTGCCCTGCGCTTGGTGATACTGCATGAGCTGAGTCACCGACCAGGACCGCACGCCCGCGATGCCATCTGGGGATTGAAGGGATATCATGAATCGGCGCAACCCAAATACTCGGCGCGCGGCGAATGAGATGGGTGATGTAGGCAGGATCTGCCGAAAACAGCTCCACGAGCTTCTGGCGCCAGCTCGCCATGGAAATTTCATCCAGCTCGTCGCGTTTCGGTTCGCTCTTGTGCCCAATATTGGCAAACCACCAGGCTTCCCCGTCATCACGTACCGTGTAACCGAAGAACGCGCGACGCCCCCAGACCATACGCATTGTGTCAACCGTAGGTTCAAGGCCAGAGTCTCGAACAATGCCCCCGAAATTCAACAGGCCCGTATAACTCGGACCAGGCGCAATAGGCGACATGATTTGTCGGACACGCGAATGAATTCCATCGGCACCGATCAGCAGGTCCGCACACGCCTCGGTCCCGTCAGTGAAGCGTGCCGTGACCGAGTCACTTGCCACTTGGTAGGTTAAGAGCCGCTTGCCGTAGTGAAACTGAACTCCTTTTGATTGCGCGGCCACTGCGAGGGATTCCTGCAGCGCGCCTCTTGAGATGGTCACACTGGGGATTCCGTCACGCAGGCTGCCGTTGCAAACAATCCCTAAAAGTTGGCCTGCAGCATTCCGGAACTCCGACCTCGGGGTCGGGATCGTCTGTTCACGAAGGACCGGCTCCAAGAGGTCCAATTCATCGAGCGCGCGCATTCCATTGACGCCGAGCCCCAAGAAGAGACCCGGCGATTCGGGTTGTCCTCTGCGGGCTTCGTAGACAGTTGCTTCAATACCAATGTTTCGCAATGCCATTGCCGTCACGGGGCCCGCGATTCCTGCGCCGATTATCAATACCCGCATGTCCCTCTTCTTCCTCTCTAGATCAGGCCATGGCCAAGGTAGGATTCGCTCGGTTTTGCGACCGGTCTATCGGTACGCCGTGGGCCGGAAAATACTGAAGAGAATCGGATTGGCGTACTTGACCGTACTTGCTTTTTTCGGACCATGACCACGCGCGATGGTGGTCCAGGTCGGATGCTCGTCTTTCGATCGCGGCCGAAAGCCGCCAATGATTCCCCTCGGAATGCGCGGTACATCATGGCAACTCGCTCTCCATTTCTCAGCCAATCAATTGGCCAGACCGCGCAGCAACGCCGATAGTCCGCATAAGAAATCCACCTCTCCGGGATGCTGAGCCAGGTGTGCAGCATGCCGTCGCGTATGCGGAAAGTTGGCAGCGGGAAGTCTGGTGTTTCGCGCGTGCGCACGTGCCTGACGGTCCGTTCGATCAGGTTCGTTGAGCCGAGCCGCTTCCAGGGCGACGTGTCCTAGCGTGTACGCCAATAGAGCGCGGACAGCGCGCACCCCGTCGTTGCCGCGGATGCCCCCCTCATCGAGCCAAGCGAGCATTTTTTCGCCGAGAGCGACGGCCACAGGACCGCCGGGCCGACTCAGGAAGGCCGGAGCAAGCGTCGGGTGCGACAACACCGTTGAGCGCGTGGACAGCATGAGCATACGAAGACGTGCATCCCAAGTTGATTCTTTATCCCCGGGGATCGTGATGCCTTCGAGCACACGCTCGAGCATTGCCGCGAGCAAGGCGTCCTTGTCCGCCACATAGGTATATAGCGAGTTAGGAGCGACGCCGAGCCGTTCGGCCAGTTTTCGCATCGAGAGCCCCTCCAGCCCTTCCGAGTCCGCCAACCTGAGAGCCATCTCCAATATGTATGTCTGGGAGAGTCCGGCCCTCTCCCCCCGGCCGCGCATATTCGCCATGTTGGTCCTCAAACAATCACCAGCTTTTTGGGATTGTTCCCGTCGTTATCATATTGTACAGTGTCCAATATAGCACGATTTTCTATGCCCAGGAATCATCAATCTGTGCTGAGGAGTTGCCGTGTCGCACGAAATCGTACTTTTCCATTCCGTCCTTGGACTGCGTCCCGCGGTAACACGCTGGGCCGAGTTGTTGCGCGCCGCAGGGCACACCGTGCACACCCCGGACCTTTACGACGGACAGGTGTTTGATGGATACCCGGCAGGGCTGGCGTTTCTCGACTCGATTGGCGGCATTGAGACATTGATGGCGAGAACGCGGGCGGCTGTCATCGATCTGCCGAAGGACGTCGTTTACGCTGGATTCTCCAATGGCGGAGGGTCGGCCCAATACCTGGCACTTACGCGACCCGGTGCCCGCGGCATCATCCTTTATCACGCGGCACTCCCGCTTGAAGCCTTTGGCACCGCCTGTTGGCCCACGGAGCTTCCAGTGCAGATTCACTATGCAGAGGAGGATCCCTTTCGTGACCCCGCCAATGAAGAGGCACTCCTCAATGCCGCCAGGCAGGCCGATAGTCGAGGGGAGCTCTGGATCTATAGCGGCGATGGACACCTGTTCTCCGACCCTCAACTGCCGGACTGGGATGCTGCCGCCGATGCCCTAATGAAAGAGCGCACGCTGGCGTTCCTCGACGCGCTGTGAGGTCACCGTGCGGCGGCACTACTCGTATGCAGGCGCACGCGTCGGCCAAGCATCGCGGGTTTTGGGTCCGCCAATCCGCAAGCGTGATCGAGCGTTTAATGATGGTGTTGTTCAACAATTTCCATTTCCAGACGCCGCCATGAATCAGCTTTTCGGCTTTGCAAGCCCCGGTTTTTTGCTTCGTGCAGGGTGATGGACGATAGCCGATGGCAAGGAGAGACCACGAGATGTGTGGTATCAGGACGATCAATTTCCACTTGATGAACCTGATGATTATTGCAGTGGCAACGTGGTCCTCACAGCACACGGCAGCCGAAACTCAGATCATTGATCCCGCCCCGAATTTCGCATCTCTTGTTACTGAGGGAATCGAAGAAGAGGATGCAGACCTGGGGTTCCATATGTGGACGGAGCATGGCGATTTCGTCGCACTGCTACCTGGACTATCGGCTCATGACGAGCAATCACGCCCGATCCTGGGTTCAACACGGCTGCATCATTCGGAGGCAAGGCATTATCCGCCAGGGGGCGCGGTCGATCTTTTTCCGTCACATGATGCAGTGGTTGTGCAAGTCACCGCCTTCGTGGGCGCAGACGCAGTGGCTCCATCAGTTGTGCGGACGTATTTCGCCGGGATGTTCGATAACAACCCGCTCTCCGAGTCCCGGCCGGGCGGGGAGCACCTTGGCGCGGGCCGCGACTCGGAGCCCGAATGTGCAAAACACATTGATGCGGCATTAGCAGAACTCTCTCTGTTCCTTTCACGCTGGAGCTGGGATGCCGTCAGACACTTTGCCGCACGGGACACCCTCACGGGATTCGTAAGCGAAACCTATTGCGCCGGCTGGCACCTTTTCCGTCGCGTTTTGGCTAAAGTTCGGGTTGTCGGCGAACGCGTGCAGTTCTCTGGCCTGCGGATCAGATAGGTCCTCCAACAGCGATCACGCGAGGAAGCGCGTTGCGGTCCCGAAGCCCGAACCCTGTGCTTCACGCACGGCGCGCCGCATTCCATGCAATCCGGCTTTCGAGGTCGATGAGCTTCTGCTTGCGCCAGAGCCCGCCGCCGTAGCCGGTCAGGGAACCGTCGGCGCCGATTACGCGGTGGCAAGGGATGACGATTGCAATCTGATTGGCCCCGTTTGCGCGGGCGACGGCGCGGGCGGCCGTGGGCTGCCCGATGGCGCTCGCGATGTCGAGGTAACTGCGGGTCTCCGCGACGGGGATCCGCTGCAGTTCATCCCACACCCGGCAGGTGAAGGCGCTGCCGTGGCGCGTGAGAGGCGTCTGAAAGTCAGCACACTCGCCACGGAAGTACGCTGCCAGTTCCGTTGCGATCTGTTCGGTGGGTTCATAGCGACCGATCCCGATGCGGCCTTTTGCAAAGTCGCGCAGCTTGCGCAGTTCCGATGGCAGGGCACGCCGGTCGGCGAACTCCAGCAGGTGCAGGGTCTTGGGATCGGCCGCTGCGACCATGGGTCCAAGGGGCGTCTCGACCCAGTCGCACAGGAGGCCCTTGCCGCGGGCAAATCGCGTCGGCGCCTCCCCGAGCAGGCGTGTGAAAGCGGCGCGAAAGCCGCTGGACGAGTCGAACCCCGCGTCGAGTTGGGCATCGATGACCCTGCCCCCCGCGGAGAGCGAGCGGAAGCCCTCGCGCAAGCGATGGAGCCGCGCCATCTCAAGGAACGTGATGCCAAAGTGGCGGCGGAAGGCCCGCCGGACAGTTGACGGGTCGTAACCCGCATCCGCCACATCGCTTTCAGTCCAGCGCCGCCCGGGGTTATCGAGTAGCCGCCGCATGAGTTCGCCCACCTGAGGGTCGGTCTCAGCCGTGGGGGTCAGGGGGTGGCAGCGCTTGCAGGCTCGATACCCCGCCTCAAGCGCTCCGGCAGCCGTCTCAAAGAACTGGCAGTGCTCGCGCCTGGGCTTGCGAGCCGGGCAGGTAAGCCGACAAAAGATGCCCGTAGTCGTTACGCCCACCCAGGCGCGCCCCTCATACCTAGGATCCCTCGCCACCAGGGCCTCGTAGAGGACTTCGTTGCTGGGAAGTTGGAAGCGCATGCTTCCTTTATACCCTACCGTCTCAGCGCATTTGCGCCAGTTTTCGGGCGTGTATTTTTTTGAGCCGGCCCGTCGGCGATCCGGATAGCGAACTTCGATGGGCCCCCATCAGCCACCCCCTTATGCCCCAGCCTTCGGCTTGGTCGAATCAACAGGGACGCCCTGCTCGTCATATCCGCTATCGCTATGAAACACCACGACCCAAGGCCAGCCTGCCTCCCCTGCCCTCGGGCCACCGAAAGTCCTGTCAATTGCGACCATTGGACAGCGGGATCACTGCCACGATGCTGAACTTCGGGAGGACACGAGAACGAGAAGCGAACTGATCAGGGGAATCCTGTGCAAAAAAAGGGCTCTGGCTTTACGGCCAGAGCCCTTTTGCTATGCGCTACACTACCGAGATTGCAGGCCAATCAAGCGTGCCGCCGACCGGAACATCTTCTGCGAGCGTTTTTAGTACTTTTTTGGTACTCGCCAGCACGGCACGTGTAAGTCATTGAAATCTGGAGCGGGAAACGAGACTCGAACTCGCGACCCCAACCTTGGCAAGGTTGTGCTCTACCAACTGAGCTATTCCCGCGTCAGGACGCGCAATTCTAAGCCCTGGCCGCACCCTGTCAAGCTTTCCCCATGCATTGAGGGTCGGCTCAATAACCCCGCAGGTGCGGCCAGGCGGCCATGAGGTACTTCCCCATCGACCAGAGTGTCAGCAGCGCCGCCAGCAGCAGGAAACCGTAGCCGATTTCATACATGGGTATGAACCACAGCTTCTGGCCCCACAGCATCATGATCAGGGCCGTGATCTGCGCAGTCGTCTTGTACTTGCCGATCCCGGATACGGACACGTGCTGGCGCCCGCCGAGCTCCGACATCCACTCGCGCAGTGCGGAGACCGCGATCTCACGGCCGATGATGACCGCTGCAGGGATCGCCACGGCGAAGCCGGGATACTTCGAAACGAGCAGCACCAGCGCGGTGGAGATCATCAGCTTGTCGGCCACGGGATCGAGGAAGGCACCGAACGCGGAAGTCTGGTTCAGCTTGCGGGCGAAATAGCCGTCCAGCCAGTCGGTGATCCCTGCGAGCGAGAAGATGATCGCCGCGACCGGACCCGACCATGGCTGGGGCAGATAGAAGACCACGACGATCAGCGGGATCAGGACGATCCGGATCCACGTGAGCGTGTTGGGCAGGTTCAGCCGTGCTGACATGATCTTATTCCGCCGGGTGAAGTGCGTCGTATATGCGTTGCGCCAGGTCGCGACCAATACCCTGGACCCTGGCCAGATCATCCGTGCCCGCGGACATGACGCCCTGCATGCCGCCGAGCTCACTCAGAAGCGCGCGGCGCCGCTTGGGCCCGAGCCCCTCGATACCCTCCAGCGGACTGGTTTTCCTGCTGCGTGCGCGCCGCTGGCGGTGGCCCGCTATTGCGAATCGGTGGGCCTCGTCGCGCACCTGCTGCACGAGATGCAGTGCGCCGGAGTTCCTCGGCAGTATAAGCGGCGTCGGTTGGCCCGCCAAGAAGAGCCGCTCGAGGCCCGGGCGCCGGGTGGGGCCCTTGGCCACGGCAACCAGCTCGATGCCCTCGATCTGCAGTTCATTCAGCACCGCGACCGCCTCTGCGAGCTGGCCTGCGCCGCCGTCGATCAACAGCACGTCCGGCAGCGGCGCCTCGCCGCGCTTCAAGCGGCTGTAGCGTCGCAGCAGGGACTGGCGCATCGCCGCGTAGTCGTCACCCGCGGCGATCCCGGAAATATTGAAGCGGCGATAATCGGACTTCAGCGGGCCCTCGGTGACGAAAACGACGCAGGACGCGACGGTCGCCTCGCCGCCCGTGTGGCTGATGTCGAAACACTCGATACGGCGTGGCGGCGCGTCGAGACCGAGCGCCTCGCCGAGCGCCTCGAACTGGGCAGTGAACCCCGCCGTGCCCGCGATTTTCAGCTCCAGCGACTGACGAGCGTTCTCCATCGCCATCTCCAGCCAGCGGCTGCGCGGCGCGCGCACTCGGTGGCGCACGGCTACCTGGCGGGACACCTGCTCGGAAAGCGCCCTGGATAGCAGTTCCTCGTCCTCGAGCGGCTGCGCGGTGAGGATCTCGGCCGGCGGGCTGCCGCCGAGATAGTGCTGGGCGACGAAAGCGCCCAGGACCTCGGCCGACTCGGTGCCCGGGGCGGCGCGAGGAAACCAGCTCCGGCTGCCCAGAATCCGCCCGCCGCGAATGAACATCGCCGCCACGCAGAACAACCCGCCTTCCTCGTGCAGTGCGAGCGCATCCGCGTCCACGGCACCGCCCTCCCCGCCGACGGCCGATTCCTGGATCGCCGCGAGCCGGCCGATCTGGTCCCTGTAGCGCGCCGCCTCTTCGAAAGCCAGCCGGCCGGCGGCTTCGTCCATGCGGCGCCGTAGCTCGGCGCGGATCTCGTTGCCCCGGCCCTCCAGGAAACGAATCGCGTGATCCAGGTCCCGCGCATAATCTTCTTCTGAAATCAGTCCCACGCAAGGCGCGGAGCAGCGCTCGATCTGGTACTGCAGGCAGGGCCGGCTGCGATGTGCGAAGTAACTGTCCTCGCAGGGACGGATGCGGAACAATCGCTGCAGGTCGCGCAATGTGGCGCGCACCGCGGGCACATTCGGGTACGGTCCGAACAAGCGACCGGAGGCCCGCCGGGTACCGCGATAGAACGACAGCCGCGGATAGGCATGCGCCGTGTCGAGGCGAATGTAGGGAAAACTCTTGTCGTCCTTGAGCAGGACGTTGAAGCGCGGCTTGTGGCGCTTGATCAGCGTGTTCTCGAGGACCAGCGCCTCCGCCTCGCTGCGGGTGACCGTGACCTCGATGCCCCGGATCAGGTTCACCATGAAACCGGTCTTGCCCGGGCGCGGAACGCCGCGGAAATAGCTCGAAACACGCTTTTTCAGGTCCCGCGACTTGCCGACGTAAAGGATCTCGTCGTTTTCCCCGAGCATGCGATAGACCCCGGGGCGATGCCCGAGCCGACGCAGGACGGGGCGCGGATCGAACGGGGCCTTCGGCGCCCGACGCGGCTTCAGGGCCGGTTTTTTCGCGGCGGCATCGGCTTCCGCGTCCGTTCCGGTTGGACCCGTCGGCTTGCTCACGCGCCGGGCCCCACCCCGGCGAGGCGCGCGGCCCGGCTCACGACGTCCATGAACATCGACTCGGTCAGCCGTCGCGTCTGGGTGTTGTAGCGGCTGCAATGATAAGAATCGACCAGCCTGGGATGCGCCGCCTCGAGTTCGTGCTCCGCCCCGTGAGCGAAACGGTAAGCCGAGCGACGCGCTCCGCAGGCATCCAGCGCAGCGTCGTGCGCGATGCGCCCAAGCGCGAGCACGACCCTGGGGCGGCTCTCCGCGAGTTCCGTGCCCAGCCACTTCTGGCAGCAGCGGATCTCCGCAGGGGTCGGCTTGTTCGCCGGGGGCAGGCATTTCACCGCGTTGCTGATGCGGCAACCGATCAACTCCAGCCCGTCGCCGGGGCGCTCCGAGTCCGGACGGCTGGCCAGCCCGAGCGTGTGCAATGTCCGGTACAGCAGCAGGCCGGCATAATCCCCGGTGAACGGTCGCCCGGTGCGATTCGCACCGTGCATGCCGGGCGCGAGACCTACCAGCAGCAGCGGCGCATCCGCCGGCCCGAAGGGCGGCACCGGCGCCGCATGGTAGCCCGGCTCCTTCTCGCGCACCTCTGCGAGAAAGGCGGCGAGGCGCGGGCACCGGGTGCAACCGCCGTCGAACCAGCTTGCCGGATAGTCGTTTTCGGGCAGTTTCAGGCGTGACACTTCGCTTTAATTATAAGTTCTATCCACATGTTTTTATTGTTCCATATGCCTGATGACGGCGTCGCCGAAATCCCGCGTGCCGAGCAGCGTGGCGCCCGGCACCAGCCGCTGCAACTCCTCTTCCACCGATGCCTGGCCGGCGACCATCTTCGGTTTGCGAATCGCCTCTCGGAGCCGGGCCAGGTCGAAGGTGAGTTCCTTGGCCGCGATGGTCTCTGCCACGCCCCGCAGGATGTTGTCCGCGGCTTCCCGCCAGCCGAGATACCGCAACAGCATCTCAGCCGAGAGAATCAGTGAGCCCGGGTTGACCCGGTCCTTGCCGGCGAAGCCCGGCGCGGTGCCATGGGTCGCTTCGAACACTGCCACGGCATCGCCGATATTGGCGCCCGGCGCGATGCCGATCCCCCCGACCTGGGCCGCGAGAGCATCCGAGATGTAGTCCCCGTTGAGATTCAGCGTGGCGATCACGTCATACTCTTCCGGGCTCAACAGGATCTGTTGCAGGAAGTTGTCGGCGATCACGTCCTTGATGACGATCTGCCGGCCGGTGCGCGGGTTGTCGAAGGACAGCCAGGGGCCGTCGTCGAGCTCGGTGGCACCGAATTCGTCCCGCGCAACCTGGTAACCCCAGTTACGGAACGCACCCTCGGTGTATTTCATGATGTTGCCCTTGTGGACCAGGGTCACCGAGCTGCGATCCTCGTCCACGGCATAGTTGATGGCCTTGCGCACGAGCCGTTGCGAGCCCTCCTTCGACACCGGCTTGATGCCGAGTCCGGAGCTCGAGGGAAATCTCACCGCGTGAACCTTGAGCTCGTCCTGAAGGAACTTCATCAGCTTCTGGGCTTCCGGAGAGCCCGCGGGCCACTCGATCCCCGCGTAGATGTCCTCGGTGTTCTCGCGGAACACGGTCATCGATACCAGCTCGGACTCCTTCATGGGGGTCTGCACGCCCGGGAAGTACCGGATCGGGCGCACGCAGGCATACAGGTCGAGACGCTGCCGGATCGAGACGTTGAGCGAACGGAAACCCCCTCCTACCGGCGTGGCGAGCGGACCTTTCAGGGACACCAGGTAGCGCTCGAGGGCGTCGAGCGTCTCTTCCGGGAGGAACTGGCTCCCGCCGTACAGCTGGGTGGCCTTGTGGCCGGCGTACACCTCCATCCAGGCGATCCGGCGTCGGTCGCCATAGGCTCTGCGCACGGCGGCGTCCACGACCTTCCGCGCGACGGGGGTCACGTCGATGCCGATGCCGTCGCCCTCGATGAAAGGCACGATCGGCCGATCGGGGACGTTCAGCGTGAAGTCGGGGTTGCCGGTGACGGGCTCGCCGCCATCGGGAAGCTGGATGTGTTCGTAGCGCATGAGACTGTTCCGGGTGAAACGGGGGGAAGCCACGGACCACGCATCACGGGCGACGCGCCGGGCGGCGTGGGCTCTCATTATCCCTGCCGCCGCCGGGCGACTCAACTTGGGGCTGCGGGGGATTCAACCGCCATCCCGACGACCGAAGGCATGCATGTACAGCGTCGGCACGAGCACGAGCGTCAGCAACGTCGAGACCAGTACGCCGCTTGCGAGCGTCAGGCCCAGCGGCTTGAGGGCCGGCTCGAAGATCAGCGAACCGCTGCCGAACATCACGGTGCCTGCAGTCAGCAGGATCGGCCGGGTCCGCAGCGCCACCGCCCGGACGAGCGCGTCGTCCACGGCCATGCCCTGCTGAACGCGTTGCGCCGTGAAATCGACCAGCAAAACGGCGTTGCGCACCACGATCCCGGCCAGCGCGATGACGCCCAATACTCCGAAACCGGCGATATCGAGCCCCATCAGCCAGTGACCGGGAATCACGCCGATGAAGATCAACGGGATCGGCACCATGATGACCAGCGGCACCAGGTAGGACTTGAACCACGCCGACAAGAGCGCGTAGATCAGCAGGATCACCGCGAGGCCGGCCAGGCCGAGATCGCGATAGACCTGCTGCGTCATTTCCCACTCGCCGCCCCAGTAGAGCACCGGCGCCGCATCGTCCCGGGGGACGCCGAACCAGCGTATTTCGGGCATGTCGCGCTGTTGCGCGCGAAGCTCGGCGACGATGTCCCGTTGCACGGACACCGGCTGGCTCCGGCCACGATCCACCGCTGCCGCGACGTAGCGCACCGGCAACTGGTTCTTGCGGTGCCGCGGCGGCGTCCATGCGCCCGTGTCGATCTCGACGAGGTCGAGCAACGGCACCGCACGCCCGCTTTCGCTGCGGACGTGCAGCCCGGCGAGGTCCGCCAGGCGGTTGCGCTCGGCTTCGTCCAGGCGCAGCACCACCGGCACCGGCTCCCGTTCTGCGGGCAGGTCCAGGGAGGTCGCGGTCCGACCGGCCAGCGCCATGTGCACGCTGGCCGCCACGCGGGCGGGCACGACGCCCCGGGCGGCACTGCGGACCGTGTCCACCACGAGCCGCACTTCCGGTCCCGCCGGCTTCGGAAAAGACTCGATGCCACGCACGGCCGGGTGCTCGCGCAGCAGTTCCGCCGCCCGCTCCGCGAGTGCCTCGCGCGCGGCGTCGTCCGCGGCAAAGATCTCCGCCTGGATGGCGTTGTCGCTGGAGGGGCCCGACGGGATCCTGCGCATCCATGCCCGCGCATCGAATTCGGCGAGCACCTCCACGAGGTCTTCGGCGAGAGCCTCCTCGAGTTCGAAACTGAGCATCTCGCGCTCATGCTCGGGACGCAGTTCCACGTAAACGAACGCGCGGTGAGAATCCGCCGCATCGATCTCCACCGGCCCGGGAAACGGCATCAGCAACGGCCCGGCGGTACCGGCGAACGTGGTGTAGCCCTTGACCTCCGGGTACTGCCGCAACTCTCGACCGACCGAAGTGCTGGCCGCCAGCGTACTTTCCAGCGTGCTTCCCGGCGGCAACGCAAGCTCCACGACGAAGGCCTCGCGGTCCAGGAACGGCACCAGGGTCAACTGCACCTGGCGCAGCAGGACGATGGCGACGCTCGCCGCCAGCAACAACAGGAGCGCCAGGTAGAACAGCCATTTCAAGCCATCGGAATCGAACAGCGGCTGCACCAGCCGGCGATAGCGACGCGCGAATGCGCTCGGGGGCTGGTCGTGCTCCGCTTGTTTTCCCGCCTGCCCCTCGTTCTCCGCCCGTCCTTCGGTCGGACTCGAAGGTGCGCGCAACAGGCGAAATGCGACGTAGGGGGAGACGGTCAACGCGATCGTCAGGGAGAACAGCACGGCGAGCGACGCACCGGTCGGAATCGCGCGGGTGTACTGGCCCATTTCCCCGGAGATGAACGCCGTCGGCAGCAAGGTGGCCACGATCAGGAACACCGCCAGGATGGTCGGATTGCCGACTTCATCCACCGCCCGAACCGTCAATTCACGGTTGCGCTTGCCGGCTTCACGGTAGTGCCGGCCGATGTTCTCCATGATGATCACCGTGTCATCGGCGACGAGCCCGATGGCCAGGATCATGGCAGCGATGGAAACGGGATTGAGCGTGAAGCCCATCAACAGGTAGACGAAAGGCACGATGGCGAGGATGGCCGGAATCAGCAGCGTGACCGCCAGCGCGGCACGCCAGCCCAGCCCGAGCAGGATGATGACGATCACGACCACGGTGGCGATCGCGAAATTGCGCAGGACGCTGCGCACGGTCTTGTTCGCGGCCTGCCCTGCGTCATACGCGATATCGACCTGCACGTCGCCGGGAATCACCTGCCCGACCAGTTCGTCGAGCCGCGCCTGGACACGCTGGGTCACGGCCGTGACGTTCTCGTGGGGAACGATCGATACCGCCAGGCTGACCGCCGGCGCCTCGATCGGCCACGACCGTCGCCAGTGCACGCTTTGCGATTCCGCGGGCCCGGGACCGTCGACGACGTCCGCCACGTCGCGTAACTCCACGACCCCGGTCGGTCCGGCGCCCACCTGGATCTGCTCGATGTCCTGGATGGAAGCCGGCGCCGCACCCACCCGGACCTGGCGGGTCGGGTCGCCATGCAACGCATCTGCCGATAACCGCAGGCTCGCGGCCTCGACCGCAGCAAAAAGCCCGACCAGGTCGAGATCGTACGCGGCCAGGTCGTGCACGCGGGGCAGAATGGAAATCTGCCGCTCGTGACCGCCGTGGATGATGACGTCGCGAACGCCCTCCACCGCCATGAGTCGTGCGGCGACTTCGGAACCCAGGCGACGGAGTTCGAAACCGCTGGCCGCGGCGCTCGACAAGGTCACCATCAGGCCGGCAAGCAGGTCGTCGCCGACCATGCTGATGTTCTCGGGGCCGACACCGGGAGGCAGCCGGTGACGGCTGCTCTCGAAGACTTCCTTAAGCAGCCCGTAGGCTTCCGCATCGCCGATTCCGGTGGAGAATTCGACCTGGATCAGCGCGGCATCGACGGAAGCCACGGTCGTGACCTCGTTGACCTCTTCGATCCGGGCCGCCCAGGCGCTGACCGGCCGTGCGACGAGCTCATCCACCCGCGCCACCCCGGCGCCGGGAAAGGGCACCAGGATGCGTGCGGTCGGGACTTCGATCTCGGGCCGGTCCTGGCGTGGCGTCATGAGCAGCCCGTAAGCGCCCAGCGCCAGGGCGACCACCAGGATCAGCGGCACCACCGGCGAGTCGATGAGGCGGCTGGCGATGCGACCGGCGAAACCTGGCGTTTCCATCAACGCGCGACGGTGACGGCTTGTGCGTCAGCCAGCTGGCCGACGGCGTCGCCGATCACTACCCGTTCTCCGGCCCGCAGGCCGCGGGTCACCACGACCCGTTCCGCAAGGTCGCGCCCTGTCGCGAGGCTGATCCAGCGCAACTGCGCCCGCAACTGGCCCGCGTCGTCCTCCGCCACGACGAACAGCCCGTCGAGTTGCCCGCGGCGCAACACCGCTTCCGCGGGGACACTCACAGCCTGTGCGGCCGGCTCGCCCGCAGGCAGGCGAATCTCCGCGACCATGCCGGGGGAAATCCCCGCGGGCGGGGATTCGATAGCCAGGCGCAAGCGCAACCCGACGCCCGTGTCGCGCAACGCCGACAGGACCGCAACCACCCGGCCGCTGACCGCGCCATCATGCCCGACCACGCGCATCTGCAGCCGGTCGCCGGGCGTCACCCGCGCCGCCGCCTCCTGGTCGATCCCGGCATCCACCTCCAGCTGCGACCGGTCTTCCAGTATCACCAGGGGCACCCCGGGTGCCGCGAAGGTCCCGGTCTCCGCCAGCACCTCGCTGACGACGCCGTCGAACGGCGCCTGGATCACGGCATAGTCGAGATTGATCTCGATACTTTCCAACTCCGCCCTCGCCCGCTCGAGGACCCCGGCGGCACGCTCGGCCTGCAACTCGCGTTCCTCGAGCTGGACCTTCGCGACCAGCGAGCGGGCATACAGGCGCCGGAAGCGCTCCCGGTTGAGAACGGCCTGTTCGCGGGCCTCGCGGGCCGCCTCGAGCTGACGCATCGCGGCCTCGCGCGCCGCCTCGAGGTCACGTGCGTCCACGCGCAGAATTTCCTGCCCCGCCGCAACCGCATCGCCCGCCTTGACCAGCACGCGGTCTACATGGCCGGCCTGGCGCGTGCTCATTCGCGCCCGACGCACGGGCCGGACGATCCCCGGCACGACGGATGTCACCGCTGTCTCGACGGCTTCCGCGCGAACCACGCTGACGGCCTGCGATGCCTGCGCGGGTTCCGGCGCCCCGGGCTGCTCGCAGCCGGGCATCAGCATCGCGGCCACGACCACGAGCGCCACGGGAGCCGCGACCCCGGGGGCCCGGCGGCGCGAGTGCAGCGGCGCGCAGCTCACGGCCGCCACCGTCCGGCCTCGACGGCATCCGTGGCCAGTCGATAGCGTTGTGCAGCCAGCACCGCGTTGTAGCGGGCCACGATCTCGCGGGTCCAGGCACCCAGCGCCTCCGCCTGGGCCTGCAGGAGCGTGGTCATGTCGTCGAGCCCCTCCGCATAGCGACTCTCGACGAGCGCGAGGGCCGCCTCCGCATCCGCCACGCCGCGGGACGCGCTTTGCCAGCCGATGCGCTGGGCGTGCCACTCGGCATAGTTGTCACGGATCTGGGCCTGGCCCTGCTGGCGCAGTGCGCGCCACTCCGCGTTCGCCTGCCGTTCCACCGCCTGCGCCTCGTCCAGCCGTCCTGCCTGGCCGAAGCCGGAGAAGACGCTCCACCCCAGGCGAATGCCGACCACCCAGTCCGTCTCGTCCAGGTCCAGGGGCCGCCCCAGGTCCGTTCTCTGGTAGCGCCCCACCAGGCTGATCTCCGGCAGGTAGGCGGCCCGCGCGCGTCGCACGCCGGCCTCGGCGGCGCGAACGATTTCCTCGGCGGCGCGGACATCGCTGCGTTGCTCGACCGGTGACACGGTCGCAGGGGCCGGCAACGTGGCGGGCGGCCGCGGTACCTCGTCGGTGAGCACCCAGCTCGGCGTCTCCTCCAGTCCCAGCACCAGCCTCAGCCGTGATTCCGCAAGGGTCACCCGGCTCTCGGCCACGGCCACGCGGGCACGCATGTCGGCGACCCGCGTGCGCGCCTGCAGGACGTCCAGCGGCGACACCAGCCCCTCTTCCAGGGCACCTTTGGCCCGGGCCAGCCCGCGCCGGGCCGCCCGCAGGCCCCGCCTTTCCGCCGTCACTTGCCGCTGGGCGCTGCGGATCCCGTAGTACGCGGCGACCGTGGCCACCGTCACTTCGTCCTCGGCCCGCTGCACACTCAAGCGGGCGGCATCTTCCTGCCGACCGGCCTGGCGCCGCGCCTCCCAGGCGCCGAAATTGACCAGCGGCTGCACGACCTGCACGCCGACCGCGTTCCCTTCAACCGGATTGACGTCCCGCCAGCCGATCCCCGGCGGCACGCCGGGTTCGATCGTCGGCACATTCTCAAGGAGCCCGAATTCGCCCCTGAGGTAGGTCGCATCGAAGCTGATCGAGGGCAGAATTCCCTGGCGCGTGCTGAGCAGGCGCCCTTCGGCGCCGGCCTGGCGTGCACGCAATACCAGCAACTGCGGGTTCTGTGCCTGTGCCATTTCGAGGGCACGAGCCAGCGACAGCGGCGTCTCGTGTCCCCGGCCTTCGGCTCCGCCCATCGCCCCGGTCGCGAGGGCCTGGCCCGCCGCACACAGCGCGAAGGCGGTCAGCATCGACATGTGGAGCATCCTGCCCATGAAGCAGCCCTAAAGCCCGAACGGATAAGTCTCCGGCGCCCCAGGCTTGGCATGCCGGGGGCCCAGCGGCGTGACGGCCGAAGTCTGGTCGAACCAGACATAGGCGTCGTATTGCCGCGGGAGTCGCGTATCCGAGTAGTGGCTCATCAATTCGGTTTCCGGTCGATAAATGACCCCGATGAAGCGCTGCAGGCGCGGATTCATCAGCGCGCCCCGCGCTGCGGCGCCGTGTCCCGCCCGCAGATCGAGCAGGAACCGCTCGATGCCGGCGTCATGGCACAACCGTTCGTAGCTCTCGGCATGCGAAGGCCGCACCCGTTTCACTTCCATGTCGCCGTCCCAGTCGTCCGCGGCCGCCACCGTCCCCGCGTGGGTGCCGAAGCCGATCAGCGCCGCTGCGTCGCCGAACTTCTCGCGACAGAGCTGGCCGATATTCAGCTGGTCGCGCGCTACGCCCATGTCCGTGTAGCGGGCGTCGCCGATGTGCGAGTTGTGGGCCCAGACCACCGCCCTGGATTCCTCGCCCCGTGCTGCCAGCAGGTTCTCCAGCGTCTCGAACATGTGCGTATCGCGCAGGTTCCAGGAAGCCGCGCCGCCGTAATACATGATCCGGTAGTACCGTTCGGCCGCGGCGACCAGGCGGGCGTTCTGCGTGGCGTCGAGAAACTCCTCGCCGTCACGCGCGATGTACTCGAGGCGCCGCTCCAGGAGGTCACGGCATTGCTCGACCACGACCTGCTCGCATTTCTCGTAGCCGGCACTGAGCACGGCGCGACCATAAGTCGCGGGATCTTTCTGCCAGGGCGTCAGGCAACCATAGCGCTCCCGCGCCACGGCGGCCGCTTCCGGATCGACCTCGTCGAGATAGGCCAGCACTGCCTGGATCGAGCCATTCATGTTGTAGATGTCGAGGCCGTAAAAACCGGTCCTCGCGGACAACCCAGGGATGCCCGCATTATGTTTCCGCAGCCATTCGACCAGGTCCTCTACATCCGTGTTGCGCCACATCCAGGTCGGAAAACGCTGGAACGGCGCCTCGGTGCCGGGCCGGAACGGACGATGCCGCACGTGACGATCGACGGCCGCCGCATCCGGCCAGTCGGCTTCCACCGCGATGATGTCGAAACCGTGCTCGGTGACCAGCCGTTTCGTGATCGCCGCGCGCGCCCGGTAGAACTCGGAAGTGCCGTGCGAGGCTTCTCCTAGCAGCACGACGCGGCTGTCCGCAAAGCGGTCGAACAGGGCACCGAAGGCCGGGTCATCGAATTCCGGCAGGGGCTCCGCCGACTCCGCGATGAGCTCCGGCACGCTGCGCTTGCGGGCGTGGCCGGGCGCGTGGTTGCTCGCCCCGCGCTCGCCGTTTTCGCTCCAGCCCTGTTCGCCGATCAGCGGCACGAAACGCACCGAAGCCAGCTTTTCTTCCTCGAACTCGGTCTCGCTCGTTCGCCGCACCCGCACCAGGACCTGGTGCATGCCCATTTCACCCACCGGGATCACCAGTCGTCCGCCCACGGCGAGCTGCTGCTTCAGATGCTCGGGCACGGCAGGGCCGCCAGCCGCCACCAGGATCGCATCGAAGGGCGCCGCATCCGCCCAGCCGAGCGTGCCGTCGGCGATACGCACGGCCACGTTGTCATAGCCGAGCCTTGCACAGCGATTCGCCGCTTTTTCACCGAGCGCGGGGAGCCGCTCGATGGCATGGACCTTTGCGGCGATACGGCTCATCACGGCGGCGGCATACCCGGAGCCCGCGCCTACTTCGAGCACGGTATCCTCCGGGCCGAGCTCGGCCGCCTCGATCATGAAGGCGACGATATAAGGCTGAGAGATCGTCTGGCGTTCGCCGATGGGCAGCGGCGAATCCTCGTACGCGAACTCTTCGTAGCCCGGCTCGACGAAGGCCTCGCGCGGCACGCTGCGCATCGCGTCGAGCACTGCGGGGTCGCGGATTCCCCGGCGCGCGAGATGCACGTCGACCATGCGATCACGAGCGCGTTCCAGGTCTTTCATCACTATGGGCCAATGCAACGGGGCGATGCCAAAGGTATAGGCAAGATCTGCCCGGCCTTCAACGTGAGCCCGCAAGTGGGCCCTGTATCGCGATGGAACGAAAAAGGCCCCGGGGCATTGCCGCCGGGGCCTCTTGTCATGCGAACCGACGGGAATCAGCTGCTCTTGGCGAACTGCTCCTCTTCGGTCGATCCCGCGAGGGCGCTGAGCGAAGACTGTCCGGCAGTCACGACCTGGGTGACGGCATCGAAGTAGCCGGCGCCGACCTCGCGCTGGTGCTTGGTGGCCGTGTAGCCGTCCTTCTCGCTGGCGAACTCCGCCTCCTGCAGCTCCACATAGGCCTTCATCTGGCTTTCCTTGTAGCCCTTGGCCAGCGTGAACATGCTGTAGTTCAGGGCGTGGAAGCCGGCCAGGGTGATGAACTGGAACTTGTAGCCCATCGCCCCGAGCTCCTTCTGGAACTTGGCGATCGTGGCGTCGTCAAGGTGCCGCTTCCAGTTGAACGACGGCGAGCAGTTGTAGGCCAGCATCTGGCCCGGGAATTCCTTGTGCATGGCCTCCGCGAATTTCTTCGCCATGCCGAGGTCCGGCACGGAAGTCTCGCACCACACCAGGTCGGCCAGCGGCGCGTAGGCGAGGCCGCGGGCGATGGCCTGGTCGATCCCGGCGTTCACACGGAAGAAGCCCTCGGAAGTGCGCTCCCCGGTGATGAAGGGGGCGTCACGCTCGTCGATATCCGACGTCAGCAGGTTGGCCGCATCGGCGTCGGTGCGCGCCACGAGCAGGGTCGGCACGCCGCAGACGTCGGCCGCGAGCCGCGCCGCCGCCAGCTTGCTGACGGCCTCGCTGGTGGGCACCAGCACCTTGCCGCCCATGTGACCGCACTTCTTGGCCGAGGACAGCTGGTCCTCGAAATGCACGCCCGATGCCCCGGCGTCGATCATGTCCTTCATCAGCTCGAAGGCGTTGAGCACGCCACCGAAACCGGCCTCGGCGTCCGCCACGATCGGCTGCATCCAGTCGATGCTGTCGTCACCCTCCGCATGGTGCAGCTGGTCGGCCCGCAGCAGGGTGCGGTTGATCCTGCGCACGACGGCCGGCACCGAGTTGGCCGGATAAAGCGACTGGTCGGGGTACATCTCACCGGCCAGGTTGGCGTCGCCCGCCACCTGCCAGCCCGAAAGGTAAATGGCGTTCAGGCCGGCCTTCACCTGCTGCATCGCCTGGTTGCCGGTCAACGCGCCGAGCGCATTGACGAAAGGCTTTTCATGCAGGTAGCCCCACAGCTTCTCGGCACCCTGGCGGGCGAGCGAATACTCGATGTCCACGGTACCGCGGAGACGGGTCACGTCCTCGGGTGCATACGGACGGGTAACGCCCTTCCAGCGGGGGTTCTCGTTCCAGTCCTTCTTGATCTCGTCAGCCGAAAGGCGTGTCATCGCGCGTTCCTCTTTGATTGTGTCCCGATACCCTCAGTCGATGGCCTCGTAAGCCACCAGCGTCAGGAAGTCCATGCAATAGTCCTCACCCGTGATCTGGTCGAGAAGCCCGGCCGCCTCGCGGTAGTGCCCGCCCGAGAACGCCTCCTCGCCCACTTCATCCTTGATCTTCTCCAGTTCCTCGTCGCGGACCTGCTCGTACATCGCGTACGTGACACGTCGGCCGTCGGTCAGCACTCCCTGCGGGTGACGGATCCACTGCCAGACCTGGGCCCGCGCAATCTCGGCGGTCGCCGCGTCCTCCATGAGGTTGTGCAAGGGAACACAGCCGTTGCCGCCCAGCCATGCCGCCAGGTACTGGATGCCGATGGAAACGTTGCTGCGCAGCCCTGCCTCGGTGATCTCGCCTTCCGGCACCTTGAGCAGGTCGGCTGCACCCACCTCGACATCCTCGCGCAGCCTGTCCAGTTGGTTCGGACCGGGCATGTGCTTGTCGAATATCTCCGTCGCCACCCCGACGAGGCCGGGATGCGCGACCCAGGTGCCGTCATGCCCGTCGCCGGCCTCGCGCTCCTTGTCGGCGCGGACCTTGGCGAGAGCCGCCTCGTTGGCCTCAGGGTCGCCCTTGATCGGGATCTGCGCCGCCATCCCGCCGATCGCCAGCGCGCCGCGACGATGACAGGTGCGGATCACCAGCTGCGAATAGGAACGCAGGAAATGCGTGGTCATGGTGACCTGCTGGCGGTCGGGCAGCGTGAACTCGGGATAATTCTGGAATTTCTTGATGAAGCTGAAGATGTAGTCCCAGCGGCCGCAGTTCAGCCCGACGATGTGCTCACGCAGCTCGTAGAGTATCTCGTCGATCTCGAACGCCGCCAGGATCGTCTCGATCAGCACCGTGCACTTGATGGTGCCGCGCGACAGGCCGAGGGTGTCTTCCGCGAAACGGAACACCTCGGCCCACAGCCGTGCCTCGAGGTGACTCTCCAGCTTCGGCAGGTAGAAATAAGGTCCCGAGCCGAGCTTCGCGGTGCCTGCGGCGTTGTGAAAGAGATACAGCCCGAAATCGAAAAGGCCGCCGGGAATGCGCTCGCCGTCGACGGCGACGTGTTTCTCGAAGAGATGCCAGCCACGCGGCCTGACGAACAGGGTCGCCACGTCGCCTTTCAGCTGGTAGCGCTTCCCCTCGGGGGAAGTGAAACTGATGGTCCGCGAGACGGCATCGCGTAACGCGATCTGTCCGAGCACCAGGTTGTCCCAGTCCGGCGTCATCGAGTCCTCGAAGTCCGCCATGAACACCTTCGCGCCCGAATTCAGCGCATTGATGATCATCTTGCGATCGACGGGACCGGTGATCTCGACACGCCGGTCGCGCAGGTCGGCCGGGATCTCCCCGACCCGCCAGTCACCCGCGCGCACATCGGCGGTCTCGGGAAGGAAATCGGGCATCCGGCCGGCATCGATCTCGGCCTGGCGGGTCTTGCGCCGCTCGAGCAATTCGTGCACCTGGGGACCGAAACGTCGCGCCAGGGTGGCGACGAAGCCCATGGCTTCAGGCGAAAGAATGGCTTCGTAACCTTCCCGGATGGGACCGAGAATCTCGTATTCAGCGTCCGTGCGTTGCTTGGTCATGGCATGCCTTCAAGTTCCAGGGCCAGGGATAGCGTGACCGCTGCCCGTTCGGCTCGAGCGCCAGCCGGGGCACGGCCGGTTGAAGCCCGGCAACAGCGGTTACTGCACCGCGTCATATTAAGCGGCGATCCCGGCCAATGCAAAAATTCGCCGCTCTCCCGGAAAGAATAGTGCCCGTGGCGTTCGGCTGCCTAACCGCCCGCCTGCGCGCGTTGCTGGCGGACGAACTCCAGCTGGCCGGTGTAGGTCACGCGAGCCGCATCTCCTGGCTCAGTCAGCTCCACGGCGCGCAAAAAGGCCGCCTCGGCAGCCGCGAGATCGCCCTGGCGGCGCAGGATCCGGCCGTGGGCCGCATGAAAACGCGCCGCCTGGTCCGGAAAATCCTTCACGGCCGCGCGCGCCCGCTGCTCCGCGTCGGCCAGCAACAACTCCGTGGGATCACGGAATGCCAGGTAGAGATAACGCGCCGTGGCGTCGGGATCGTCAATGCCGGCATAGGCCTCGCGGACGAAAGCCAGGGCCGCATCGCGTTCGCCCAGCGACAACAGGGACCACGCGCGCGCATAGACATATTCAGCCTCCTCCCGTCCTTCGGGATAGGCCGCGGCCCAGGCGTCGAGCTCGGCCAACGCCCGTCGATGATCCTTCTCGACTCGCTGGGTGGGCTGCAAAACCGACTGGAGAGCGACTGCACGGCGTTCCTCGTACGACAATTCCTCGCGCAGCAGCACGGACTGGAAGATGCGCCGTGCCGCGTCGGCCTGGCCCGCGGCCAGGTAGGCACGGGCGAGTTCCTGCAGCGATGCAGCGTCGTTGCGCTCGCGCACCAGTACCTGCGCCGCCGCGATGGCGTCATGGCCGGCCGCGGCGCGCGACAGCTGCTCGAGATAATCCTCCGGGAAGCCGACGATCGCAGCGAGTTGCCGCGCGTCGCCGAGCCGTTCGTCATCGGGCCCCGGCTTGAGAAGCAGGGTCGTCGGCGTGCCGAGGAAACCGAGTCCCTGTGCGGCCAGCACGGAGGCATCGGGCTCGTCATACCCGAGGATCTCGAGCACCACCCAGTCCTCGGTCAGTTCCGCCACCTCGTGCGCCTCGGGGTTACGCAGCAGCGCACGATCCAGCTGGATGCAACCCGGACACCAGTCGGGCTGAGTGATGACCACCATCACGTTGGCATCCCGCGCGGCCGCCCCTTCGATCACGGCGTCGATGGTGTCCGGCGACCATTCCGCGAACCGCACCGCGCCCAGCGCGGGAATGCTGGACATCAGCAGGAGGCCGGTTCCGACAAGCGCGCGCATTACCTTGGTCATGATCAGTTCCTGAAAAATCGAAGCCTGTCTATTGCGACCTGCCGGCCGCCCCCGCGTTTCACCGCTCCGGACCGGCCCGCTCAGTCGGCCGGCCGCTGGATGTCGCGGATGGCGCGGAATTCGTTGCCCGGCGTCCAGTTCGGCCAGTCGGAAGACATCGCCAGTGCCCGCCCGATGTCGAAATACAGGAGCAAATCGAGCGCGCCGCCGCGCCAGTCCTGCGTCGGCGAATACTCGTCGGCCGGCTTGTGGTAGCGCTCATCGTTGTAGGCCTGCGAAAGCGCCTTGCCGCGGGCCGTGCCGCCGTCCAGCAAGTCCAGGCCCATCCTGGGGTACAAGGCGGGCACACCGCGCTTGGCCAGGTTGAAATGATCGGAACGATAGTAGGAGCCCGCCTCCGGACGCTGGTCAGGCAATACCTTGCGGCCCTGCTTCGCGGCCGCCTGATCGACGAACTCATCCAGTTCCGAAGCGCCGTAACCCACGACGGAGATATCCCGGGTCGGACCGATGTAATTCAGCCCGTCGATGTTGATGACCGCGACGGTGTTCTCGAGCGGGAATGCCGGCTGTGCCGCGTAATGCGCCGACCCCAACAGGCCCTGTTCTTCCGCGGTCACGGCGACGAAGGCGATGCTTCTTGCGGGCGGCGGATCCATTTTCGCGTAGGCCTCCGCCAGGACCAGCAGTCCCGCCGTCCCCGAAGCATTGTCCACCGCGCCGTTGTAAATCTCCGCCCCATCACGGCCGAGGTGGTCCCAGTGGGCGGTGAACAGCACGACCTCCTCCGGCCGTTCGCTGCCCGGTATCACGGCGACGATGTTGTAGGAGTCGGACTCGGCCAGGCGGCTCTGCACGCGCGCGGTCGCGCGCAACTCGCCGAGCGCGCGGGCCCGGAAGCCGGGGCGTTGAGCGGCGGCTTTCAAGGTGTCGAAATCCTCCCCGGCCGCGGCGCAGAGGCGCCGTGCCGTCGCAGCGCTCAGCCAGCCCTCCACGGTTGCCATGGCTTCGTCCCGGTTCGCTCCACGCAGGCCGCGGCGTTTCGTGGCGCCCTGTGCAATGACCTCCCAGCCATAGCTGGCCGGCTCATCCTCGTGGACCACGAGCACCGCCGCTGCGCCCTGTCGCGCCGCCTCCTCGAACTTGTAAGTCCATCGGCCGTAGTAGGTCATGGCCCGCCCGGTGAACAGTGCCGGATCCCCGGTCGCAAAGCCCGGGTCGTTGACCAGCACGACCACCGTCTTGCCGCGCACATCCAGGCCCGCATAGTCGTTCCAGCCATACTCCGGCGCCACGATGCCGTAGCCGGCGAACACGAGCGGGCTGTCCTGCACTGTCACTTCCTCGCGCAACAGCCCGGTCGAGGCAATCATATCCACGCCGAATTCGAGATCCGCCTGGAAATCCGGGCCCGCCACCGACAGCGTCGGCGCCGGGTCGAAGGTCCAGGACACCAGCGGCACTGCCTGCCGGTAACTGTCACCGTAGGCCGGCTGCGCGCCCGCGGCCGCAAAACCCTTCTCCAGGTAGTCGAGCGTGAGGACCTCGCCCGGCGTCCCGGGGAATCGTCCGCCGAAGGCGTCCGAGGCGAGCGCCCCGATGTGACGATGCAGCGCCGCATCCGTGAATGACGGGTCCGGCTCGGTCGGCGTGGCGGCCACGACGATCGTGCCGGCCAGGGAGAGCAGGAATCCTGCGCTGCTGGAGACGAATGCGCGCCGGCGGCGCGTCGCAGGCTGCCTGCGGGGGGTGTGCTGTTTCAATGCTGGCCTCGCTTCTCGTTCGATGGGCGGCCCAATGATGCCAGATTAGCCGGCGGCCGCGGCAGGGTTGCCGCGACTCGATGAGCCCTGGAATGTCGTCTGCCCGTTCAGACCGGCGGGTGCGAAACCCGGATTGGCTCAGCGACCCCGCAGATCGGCGATCCGCATCGCGAGTTCGAGCGCCTGCTCGTAGTTCAGCCGAGGATCGACCTGCGAAAGGTAGGCGCGCTCGAGATCGGTCTCGGTAAGGCCCCGCGCGCCCCCGATGCATTCGGTGACGTCGTCGCCGGTCAGTTCGAAATGCACCCCGCCGAGGTAGCTGCCCATCTCCTCGTGGATGCGGAAGGCCTGTTCCACCTCGGAGAGAATACGGTCGAAACTGCGCGTCTTGACGCCGGTCGAGGTGTTCTCCGTGTTGCCGTGCATGGGGTCGCAGACCCACAATACGGTGGCCCCCGCAGCCTGCACCGCCTCGATCATCGGCGGCAGGTGCGACGCGATATTGCCGGCGCCGAAACGATGGATCAGCGTCAGCCGGCCCGGCGTATTGTCGGGGTTGAGCGTGTCGATCAGCCCGCGCAGCCAGTCGTTGCTCATGCCGGTGCCGACCTTCACCGATATCGGATTAGCGATCCCGCGGAAATACTCGACATGCGCGCCGTCGAGTTGCGCCGTGCGCATGCCGATCCACGGATAGTGCGTGGACAGGTTGTACCAACGGCCGCTGCGCTCGATGAAACGCGTCTGCGCCTGCTCGTACAACAGGTGCAGACCCTCGTGCGAAGTGAAGAAATCGATCCGCCGGGTGCGATGGACGGGCTGCCCCGAAATGAACTCGAAAAAATCCATCGAGTCGGTGATGCTCTTGACGATCTGCTTGTAGGCATGCTCGAAGGGCGTCGACTGGGCAAAGCCGATGTTCCAGTATTCCGGATGATGCAGATCGGCGAAGCCGCCTTCGGCGAGCGCACGAACGAAGTTCAGCGTCAGCGCGGCGCGATGATAACCCTCGAGCATCAACTCCGGGTCGGGAACGCGGTCCGCCGATGTGAAGCCGTTCCGGTTGACGAGGTCGCCGCGGTAACTGGGCAGTGTCTCGCCGTCGCGCGTCTCGTTGTCAGCGGACCTGGGCTTGGCATACTGGCCGGCCATCCGTCCCACGCGGATCACGGGACGCTTGAGGCTGTGCAGGAGCACCACGCTGACCTGCAACAGGATCTTGAGCTTGCGCGCGATCTGGTCCGAGTTGCAGTCGGCGAAATTCTCGGCGCAATCGCCGCCCTGGAGCAGGAACGCCTCCCCGCGCTGGGCCCGGGCGATCTTGTCCTGCAAGGCTTCGACTTCCCAGGACACCACCAAGGGCGGCAGCATGCTGAGCCGCTGCACGACGGAGGCGACGGCGTCGGCATCGGGGTACATCGGCTGCTGGCTGGCGATCTTGTCCTGCCAGCTTGCCGGATGCCACTGCTGGGGCTTTGTCTTGGCGTTCATGTCGTCATCCTACCGCGCATTGCCGCAGTGCAAAAGCCGTCCTGCCGACGCCTCGGCTGGCGCCATGCGGCGAGAGTCGCGATAATTGCCGGATATCGTCAGGCATCCCCCGGAACGAACGCGCCCCGCAGGCGAGGGACGGGCCGGACACGTCTCAAAAAAACAATCCTGGAGTCACCTTGATGCATCGAGTACTCGTTCTCGGGGCCGGCAAGATCGGAGCCCTGATTTCCGGCCTGTTGGGCGAATCGGGCGATTATCGTATCGATCTCGCAGACCTCGACGGCGCCGCGGCGGAAAGCGTCGTCAAGGCCCATGGGCTCGCCAATGTGCGGGCTTTCGCCCTCGATGCCACCGCGCCGGAGGACCTGGCCGCCCATCTCGATGCCCATCCCGTGGATGCCGTGATCTCGGGATTGCCGTACTTCTGCAACGTGCCGGTGGCGGCGGCCGCCCGGCAGCGGGGCATGCACTATTTCGACCTGACGGAAGACGTCGCCGTCACCGAGGAGGTCCGCACGCTCGCGGCCGGCGCATCCACGGCGTTCGCCCCGCAATGCGGGCTCGCACCCGGCTTCGTCAGCATCGCGGCCAACGAGCTCGCCGCGCATTTCGACGAGATCCACACCGTCAAGCTGCGCGTCGGCGCCCTCCCCCAGCACCCGAACAACGTCCTGAAGTACTCCCTGACATGGTCGACCGACGGGTTGATCAACGAGTACGGCAACATGTGCCAGAGCGTGGAGGATGGCAGCATCATCAATGTGCTGCCGCTGGAAGGGCTGGAGGAAATAGAGATCGACGGCAACGTCTACGAGGCCTTCAATACCTCGGGCGGCCTCGGGTCGCTTGCCGACAGCTGGCACGGCCGCGTGACCGAGATGAACTACAAGACCATGCGCTACCCCGGCCACTGCAACCAGATGCGGCTGCTCATGAACGGCCTCAAGCTCAATCATGATCGCGACACCCTCAAGCGCATCCTCGAGAACGCGGTGCCCCGGACACTGCAGGACGTCGTGATCGTCTATGTTTCGGTCGTCGGGCTGCAGGACGGCGAGTTGCGTGAGGAGAACTACGTCAACAAGGTCTACCCGCAGATCATCGCCGGGCGGCTCTGGTCCGCCATCCAGGTGACGACCGCGGCAGGGGTCTGCGCCGTCGCCGATCTCGTCATCTGTGATCCCGAGTCGCATCGCGGTTTCGTCACGCAGGAGAGCTTTCACCTGAAAGACGTGCTCGACAACCGCTTCGGCCGGTTCTATGCCCATGGCGGCACCAATGAAGTATCGGCGCGAATGATCGCGACCGGGGCCGTGGGCCATCAACGCGCAAAGGGAGCATGAAATGCTGGAAATACTGAAAAGCCTCGGCCTCGGCGAGGAGAATTCGGGCGCCTGGGCGGGTTCCCGCGAGCTGCCCGGAAAGGGCCTGGTCATCAACTCGATGAACCCCGCCACGGGTGAGACCATCGCCCGGGTGCGCACGGCCTCTCCCGATGAGTACGAGGATATCGTCGCGGCAGCACGCGAAGCATTCCACCTGTGGCGGGCGATTCCCGCGCCGCAACGGGGCGAGGCGGTACGACTGTGCGCGGAAGCGCTGCGGCGACACAAGGACGCGCTGGGCAGCCTGGTCAGCCTGGAGATGGGCAAGATCAAGGCCGAAGGCGACGGCGAGGTCCAGGAGATGATCGATGTCGCCGATTTCGCCGTCGGCCAGTCGCGGATGCTCTACGGACGTACCATGCATTCCGAGCGTCCCGGTCATCGGATGTACGAGCAATGGCATCCCCTGGGCGTGGTCGGCATCATCAGCGCCTTCAATTTCCCTGTCGCCGTGTGGAGCTGGAACGCGCTGATCGCGGCGGTGTGCGGCGACGTATGCATCTGGAAGCCGTCCCCGAGCACCCCCCTGTGTGCGATCGCCGTGCAGAAGATCTGCAACGAAGCGCTCGCCGGACAGGGCTTCCCGCCGATCTTCAACCTGTTCGTCGAATCGGACGTCGCCATGGCCGAAACCTTCGTCGACGACGAACGCATCGACCTGGTGTCCTTCACCGGTTCCACTGCAGTAGGCCGCAAGGTCGCGCAACGCGTCGCCGCGCGGCTCGGCAGGTCGCTGCTCGAACTCGGCGGCAACAACGCGATCATCGTCGACGAACGCGCCAACCTGGAGCTCGCCGTGCCGGCGATCGTTTTTGGTGCCGTCGGCACCGCCGGCCAGCGTTGCACCACGACGCGCCGGGTGTTCGTGCACGAGAAGCTGTTCGACGAACTGGCCCATCGGCTGATGCACGCCTACGAACAGGTCCGCATCGGCGACCCGCTGGATCCGAGCACCCTGATGGGCCCGCTGATCAGCGCGGCCGCCGTCTCGCGCTACGAGGCGGCCCTCGAGAGAGTCATCGCCCATGGTGGCCGGGTGCTGACCGGCGGTCACGTCATCGACCGGCCCGGACATTTCGTCCAGCCCACGATCGTCAAGGCCAGCAACGAATGGCCGATCGTGCAGGAGGAAACCTTCGGGCCTATCCTGTACCTCATTCCCTATCACCACCTGGACGAAGCGATTGCGCTGAACAACGGGGTCCGGCAAGGCCTGTCGTCGGCCATCTTCACGGACGACCTGCCGACGGCGGAACGTTTCCTCGGCGCAACCGGGAGCGACTGCGGCATCGCCAACGTGAACATCGGCACCTCCGGCGCAGAGATCGGCGGCGCTTTCGGCGGCGAGAAGGATACGGGCGGCGGGCGCGAGGCCGGCTCGGACTCGTGGAAGGCCTACATGAGACGCCAGACCAACACCATCAACTTCAGCCATGAATTGCCGCTGGCACAGGGAATCCGCTTCGACCTGGAAGGCTGAGTCACGACGCGATACGGAGAACGAACATGCTGAAGAGGATATTTGCCGGCGCACTGCTCGCCGCGCTGCCCATGATCACCCACGCCGGCGATCTGCCCGCCGGGTGGAGTGAACCGACGGTCGCCCACGAGGGAACGCGTGTGATCAAGGCCGGCGGCGAGACGATCGAGACGTATTACCGCTACCGCCCGCCGGGCCTGCATCGCGAGGAAATGAGCCACCAGGGCATGTCGATGGCCATGGTCATCCGACAGGACCGGGGCGTCGTTTACACCTTCCTGCCGAACAACATGTACATGGAAACGAGCATCGACAAGCCCGGGATGATGGGCGAAAGCGACCCCCTCCCCGACGCGGAAAACATTGTCGAGTTCACGGAAATCGGCGCCGAGGAAATCGACGGCTGGCCGACGACCCGCTACCACGTCATCACCGTGGACGAGGGCCAGCGCGCGGAGGGTGATTTCTGGGTCACGGAACACTGGATTCCGATCCGCATGGAGTTCACGAGCAGCGAACGGCCGGGCGAGACCATGAGCATGGAAATCCGGGACCTGCGCATCGGTGAGCAGGACCCGGCATTGTTCGAAGTGCCGCCGGGCGCCACCAAGATGCCGGGCATGGGCGGTTTCGGCGGCTGAGCTGAAGCGGCGGCTTCGCAACGGCAGCTCGCCGGCCGCCGCGCCTGCGGCAAGTTCAGGCCCGTAACGCCTCGAAGCGGTTCAGCTCGCGGTTCTTGCGCACGTTGTCGTGCGCGAAGATTTGCCCGTTCATGGCGATCCAGACGCCTGGCGGGCAGGTCTGCACCGCGGCGACGGCCATGCCGATATTGAACACCGCGTCAGAACTCTGGAAACGCGCCGGGGTCAACGCGCCCGTCAGGACGATGGTTTTTCCCGCCACGGCCGCCAGCGCGGCGGCAGTCTCCACCATGGTGTCCGTGCCGTGGGTCACGACCACACGGGTTTCCGTCCGTGCCGCGATGGCCGTGCGCATCGCGACCCGGTCGGTCGCGTCGATCTCCAGGCTGTCCTTGCGCATCAGCGGAACGACATGGGGGGTGAAGCCCACGCCCGCCTCGCGCAAAATGGTGTCGATCACGGTGTCACCGACTTCGAAGCGGCTCATGGCGTCGAAATAGATCTTGTCGATCGTCCCGCCGGTCGTCACAAAAACGATATCCATCGTGTCTTCACTCGATCCTGTTGGTTCACCGGACGCCAGGGGGGCGCCCGGATGCCCGCGCGACTGGCGCGGGCCCGGGCTGGACGATACCATGAGCCAATGAACACGCTGCGCGCTTTTTTCCTGTGCATCGCCTGCTTTGCGGCGCTCGCCGCCGTGGCCCAGGGCGGTTCGGAGCGAGACACACAAGAGGGTTCCCGCGCGTTGTTGCTGGAGCTGAACGGCCCCATCGGACCGGCGCTCAGCAACTATCTCGTGGACGGGATCGACAACGCCGCCGACGAGGGATTCGACCTCGTGGTCATCGAGATGGATACGCCCGGCGGCCTCGACACCGCCATGCGCGACATCATCAAGTCGATCCTCGGCTCGTCCGTCCCCGTGGTCACCTGGGTCTCCCCGAGCGGCTCCAGGGCCGCCAGCGCGGGGACCTACATTCTCTACGCGAGCCACGTCGCCGCCATGGCGCCCGCAACCAATCTCGGCGCCGCGACGCCGGTGCCCGTCGGTGGCGGCGGCAACCGGCCCTCCCCGCCGGACGATGCGTTCGATCCCGGCGGCGACTCCGCCCCCGCCGACGAAGAACCGGCTGCCGAAGGTGAATCCGCTGCCGACGGGGAAACCGCCGCGGACGAAGACGGAACGCAGGAAAAGGCCGATGGCGATGCCGCCGAACCCGCCCCGAACACGGGAGGTCCGGAAGCCAAGGCGATCAACGATGCGGTGGCTTATATCCGCTCGCTGGCGGAGCAGCGAGGTCGCAACGCCGACTGGGCGGAACGCGCGGTGCGCGAATCCGTCAGTCTCACGGCCGAACGCGCCGTGGAAAAGAACGTGGTCGATCTCATCGCGGTCGATCTTGCGGGGCTCCTCACGGCGATCGACGGGCGCACGGTGACCACTGCCACCGGCGACGTGGAAATTCGCAGTGCCGGTGCCACGGTGGAACGCGTCGGGCCGGACTGGCGCACCCGCCTGCTCGCCGTGATCACGAGTCCTACGGTCGCTTACATGCTGCTGCTGGCCGGAATCTACGGACTGATTTTCGAAGGCTACAACCCGGGCGCCGTGATTCCCGGGGTGGTCGGGGCCGTCTGCCTGCTGCTGGCGCTGTACGCACTGCAGGTGCTGCCCGTGAACTATGCCGGACTCGGCCTGATCGTGCTGGGACTGCTCCTGATGATAGGCGAGGTATTCGTCCCCAGCTTCGGTGCGCTCGGGCTCGGAGGCATCGTCGCCTTCGTCGTCGGCTCGATCATCCTCATGGATACCGACGTGCCCGGCTATGGCATCCCGACCGCCTTGATCGGCTCGATCGCCGCCGTGGGCGGCAGCATCGTGATGGCGATCATCTGGATGGCCATGCGCGCACGGGGTCAGCCCATCGTCAGCGGACGCGACGACTTGATCGGCGCGACGGCCGTGGCGGCCGAGGAATTCACCGGTCGCGGACACGTGCGGGTCCACGGCGAATTGTGGACCGCCGAGACTCGCGGCGTGGTCCGCAGCGGCCAGTCCCTGCGCGTCAATGGAATGCACGGGCTCGTCCTCGAAGTCGAGCCCCTCGAAACGAAGGAGAAATGACATGACCGGTATGATGGGATATTTCAGCACCCTGTTGCTGGGCGCCGTCGTCCTCTTGCTGCTCAGCGCGATCAAGATCCTCAAGGAATACGAGCGCGGCGTCATCTTCCAGCTGGGACGGTTCTACAAGGTCAAGGGGCCAGGCCTGATCATCGTCATCCCGATCATCCAGCAGATCGTCAAGACCGATCTGCGGATCGTCGTCATGGATGTGCCGTCGCAGGACGTCATTTCGCAGGACAACGTGTCGGTGAAAGTCAATGCCGTGGTCTATTTCCGCATCATCGACCCGGAGCGCGCCATCATCCAGGTCGAAAACGTCTACGAGGCCACCAGCCAGCTGGCGCAGACGACGCTGCGCTCGGTGCTCGGCAAGCACGAGCTGGACGAAATGCTCTCGGAACGCGACAAGCTCAATACGGATATCCAGTCGATCCTCGACGAGCACACGGACAACTGGGGCATCAAGGTCACCAACGTCGAGATCAAGCACGTCGACATCGACGAGAGCATGATCCGCGCGATTGCACAGCAGGCCGAGGCCGAGCGTTCCCGGCGCGCCAAGGTCATTCATGCGGAAGGCGAAATGCAGGCGTCGGCGCGGCTCGTCGAAGCCGCGCAGCAGCTGTCTACCCAACCGCAGGCCATGCAGCTGCGCTATCTCCAGACGCTGAGCCACATCGCGAACGAGAAGACCAACACGATCGTGTTCCCGTTGCCCCTGGATCTCATCGGGCCGTTGGTCAAGGCGGTTCCCGGTGCGTTCAAGCCGCCGGAACCTCCGGCGAGCGAGGAGCGCTAGGCCTCGCTGTCCGCCTCGGCTGCGGCCAGCCAGGCCACCGAAAAGGCGCCCGGCCCGAGGCGGACCGCCATGGTCGCGCTCATCACGGAGAGATGCAGCTCCGCACCCAGGCCCAGGGCGCGCGCCTCCAGGGACTGGTAGGCAGGCATTTCGCGAATCACCCGGGGATCCCCGCCGAAGCTCAGTGCCACCGCCCGCGCCCCCGATCCGCGGCCGATCCCGTCCTCGGCTTTTTTGAGGGCCGTGGCGCACGCTGCGTTGAAGCCGCGCGGACGCGCCACGGTGCGATAGCGTCCGGCCTTGAGCTCGATCACGGGCTTCAGATCCGAGACCACCGCGCGAATCCGGTCGAGCCGGCTGATCGCGCTGCGTTCGCCATCCAGGCCGCGGTGGCCGAGAAACCAGGGATCCGCCGCGACGGCCAGGCATACGGTCCGCGACGCCGCCTGCCGCACGGCCCTGCGGATGCTCTCGAACCCGAGTTTTCCCGCCCGCAGCAATTGCATCGCGTGGCACACCAGCACCGCCTCCCCCGCGCAGACTGAACAGCTGTCCAGGACACGCAACGCGAACCCCCCGTCGTGCCGGCCCGCTTCCCGGCGCTCGCGGTAATGTTGCAGGATCGCGTACGATGCCTCGGTCGCGCGCTCGAACAGCTCGCTGAACTCCGCACAGGCGCTGATCACCAGGATGCGCTCGTAGTCGGATACCAGCTCATGCAGGAAGATGTCGCTGATCTCCGCGGCGCCGCACGCGGTCGAGTGGGCGGTCGACGCCCGGTCCGCGATGTGTCGCCGGTACAGCGCCATGGTGCGATCCGGGTCCCGCTCATCCAGCCAGGTCCTGCCGTCGATCTGCAGCACGGACGGCAGGACGCGAATGCCGTTCGACTCCAGGTAGGCATCGGGCAGATCGCACGAAGCACCGACGACGACGCCGATTCTCATGCGGCGGGAAGAGGTTCGTTCATCGGCCGATTGTGGTTGGCGCGGTCCGCGTACGTCAATCGGCGAGAACGACCCCGGCCTGCAGGGACCTCACGGCGAGCCACTGCTTGTCCAGGCGCGCATGGGAGACTCGCCCCGCGACGCCCAGCTGCTGGGCGAAGAGCTGCACGCGGTACTCCTCGACCATCCAGCGATAGTCACGGAAGGCGTCGGCCGCCGCTGCGCTGGACCAGTCCGTCGCGAAACCTTCTTCCAGTCTCTGCCTCGGCAGCGCGAGCTCCAGGACCTGGCGGGCCTCGCCCTTGCCCATGGCGAGGCGCTCGATCCGCAACATGATCGCCTGCAGGTAACGCGGCATGGAACGCAGGCGCTCCGGTGGAGTGACGCGGAAACAGCCGGGAAACATGAGCTGCCGGAGCTGTCGCTCGATATCCGCTGCGGCTTCGCGCGCTCCGGGGCCGGTGAGCCCGGCCGCCAGCGCGCGACGGCAGGACGAGTTCAGGGCCAGGATCTCCGCGGCGAGGCCGAGGAAGCGTTCCCCCTCCGGAACGAGTCGCGAACGGCCTTGTTCGAGCTGCCGTCGAAAGGCGGCCTCATCCCGCGGCACCTCGGCGTCCCCCGCGAGAAACACGCCCGAGAACGCGGCCGCTACGAGGTCTTCAGGCAGGTCGGTGCCGGATGCCAGCTCGCGCCCGAGCAACACCAGGCTGCGATCCCGCCGCGCGGCCTGCAACAAGGCGCGGTGCTGCTGGGGCATCGCCAGCATGAAAAGTCGCAGGACGCCAAGGCGGTGCGCATCCGCGGCGGCTCCCGGCGTGCTGAACAACCGGCAGGAAACGCTGGACCCGTCGTCCTGGATCGCGGCGAAGAGTTGCTGCCGGGTGCGGCCGTGGCGCACTTCCAGCTGTTCCGGCGCCGCGCCGAAACGCCAGTCGCGGAACCCATCCCCCGCCCAGGCATCATCCCGGAGTGTCTCGACCGGACCGCTGCCGGGAGAATGGCGCTCCTTGAGGGCCCGCAGGTCGCGCGACGCCGCGATGGGCTCGCCCGCCTCATCCAGCACCCGGACCCGGAAGCGCAACCAGGGCTCGAGCTCCAGTTCCGCCCAGGTTTCCGGTTCGACTTCGACGCCGGCGGTTTGCCGCAGCGTCTCCGCCAGGGCCGCGCGAAGCCGTCCGACGCCGGGCCGGAGCCGGGCCAGGCATTCCCTCGCATGATCGGGCACGGGCACGATGCGGCGGCGTGCGGCCTTGGGCAGGGCGCGCAGCATCGCGATGACCTTCTCCTCGAGCCACCCCGGGACGAGCCACTCGAGGCGATCTTCGTCGAGCAACGGCAGCAGGTGGCGCGGGACGTCCACGGTCACGCCATCCTCCTCCGCCACCGGATCGAAGTGATAATGCAGCGGCAGCCGGTTGCCGCCGAGCTCGAGGCTGTCGGGATAGGCCTCGACCGCCGGCAGGGGCGCCCCCGTCAGCAGGTCCTCGAGTGACATCTCCAGGAGGTCCGGCCGGTTTTTTTCCGCCTTGCGCCGCCAGCGCTCGAAGGCGGCCATCGAAGAGATCTCCGCCGGCACCCGTGCCGCATAGAACGCCGCCAGTGCCTCGTCGCCGGCGAGCAGCTCCCGGCGGCGCAGCTTCGCCTCGAGCAGGTGCACCTCGTCCACGAGCCGCCGGTTGGCGGCCAGGAAGCGTCCCCGGGTGCGCAGCCGGCCCGCCGCCAGCGCCTCGCGGAGAAAAACTTCGCGCGCCCCGGCCGGATCCACGCGGGCGTAATCGACGCGACGATTGGCCGCGAGCACCAGCCCGAAAAGCGTCACTTGTTCGCGTGCCGCAACGAATCCCCGGTCCGCCTGCCAGTGCGGATCCGACCAGCTGCGCCTGAGCAGGTGGGCCCCTGCCGATTCGATCCATGCCGGTTGCACGGCGGCCGCCATGCGCCCCCAGACACGCCCCGTCTCGACCAGGGCCGCCACCACCACCCACGTCGGCGGGCGACCGGCGAGGGTCGAGTCCGGGAACAACCGGAAACGGAGGTTACGCGGCCCGCGAAACTCGCCGTTCTCATCGAGCCGCCCGATATGAGACAGCATCCCAGCCAGCACCGCGCGGTGGACCGCAGCATAATCCGCTGCGATCTCGTTTTCCTTGAGGCGCATCTCGTGGACGATGCCCACCAGCTGGCGGTGCACGTCCTGCCATTCACGCAAGCGGAGAAAAGAGACGAAATTGTCCCGGCACCAGCGACGTTGCGCGCTGCCGGAATCGTGCTTGCGCCGCGCCTGCCAGTTTTCCCAGAGTTTCACGAGGGAAAGAAAATCCGAGCGCGGGTCCCGGAACGCCGCATGGCGCTCGTCCGCACTGGCGGCCGCCTCGACGGGACGCTCGCGCGGGTCGCGGATCGATAACCCGGAGGCGATGACGAGCATTTCCCGCAGGCAGCCCTGCTCGCCCGCAGCCAGCAGCATCCGCGCGAGGCGCGGATCCACCGGCAGCCGCGCGAGGCGGCGCCCGAGCGAGGTGATCTTGCGCCCCTCGTCCACCGCGCCGAGCTCGCGCAACAGGCGGTAACCGTCATTGATGAAACGGGCATCCGGCGGATCGAGAAACGGGAACTCGGCGATGTCGCCCAGGCCGAGCGTTTCCATCTGCAGGATGACGCTCGCCAGGTTGGTGCGGCGGATCTCGGGATCCGTGTATTCGGGCCGTGCGTCATGCTCCGCTTCCTCGTAGAGCCGGATGCAGATGCCCTCGGCCTCCCGGCCGCACCGCCCGCGACGTTGCCAGGCGCTCGCCTGCGAGATCGGCTCGACCTGGAGCCGCTGGATCTTGGAGCGATAGCTGTAACGACTGATCCGTGCGAGGCCGGAATCCACCACGCAGCGGATGCCCGGCACCGTGAGAGACGTTTCCGCCACGTTGGTGGCCAGAACGAAGCGCCGTCGTCCCGCGGGCTTGAAGACACGGTCCTGCTCGCTGCTGGAGAGGCGCCCGTACAGCGGCAATACCTCCACGCCCGGCGGATGGTGCTTGCGCAACGCCTCGGCGGCTTCGCGAATCTCGCGTTCCCCCGGCAGGAAGACGAGGATGTCTCCCGCTGGCGGCTGGCCCGGCGCGGTCAGTTCGTCCACTGCGGCGAGCACCCCGTCGGCGAGGCGGCCTTCTTCGGGATCGGTCGCCGGCCGGTAACGGACCTCGACGGGATAAGCGGTCCCGGCCACCTCGATGACGGGTGCGCCGCCGAAATGCTCCGCGAAACGCGCCGGCTCGATCGTCGCCGAAGTGATGAGAACCTTGAGGTCGGGACGGCGCGGCAGGATCCGCTTCAGGTAACCGAGCAGAAAATCGATGTTGAGGCTGCGCTCGTGCGCCTCGTCGATGATCAGCGTGTCGTAGCGCGAGAGCAGCGGATCGCTGCGGATCTCCGCGAGCAGGATACCGTCGGTCATCAGTTTCACGCGGCAATCCGGGCCCGTCCGGTCCGCGAAACGCACCTTCCAGCCCACGACCGATGTCCCGGCCGGACCGAGCTCGTCGGCAATCCGCGCCGCCACGGCGCGCGCAGCGATCCGTCGCGGCTGCGTGTGTCCGATCATGCCGTGCCGGCCGCGTCCCGAGGCCAGGCAGATCTTCGGCAGCTGGGTCGTTTTCCCGGAACCTGTCGCACCGCAAACGACCACCACCTGGTGGGCTTCCAGCGCGGCAGCGATCTCCTCGCGAGCCGCTGAAATCGGCAGCGCGGATGGAAACTCGAGGCGCAGCGCCTTGTCGGGGCGTGCCTCAACGCTCAGCTTCGGACTCCTTGGCTGCGCTCCAGAGCCGCTCCAGGGCTTCGCTGTCCACCTCGTCGACGCGCCGCCCGGACGCTGCAAGCGCAGCCTCCATGGCGCGGAAGCGGCGCTCGAACTTCAGGTTCGCGCGGCGCAGGGCCCCTTCGGCGTCTATCTCGAGGTGCCGCGCGAAGTTGACGATGCTGAACAGCAGGTCGCCCAGCTCCTCGTCGATGTGCGCCGGGGAAGATCCGGCGGCGGCGATCTCCAGCTCCGCGGCTTCTTCGGCGATCTTGTCGAGCACGGCCCGGGCATCGGGCCAGTCGAAACCGACTCGCGCCGCGCGGCGGCCCAGTTTCTGGGCCCGCGCGAGCGCGGGCAAGGCGGCGGGAACACCGTCCAGCAATCCCTCGTCCCGCGCGGCGCGTTCCCCGGCCTTGTGAGACTCCCAGGCGGCGGTCTGGGCGGTGGCGTCGGCGATCCGCGCGTCGCCGAAGACGTGCGGATGGCGGCGCCGCATCTTTTCTGCGAGCCCGGCCGCGACACCGTTGAAGTCGAAAGCCGCCTGCTCCTCGGCGAGGCGCGCGTGGAACACGACCTGGAACAACAGGTCGCCCAGCTCCTCGCGCAGCGCCTCGAGATCGCCGCGTTCGATCGCGTCGGCCACTTCGAAGGCTTCCTCGATCGTGTAGGGGGCGATGGTCGCAAACGTCTGGGCCTGGTCCCAGGGACAGCCGTCGCGGGGGTCGCGCAGCCGGCGCATCACTTCGAGCAGGTCCTCCATCGCCTTCATGAACACTCCTCGCGCAGCATGTCGCGGAAATTCACCAGCATGGCCGCCGTCGCGCCCCAGATCCGGTGCCTTCCCCAGGGCAGTTCGTAGTACGGCAGTCGCACCCCCATGAAACGCTTGTGGGCCAGCTGCATGTTGCCGGGCTCCAGGAGCACCTCCAGCGGCACTTCGAAAGCTTCGCTGACTTCCTCCGCATCCACCACCGGGTTGAAGGCGGCCCCGACGAAGCCCACCACCGGCGTCACGGAGAACCCCGTGATCGTGAGGTAGTTCGGCAGGTACCCGGCGACCTCGACGAGCGACGCCGGCAGGCCGATCTCCTCTCGTGACTCGCGCAGTGCCGCTTCCAGGGGTCCGGCGTCCAGCGCATCCATGCGCCCGCCCGGAAAGCTGACCTGGCCGGCATGGTGGCGCAGCCCCGCGGCCCGGACCGTGAACAGGACGGTCAACCCCCCCGGACGCTCCACGATGGGGAGCAATACGGCAGCAGGAACCAGCGTGCGCGGCCGCAACCGCTCCAGCGCACGCGGCAGGTCCCCGGCGATCCCCGGCACCCGGTAGATCTCCGGCGGAGCCGGTCGCGTGCCCGCGAAGCGCCGGGCGATGAGCCCCTTCACTTGCGGATGCCGCCCTCCGTCAGGGACGCGGCGTCCAGAAGGCGCGCGAGTTCCTGTTCGGACAATTCGGTCATCTCCAGCGCGACTTCCCGGATCGGCCGCCCCTGGGCATAGGCTTTTTTCGCCGTGGCCGCACCCAGCTCGTAACCGATCACGGGATTGAGCGCGGTCACGAGGATCGGGTTCCTGTCGAGGGCCGCCTTGATGTGGGCCTCGTTGACCGTGAAGCCCGCGATGGCGCGATCCGCCAGCGCCCGCGCGGCGGCCGCAAGCAGCGCGATGCTGTCCAGCAGTCGGTCGGCGATCACCGGCAGCATCACGTTGAGCTGGAAATTCCCGGACTGCCCGCCGATCGTGATCGTCGCGTCGTTGCCGATCACCTGGGCGGCGACCATCGCCGTCGCCTCCGGGATCACCGGGTTCACCTTGCCCGGCATGATGCTCGATCCGGGCTGCAGCGCCGGCAGCGCGATCTCGCCGATCCCGGCGAGCGGCCCGCTGTTCATCCAGCGCAGGTCGTTGGCGATCTTCATCAGGCTGACAGCCACGGTCTTCAACTGTCCCGAGAGTTCCACCGCGGTGTCCTGGCAGCTGAGACTCTCGAAATAATCACCGCTGGCAGCGAACTCCGTGCCGGTGCGCTTCGCGAGCTGGGCGGCGAATCGTTCGCCGAAAGCCTCGTGCGCATTGATCCCGGTGCCGACCGCCGTGCCGCCCTGCGCCAGGCGCCAGAGGCGCGACCGGGTGCCCCGGAGTCGATCCAGGCCGGCGCGCACCTGGCTCGCCCAGCCGCCGAGCTCCTGGCTCATGCGCACCGGCATGGCGTCCATCAGGTGCGTCCGACCGGTCTTGACGACGTCGTGGCATTCCACCGCTTTCGCCTCGATGACCTGCGCCAGGTGTTCCAGCGCCGGCAGCAGTGCGGCCTCGAGTTCCAGCGCAGCGCTCACGTGGATGGCCGTCGGGATCACATCGTTGCTGCTCTGGCCCATGTTCACGTGGTCGTTGGGGTGCACGGGACGGCCGGCGCGGCGCGTCGCGAGGGTCGCGATCACCTCGTTGGCGTTCATGTTGGTGCTGGTGCCCGACCCTGTCTGGAATACATCGACCGGGAACTGCTCATGGTGCTTCCCGTCCGCCACCTCCTCGGCGGCCGCCCGGATCGCGTCCGCGAGCGTATCCTCCAGCAGCCCCAGTTCATGGTTGGCGCCGGCGGCCGCCCATTTCACCAGGCCGACGGCGCGCACGAAGGCCCTGGGCAGAGGCCGGCCGCTGATCGGGAAGTTCTCGACCGCGCGCTGCGTCTGTGCCCCCCATAACGCGTCCGCGGGCACCCGGAGCTCGCCCATGCTGTCTTTTTCGATGCGATAGTCCTGCGCCGACATGCGCTCTCTCCCTCTGGGCAAGAAATGGCTTTAAGTTCCATTTCTATATACATGTTAAAAAAGCATTAAATAAAGATCATACCGCGCGCGCCAGCGGCCGCTTCAAGCTGCTGATCGCGTTGCGGTATGATGCCGCAATCCTAACACTTCCGGCACCTTATCCATGGATACCTCACCGCTCACGGCCATTTCCCCGGTTGATGGCCGTTACGCCGGGCGGGCCTCCCGGCTCCGTCCCGTGTTCAGTGAATTCGGACTGATCCGATACCGTGTCGCCGTGGAGGCCCGCTGGTTGCTCGCGCTTGCTGACGAGCCGGGCATCGTCGAGCTCGACCCGGTGACCGGCAAACCGCTCGAACTGCTCAAGTCGCTGGCCGCCGGCCTGACGCTCGAACAGGCGGTGCGGGTAAAGTCCATCGAAGGGAAGACCAATCACGACGTCAAGGCCGTCGAATACTTCCTCAAGGAGCAGCTTGCGCCCCTGGATGCAGACGGCCGCCTGCGCGAGTTCTTCCACTTCGCCTGCACCTCTGAAGACATCAACAACCTGGCCTATGCCCTGATGCTGCGGGACGCACGCAACGAGGTCCTGCTGCCGGAACAGAACGGCCTCACCACCCGGCTGGCCCACCTGGCGGAGGAGTACGCCGCCCTCCCGATGCTCTCGCGCACGCACGGGCAGGCAGCGTCGCCGACCACGCTGGGCAAGGAGTTCGCCAATTTCGCGTGGCGGCTGCGGCGGCTGGGGGCGAGCTTCGCGCAGGTGGAGATCCTCGGCAAGCTGAACGGCGCCGTGGGGAACTACAACGCGCATCTCGCGGCGTATCCCGACGTGGACTGGCCCGCCGTGTCGCGACTTTTCGTGGAGTCGCTCGGCCTGGCGTCGAATCCCTACACGACGCAGATCGAGCCGCATGACTGGATCGCCGAGTATTGCCATGCACTGGAGCGTTTCAACACCGCCCTCCTGGACCTCTGTCGCGACCTGTGGGGCTACGTCTCGCTGGGCTATTTCAAGCAGAAGCTGGTGGCCGGGGAAGTCGGCTCCTCCACCATGCCGCACAAGGTCAACCCGATCGATTTCGAGAATGCGGAAGGCAACCTCGGCATCGCCAATGCGCTGCTCGGGCATTTTGCCGCCAAGCTGCCGGTATCGCGCTGGCAGCGCGACCTGACCGATTCCACGGTGCTGCGCAATATCGGCGTCGCGCTCGGCCACTCGCTGATCGCGTATTCGTCGGTGATGAAAGGCCTCGAGCGACTCGAGGCGGATCCGGCGCGACTCGAGCAGGACCTGGAGGCGAACTGGGAGGTGCTGGGAGAAGCCATCCAGACCGCGATGCGTCGTCACGGCCTGGAAAACCCCTACGAGCAGCTCAAGGCGCTGACGCGGGGGCGCCGGGTGACGCCGGAGGAGTTGCGCGCCTTCATCGGCGGCCTCGGCCTGCCCGGCGAGGTGCAGCATCGCCTGCTCGAACTCACGCCCGGGACTTACACCGGGCTCGCCGCCCGGCTCGCACGCGATCTCTGATTCGCCGCGGAGCCGCACGCCCATGGACTACAGCGATTTCAGCGTACGCCTCGCCGACTGGGGCACCGATGAAGAGAATCTGCGCCAGCTCCGCACCACGGTGTTCGTCGAGGAGCAGGCCGTCGCCGAGGACGAGGAATGGGACGGCCTCGATCCCGTTTGCGCCCACGCGGTCGCCACCGCGCCGGACGTCGGCGCCATCGGGACAGGCCGCCTCCATCCGTCGGGCAAGATCGGACGCATGGCGGTGCTGCCGGAATGGCGCGGCTACGGTGTCGGCGCGGCGATCCTGCGCCGGCTGCTCGAAGAGGCCGCGCAGCAGGGGCTCGAGGCGGTCTACCTGCACGCCCAGGTCCAGGTGCTCGGTTTTTATGCGCGCTTCGGCTTCGTGGCTGAAGGCCCGGAATTCGACGAGGCGGGCATCATGCATCGCCTGATGCGCCTTTCCCTACCAGGCGGCGGCACGGGCCTGACAGCGCCCGGGGAACTGACCGGCACCCGGCGCATGCTGAGCGGCAAGCTGGAATTCGCCGATGCGGTCGCCGACGTGGCTGCCCTGGCGGCCCGGTCGCTCGCCATCTTCACGCCGGACCTCGAACACGGCGTCTACGATTCGAAGCGTTTCCTGGAGATCGTGAAACGCCTGGTCCTGTCGCGCAGCCACGCCCGCATCCGGGTCCTGATCAGCGATCCGGGCCGCGTGCAACCGAGCGTCAACCGCTTCCTCTACGTTGGCCGGCGCCTCTCCACCTTCATCGAGTTCCGCCATCTGCCGGACGCTTACCAGGATCGCAGCGACGCCTTCCTGGTCGCGGACGGCATGGCACTGGTCTACCGGCCGAAGACCGACCGCTGGGAAGGCATCGCCGACACTCGAGAGCCGCGCATGGCGCGCCGATACCTCGGACAGTTCGACCAGCTGTGGCAGCTCAGCACGGCGGCGCGCGAACTGGACGAACTGGGACTCTGATGGCCGCGCAGCGCGTCATCGTAGGCCTGTCCGGCGGCGTCGATTCCTCGGTCGCGGCGCTGCGCCTGCTGGAGGCGGGCCATGATGTCGAGGGCCTGTTCATGAGCAACTGGTCCGAGGACGAGGAAGGCTACTGCCAGTCCGCCGAGGATTTCCAGGATGCGCGAGCCGTATGCGAACTGCTGGGCATCCCGCTGCACCACGCGGATTTCTCGCGCGAGTACCGGGACCGCGTGTTCGCGGCATTCCTCTCCGGCTACCGCGCCGGCGTCACGCCGAACCCGGACGTCCTCTGTAACCGGGAAATCAAGTTCGGCAGCTTTCTCGACCATGCCCGACGCCTCGGCGCCGCGCGCATCGCGACCGGCCACTATGCAAGGACCGACGCAGCCGGACGGCTGCTGCGCGCCGTAGACGCGGACAAGGACCAGACCTATTTCCTGCACGCGGTGCCGGCCGAAGCCCTGCGCCACACCGTCTTTCCGCTGGGAGAACTGCACAAGACCGAAGTGCGGGCGCTGGCGAAGCGGGCGGGACTGCCCAACCACGATCGCAAGGACAGCACCGGGATCTGTTTTATCGGCGAACGGCCCTTTGCCGAGTTCCTGGCACGTCACCTGGAGGACGAAGCCGGCGAAATAGAGGACCTGGACGGGAGGGCGCTCGGCCGACACCAGGGACTGACCCGCTATACCCTGGGGCAGCGCCAGGGACTGCGACTCGGCGGCGTCAGCGGCGCCGACGACGCACCCTGGTTCGTGGCCGGCAAGGACGCTGCCCGCAATGTGCTGCTCGTGGTCCAGGGACACGATCATCCCGCCCTGTTCAGCCGGCGGCTCACGGCCGTCGAGCCCCACTGGGTCGCAGGCGTCCCGCCGGCTGTTCCGCTGGAATGCATGGCGCGCTGCCGGCATCGCCAGCCCTTGCAGCCCTGCCGCCTCGAGATCACGGGCGATGGCCCGCTGGTCGTGAACTTCGCAACTCCGCAGCGTGCCCTCACCCCAGGACAGTTCGTCGTCTTTTACAGCGGCGAGAATTGCCTGGGCGGCGCCACGATCGCGACCGTGGACGCGCCGACCGCCGCCGGCCGGCTCCAATCCCGTCCCGTCTCCGCCTGACGGTAATCCGTTATAATTGGGGATTCGAAAGGCCATGCGGACCGTCACGGGGGCCGCCTCAATCCATCCTGGAGGAATCATGAAGGACACGGTGGACGCGCGTTCCGCGCTGAAGGTCAACGGTAAGGATTACCACATCTGGTCACTGGACTCGCTGGGCAAGGACCGGATCGCCAGGCTGCCCTACTCGCTGCGGATCCTGCTGGAAAACCTCCTGCGCCACGAAGACGGCGTGAACGTGACCCGCCAGGATATCGAGGCGCTGCTCGCCTGGGACCCCAAGGCGGAACCGGAGACCGAGATCGCCTTCACCCCCGCGCGGGTCATCCTGCAGGACTTCACCGGCGTCCCGGCCGTGGTCGATCTCGCCGCGATGCGTGACGCCGTCGTCAAGCTGGGCGGCAACGCCGACGCCATCAACCCGCTGTCGCCCGCCGAGCTGGTCATCGATCACTCCGTGCAGGTCGATTCCTTCGGCTCGGCCGACTCGCTGCAGAAGAACAACGAGATCGAATTCGGTCGGAACAAGGAACGCTACAGCTTCCTGCGCTGGGGGCAGAACGCCTTCGACAATTTCAAGGTCGTGCCGCCCAACACGGGCATCGTCCACCAGGTCAACCTCGAGTTCCTCGCCCGGGTCGTGTTCGATGCCGAGAAGAACGGCGAGCTCCAGGCCTACCCCGACACCCTGGTCGGCACGGACTCCCATACCACGATGATCAACGGACTCGGGGTGCTCGGCTGGGGCGTCGGCGGCATCGAGGCCGAGGCGGCCATGCTCGGTCAGCCCGTGACGATGCTCATCCCGCAGGTGATCGGTTTCCGCCTCAAGGGCAGCCTCGCCGAGGGCGCCACCGCGACCGACCTGGTGCTCACGGTGACCGAGATGCTGCGCAAGAAGGGTGTCGTGGGCAAGTTCGTCGAGTTCTTCGGCGACGGGCTTTCCAACCTGCCGCTGGCCGACCGCGCCACGCTCGGCAACATGTCGCCGGAATTCGGCAGCACCTGCGCCATCTTCCCGATCGACGCCGAGACGGTGCGCTACCTCCAATTGTCCGGACGCAGCCCCGAGCGCATCGCGCTGGTGGAGTCCTACGCGAAGGCCCAGGGCCTGTGGCGCGAGGACGGCCAGCCGGAAGCCGAGTACACCGATGTCCTCGAGCTGGACCTGGCGGACGTCAAGCCCAGCATCGCGGGTCCGAAGCGGCCACAGGATCGCATCCTGCTCTCTGATGCCAAGATGGCTTTCCTGAAGCAGCTGCAGCCCATCGAAGCCGCGCGCGCCAACAGCAAGGACGTGGCCGAATCGCGTTTCGAGGGTGAAGGCGGCGATGTCTCCGTGGGCAACCCGGCCTCGGCGGCGGCGCCGGGGCTGGCGAAGGTGAGTCGTGGCGGCGAGGACTTCGTGGTACGTGACGGCGCGGTGCTGATCGCCGCCATCACGAGTTGCACCAACACCTCGAACCCGGCCGTGATGCTGGCCGCCGGCCTGCTCGCGCGTAACGCGGCCGCGAAGGGACTGAAGGTCAAGCCGTGGGTGAAGACCAGCCTGGCCCCGGGGTCGCGGGTGGTCACGGAATACCTGAAAAAAGCCGAGCTGCTCGATGACCTCGAGGCACTCGGATTCAACGTCGTCGGCTATGGCTGCACCACCTGCATCGGCAACTCGGGCCCGCTGCCCGAGGAGATCGCCGACGCAGTGTCCAGGCACGACATCGTCGGCACCTCGGTGCTGTCGGGCAACCGCAACTTCGAGGGCCGCATTCATCCGCTGGTGCGGATGAACTACCTGGCTTCCCCGCCGCTGGTGGTGGCCTACGCGCTGGCCGGCAACCTCGACGTGGACCTGTTGAACGAGCCTCTCGGCGAGGGCCCCGACGGCCCCGTGTACCTGAAAGACGTCTGGCCGTCGGCCCACGAGGTGCAGGACACGATCCTCTCGAGCCTGGACTCGACGATGTTCCAGGGCAGCTACGGCGAGGTCTTCGACGGCGATTCGAACTGGCAGGGCCTCTCGGTGCCCGAAGGCGAAATCTACGACTGGCCGGCCGAATCGACCTATGTGCGCAACCCGCCCTACTTCGAAGGCATGGACATGGCGCCCGCCGCACTCGAGCCCATCGAAGGCGCACGCGCGCTCGCCGTGCTGGGCGATTCCGTCACCACGGATCACATTTCCCCCGCCGGCAGCATCGCGTCCAACAGCCCCGCCGCGAAGTACCTGGTGAGTAAGGGCGTGGACCCGAACGACTTCAACTCCTACGGCTCACGCCGCGGCAACCACGAGGTCATGATGCGCGGCACCTTCGCCAACATCCGGCTGCGCAACCAGCTGGCCGGCGGCGTCGAGGGCGGCTGGACCCGTTACCTTCCGACCGGCGAAATCATGGCCATCTACGACGCCGCCATGCGCTACCAGGAAGACGGCACGCCGCTGGTGATTCTCGCCGGCAAGGAATACGGTTCGGGCTCCTCGCGCGACTGGGCCGCCAAGGGCACGAAGCTGCTCGGGGTCCGGGCGGTGATCGCGGAGAGCTACGAGCGCATCCACCGCTCCAATCTCATCGGCATGGGCGTCCTGCCGCTGCAGTTCAAGGACGGCGACAACGCCGCTTCGCTGGGTCTCGAAGGTACCGAGACCTTCACCATCGACGGCCTGGGCGATGGCAGCGCCCGCGAGGTGACGGTCACCGCGACACGTGAGGGTGCAAAAGACATCGTCTTCACGGCCCGTGTCCGCATCGACACGCCCAAGGAACGCGAGTACTACCAGAACGGCGGCATCCTGCACTTCGTGCTGCGCCAGCTCGCTGCGGCCGACCAGGCGGCCTGAGTACAGGACGCCCGTGGCGTCCGCCGATCTGCCGGCCGGCCTGCTGGATGCGCTCCGCCAGGCCGGCCGCGTCGTGTTCCTCACCGGCGCGGGCGTTTCCGCCGAGAGCGGCGTGCCCACCTTCCGCGACGCCCTGACCGGCCTGTGGGCCCGCTTCCGGCCGGAGGAACTTGCGACGCCCGAAGCCTTTCGTCGCAACCCGCAGCTGGTCTGGGACTGGTACCGGGAACGCCGCCGCCAGGTCGCCGCGGTGGCGCCGAACCCGGCGCATTGTGCGATCGCCACGCTCCAGGCGCGACTCCCCCACACCCTGCTCGTGACCCAGAACGTGGACGGCCTGCACCAGCGCGCGGGCAGCGTCGACGCCGTGGAGTTCCACGGCAATCTCTTCACCAACCGGTGTCGGGGCTGCGGCCATACAGCGCCGCAGGGAGACCCGCAACTGGCGGCGCCGCCGCCCTGCCCGGAGTGCGGCGAACTGATGGGGCCGGGCGTGGTGTGGTTCGGCGAGGCCATCCCCGGCGAGGCCCTGGAGCGGGCCTGGCGTGGCGCGAGCGAGGCGGACATCGTTCTTGCCATTGGCACCTCCGGCCTCGTCACGCCCGCCGCCTCACTGCCCGAAGTGGCGCGCCAGGGTGGCGCGCTGGTCGTGGAGGTCAATCTGCAGCCCACGCCGCTCAGCGCGCAGGCGGATTTCGTCGTCACGGGCCCGGCCGCCCAAAGCCTACCCGCAATCGTGGCGGTCTTGTGAGATAAATCACTTTAATTAATAATTCTATTATGCTGTTTTATATCGGATAAATATGGAACGAGATCGCCCGCATCCGGCGGGCTCCACACTGCGCAAGGCGCTCGGGCCGGGCCTGCTCATGGCCGCCGCGGCGGTGGGCGTATCCCACCTGGTGCAGTCGACCCGGGCCGGTGCGGAGTACGGCCTGCTGCTGCTGCCGGTCGTGCTGCTCGCCTGCCTGCTGAAGTACCCTTTTCTCGAGTTCGGCCCGCGTTACGCGGCGGCCACGAGCGAGAACCTCCTGGTCGGATACCGGCGCCTCGGCAGGTGGGCGCTCTGGCTTTTCGGCCTGGTCACCGTCGGCACCATGTTCATCGTGCTGGCCGTCGTGACGCTCGTGACCGCGGGCCTCGCGGGACTGTTGCTCGGTATCGACGCCTCGCCGCTGCAGATCTCGGTCGGTGTGCTCGCTCTCTGCATCGCGCTGCTGGCGCTCGGCAACTACCGCGGACTCGACCTGGCGATGAAGTTGCTCGTGTGCCTGCTGACGGTATCGACACTGCTGGCGCTGCTCCTCGCCCTCGGCAAGACACCCGACTGGAGCGGCCTCAGTGGCCTCGATCGCCTGCCCGACCTGGGCACGGCCGCGGGCATCGCCTTTTTGCTTGCCCTGGTCGGCTGGATGCCGATCCCTGTCGAGGCGGCTGCCTGGAGTTCGTTGTGGACGCGCGAGCGCGCCGCCCAGACGGGGCATGCGCCGAGCCTCGCCGAGGCCTTGCTGGATTTTCGCCTGGGCTATCTCGGCACGGTCGTGCTGGCCGTCGCCTTCGTCATGCTCGGCGCCCTGCTCATGCACGCCAGCGGCCTGCAGTTCGCCGACTCTGCGGTCGGCTTCTCCGGCCAGCTGGTGGAGTTGTACGCGAGCGGCCTCGGCGACTGGAGCCGGCCCCTGATCACCATCGCGGCCCTGAGCACGATGTTCAGCACCACCCTCGCCGTCGCCGACGCCTACCCGCGCGTGCTAGCGGCCATCGTGGACGCGGGCCGAGGCGGCGACAGCCGCACTGCAAGTGCTGCAGGCGGGCGACTGGGGTACCTGTGCTCGCTGGGGCTCGTCAGCGCAGGCGCCCTGCTGGTGCTCATGTTCGCGGGCGAAGGATTCACCCGCCTCATCGACTTCGCCACCACGCTGTCATTCGTGGCCGCGCCGCTGATCGCATGGATCACCCTGCGCGCAGTCACGGCGTCACACGTGCCGCCGGAGGCGCGGCCGGGACCTGCACTGCTCACGCTGGCATGGCTCGGCCTGGGGTCCGGCGCGCTGTTCTCGCTGGCGTGGATCGGATGGCGACTGGCGACGTGACGGAAGGCAGGCAAGCTCCCGGCCTCAGTCGAACAGACGGGGGGACGCCCCGTTGTTCTGAGCGCCTGCCCCTAAAGCGGCGCCAGGTCCCAGGCGAAGGCGAACGCGGCCAGCGACAGTGCGGCAACACCGGTCAGCGTTGCGCCGGCCAGCGTGCCGATACGTAACCCGGGCCCGGCTGAACGCGCCCGCCACACCTGGACGATGGCCAGCAGGCCGAGCAACCCGGCCACCACGCTCAGCCAGGACGCCATGGCCGCGAGCGGGGCGAGCCCCGCGAGCAGCGCAAACTTCGAAATCTCGCTGGCCTGGTAGCCGGCCCAACCCATCAGTGCGGCGAACCCGAGCCCGCTCAGCGCTGCGAACCAGGCGAACCAACGCGCGCCGAAGGCCTGCACGACCCGATCGTGAGCCGGCGTCCGGTCGATCGCGCGGCCGAGCCAACTCAGCGGGTAGGCGAAAAACGCGACCAGGAGCACGAGCAGCGAGGCACCCGCCCAGGCCCCGGGACCGGCCAGCGTCTTCGGCTCGTCAGCCGCCATGATGCCCGCAGTACGAATCGCGCGGGTCTCGAAAAGATCGAGATAGTCCGGTCGTTCCACGCCTTGCTCGAGACAGGAGGCGTCGAGCCCGGCGGGATCAGGGTTATCGAAAAAGGCGGTCAGTACGCCGCCGGCGCACGCGCTCATCGAGCGGGTCGGGCCATGCCCGGCATAGGGGACTTCGATATAGCGGCCGTTGGAAAACCCGGGCGCGATGACGAGCGCCATCGCGGGCGGGGTCACCGGGTCCCAGCCGCCGTTGACGATCAGCGCGGGAAGGCCGGACACGACGAGTGCATAGGCCTCTCGATTGCGCGGACCCAGGCCTTCTTCCTCGCAGACCTGGGCCTGGTAGGCGGCCCCTTCCGGCGTGAACACCAGGTCCCGGAAGCGCGGGTTTTCTTCCAGGTCGCTGGCCGCCACCCGGGCTGCCGCCGCGTAGTAGCCGTCATTGCACCGGATCGCGTTCGCCATGCCCTCGGACATTGGAACGCCCGCCGTCACGCCGCCGGCGCCGCCCGCGGCGAGCAGGTCGAAAACGGTCATGTCGCGTGTCTCGACCGCGGTGATGAGCGTATCCATGACGGCGGGAATGGCTGGATGCTCGTCCTGCTCGTACATCATGACAAAAGGCGCGAAAGCGAGGATCTCGCCGCCGAAGCGAACCTTTCCTTCGGGAAACAGCTCGAGCTGATCAGTCTCCACGATCACGGGGTCGGCCTTGGCCCGCTCGAGCGCCGCGTCGAAACGCGCTTCCAGGTCGTCGCAGGCCGATGCGCCGTCGCAAGTGGAAACGATGTTCTCCAGCACGAGGTTGGCCCAGCGGCCGATCCGCATGAGATCACCGAGATCGTTCGGCACGATGGCGTCGAGCACGATGGCGCGCACGCCTTCGGGATCCTCGCGCAGCAGCATCTGGCCCAGGTGTGAGCCGTAGGAAATACCCCAGACGTTCCACTGTTCCAGGCCCAGCGCCTCGCGCAGCGCCCGCACGTCACGGGCGTTCTCGATGGTGTTGTAGCCGGACAGGTCGATACCCGCCGCCGCCGCGGCCCGGAAGCAGGCCCGCATGCGTTCGCCCGTCTCGACCTCGGCCTCGTAAAGGCTCTCGGTCCACAGCGCCGCGCGGTTCGTGTCGCTGAAATGGGGACAGAAATCTCCACTCGCGCCGATGCCGCGCTGTTCGAGAATGTAGAGATCGCGATACTTGACCAGCTCATGCTCGCGCAGTCGCGCCACGTAGGGCCCCACGCCGACGCCGGGGCCGCCGGTGAGATAGATCACCGGGTCGTCGCGAATTTCCTTGTCCGCACCCGCTGCCGCGTTCGCGGCCTTTTCCGCGTCCAGGTCGTCTCCCGCGTCCGGGTCCCCGGTCGCCGCAATCCTGACGAAGTGAATCCGGATCAGGCGACTGTCCGGATCGGAGCGATTTTCCGGCACGGTGATGAAACCGCATTCGATTTCACCGGGTTCGTAATCGATCTCGCCACGGAACGGACAGACGAGGTCGACCGGCCCGGGCAGGTCGCGCCAGGCAAGCGGTTCGGCGGGGTCCTGCGCGAAAGCCGCGGAAGCGGCCAGGGCCATGATGATACTGACCACTATTGCGCGCAATGTCAGTGGGCTAGTGGATCTGCGCCATCATGGCGATGAAGCGAGTGTCCTCGCGCAGCGAGTCGAGGTCGGGGTCGGTCTCCAGCCAGGCCTTGTCGCCCCAGCCGTTCCGGACGGCGCGCTCCAGGAGTTCCATGGCGCGCTCGGTATCCCCTTTCATGGCATAGAAACACGCCACGTTGTAAAGCACGACCGGCTCCTCCTGGTCGCGCCCGAGGGCGCGCTCGGCAAGCTCCTGCGCCTTGGCGAATTCGCCTACGTTGGCGAACTGGTTGGCGCCGACATAAAGCGCCCGGGTGTCGTGAGGATTCATGTCCAGGTGTCGCTGGATCTGTTCCAGCGAGGCCAACCGGGCCTTCATCTCGTCGTGCTTGCGGCCGAGGGAGGCATAGCTCTGGGCGATGAAGATCGGCGCCTGGTAGTCGGCCGGGTTCACTTCCATGGCCTTCTTGTACATCTCGATGGCTTTCTCGAACTCGCCCTTGGACGACCAGGCGAGCCCGAAGTAGTAGTACGGCTCCCACAGGTTCGGATTGAGCTCGATCGCCCGGCTGAATTCGCGCTCCGCCGCCTCGTAGTCGTCGCTGATGAACATGGCCAGGCCGTGCGAGGCGCGCGCTTCCGCGGAGTCCGGATCCAGCGCGACGGCTTTCTCGCTCGCCTCCACCGCCTTGCGCACGTTCTCCTGCGTCGCCTCGGCGTAGCGGTACAAGTGGGAATACGCATCGCCGATGCCGGCATAGGCCAGCGCGTACTTGTCGTCGAGCAGGATCGCCTGCTCGAACATCTGCACCGCGCACTCGTAGTCCCGGCGCGTCATGGTGTACATGTAGCTGCGCCCGCGAAGGTAATAGTCGTAGGCCTTGGCGTCCGAGGTCGAGACCACCTGGATCGCGCGCCTTTCTTTCGGCGTCAACGTCATCTGCAGCGCATCGACGATACTCTGGGCGATGTCGTCCTCGATCTGGAAGACGTCTTTCAGTTCGCGATCGTAGGTCTCCGACCAGAGGTGCGAATCGGTGGCCGCATCGATGAGCTGCGCCGTGATGCGGACGCGGTCGCCGGCGCGGCGGACACTGCCTTCGAGCACCGTGCTGACACCGAGCGTCGCCGCCACTTCGGGAATCCCCACGGACTTACCCTTGAAAATGAACGAGGAGGTGCGCGAGGCGACCCGCAATTGCGGCAGCTTCACCAGCAGGTTGAGGATCTCCTCGGCGATGCCGTCGCTGAAATACTCGTTCTCCGCGCTGCCGCTCATGTTCATGAACGGCAGCACCGCAATCGACTTTCTCGCGTCCTCAGGGCGGGCGGCCGGCGGTGGCTTCGCCACGGGTGCGGCGGCAACCGCGGATGAAGGGGGTTCGGCGGGTTCTGCAGCGCTCTTCGGCGGCGTGCGGTGCACCCCGCCGGGCCCCAGGTCGAATGCCCAGGCCAGCGAAACGGCGAGCAGGAAACCGAGCACCACCAGGGCGGTCACGAGCGTGACGGACCAGTCCGGGAGATTGAGGTTGGGAAGGACGGTCGACGCGACCTCGATGACCACCCAGCCGCCGATCGCATAGAGGACGATGACCCTGATGACGCGCCGACGTTTCAGCTCCGCAAACAGCTCGCCCACGCCCGATCTTTCGACACCGTCACTCATCGCTCACGCCTCCCGCGCGCAGCACAAAAGGCATCATACATAGTTTGCCGGCAATGAGTTACAGCGGATCGTGGTTCAGCCAGGGCGGAACGCGCCGCCATGCGTCACGCAATTCGCGTTCCGCGGTCTCGAAGTCCGGCGCCAGGCGTGCCACGAGCCGCCAGAATGCCGGGCCGTGATTCAGGTGGCGGGTGTGCGCCAGCTCGTGCACCAGCACATGACGAACCAGCGCCGGGTCCAGGAACAGCAGCGCGCAGTTCAGGCTGATGTCGTGGTTTGCCGAGCAGCTGCCCCAGCGCGAGCGCTGCCTGCGCACGGTGATATTGCGATAGCTCAGGCCGGTCTCCCGTGCCACGTCGGCGAGCCACGCGGCGAGGACCAGCCGGCCCCGTTGTTGCACCCAGCGACGCAGCGCCTGGACGCGCCAGCAGGGATCGGCCGGACCGCTCAGCCGGATGCATCCGCCGCCGGCATCGGCGGTCGATCGCAGCCTCCTGGCGCCATCACGATACGTCACTTGCCAGAGCTCGCCCACCGCGGGCAGCCGGATCTCGGCGGGCGGCTCCACGCCGCCCGCTTCGGTCGAGACACCCAGCTCCCGGCGGGCCCGTTCGATCCACGCTTGCTGTTCGGTGACGAAGCGGCGGATGCTGCGCTCGGCGATGCGTTGCGGCGCCACCACCTCGACCAGGCCGTGCGGATAGACGCGTAGCGAAAGCCGCCGGGCCCGCGCGCTCCTGCGCACGACCACCGCGGCCTGTGCACCGAACAAGGCCAGCTGGCCGGGGGCCGCCGCCGCGCTCAAAGGGCCGCCGCGAGCCGTGTCGCCTGGTCGATGGCGCGCTTGGCGTCGAGCTCGGCCGCTTCCAGCGCACCGCCCACCACGTCGGCGGGCACGCCACGGGACTCGAGGTCCGCCGCGAGCACGCGCAGCGATTCCTGGCCTGCACAGACCACGATGTTGTCTACCTCGAGGAGGCGTTCCTCGTCCCCGATGCGCACGCGCAAGCCCGCCGGTTCCACGCCCAGGTAGGTGACGCCCGGGACCATGTGGACCCCGCGGCGCTGCAGGCCGAGCCGATGTGCCCAGCCGGTCGTCTTCCCGAGCCCGCGGCCCGGCTTGCCCTGCTTGCGTTGCAGCAGCCAGATCTCCCGTCCGGTGCCGTCGGGGCGCGGCTCGACACCTTCCACGCCGGCGCGCACCGCAGGATCGATGCCCCATTCCGAGTTGTATTCCGCCACCGGTTCGTCGCCGTCATGCGGATGCGACAGGAAAGTCGCGACATCGAAGCCGATGCCGCCGGCCCCGATGATGGCGACGCGCCGGCCCACCTCGCGCCGGCCCAGCAGCACGTCGATGTACGACAACACCTGGGGCCCGTCGATGCCGGGAATCGGTGGCGTCCGCGGCACGACCCCGGTGGCCACGATCACGCGATCGAAGCCGCGTTCGGCCAGCGCATCCGCCGTCACGGCCTCGCCGAGCCGCACCTCGACACCGGTCACCTCGAGGCGCCGGCGAAAATACCTGAGAGTCTCGGAGAACTCCGCCTTGCCGGGGATGCGGCGCGCCATCTGGAACTGCCCGCCGATCTCCTCCGCCGCTTCGAACAGCGTCACGACGTGGCCGCGCTCGGCGGCCGTGGTCGCGGCCGCAAGGCCGGCCGGACCGGCGCCGACGACGGCGACCTTGAGCGGGCGCTCGGCGGGTCGGATCACGAGTTCGGTCTCGTGGCAGGCGCGGGGGTTGACCAGGCAACTGGAGCGCTTGCCGGCAAAGGTGTGATCGAGACAGGCCTGGTTGCAGGCGATACAGGTGTTGATCTCGTCGGCGCGGCCCTCCGCGGCCTTGCGGACGAACTCGGCATCCGCGAGGAAGGGGCGCGCCATGCTCACCATGTCGGCCTCGCCGCGCGCGAGGATCCCCTCCGCCACCTCCGGCGTGTTGATACGGTTGGTGGCGATCACGGGTACGGGCAGCGCCGCGCGCAGCCGCGCCGTGACCCAGGAGAACGCCCCGCGCGGCACGAGGGTGGCGATGGTGGGGATGCGCGCTTCGTGCCAGCCGATCCCCGTGTTCACCAGCGTCGCACCTGCCGCGGCAACGGCCTGGCCGAGCTTCACGACCTCCTCCCAGTCGCTCCCGCCGTCCACGAGGTCGAGGGCGGAGAGCCGGTAGATGATGATGAAGTCGGGCCCGACGGCTTCGCGCACCCGGCGGACGATCTCGATGGGGAAGCGGCAGCGGCGCTCGAAGTCTCCGCCCCAGGCGTCGTCGCGCCGGTTGGTGCGGGCCGCGATGAACTCGTTGATGAGGTAACCTTCGGAGCCCATGATCTCGACGCCGTCGTAACCGGCCTCGCGCGCCAGCGCCGCGCTGCGCGCGAACGCGCGGATCTGCGCCTCGACGCCGCGCGCACTGAGGCCGCGGGGCTTGAACGGCGAAATCGGCGACTTGAGCGGGGACGGTGCGACGGCCAGCGGATGGTAGGCATAACGCCCCGCATGCAGGATCTGCATGCAGACGCGCCCGCCCGCCGCATGCACGGCCTCCGTCACGAGGCGGTGGCGCGGCACCTCGCGACGCGCGGAAAGCTTGCCGGCGAACGGCGCCACCCAGCCCGCAATGTTCGGCGCGATGCCACCGGTCACGATCAGGCCGGCTCCGCCGGCCGCGCGCTCCGCCAGGTACGCCGCCAGTTTCGGGTAGTTCGCGGCCCGATCCTCGAGGCCCGTGTGCATCGACCCCATCAGCACCCGGTTGGGCAAGGTGACGAAGCCGAGGTCGAGCGGCGCCAGCAACTGCGGATAATGCGTCATGATCGATTCCATCAATGGGGCCGCGGGGACTATAACCGCCGCGCAGCCGCGGGCCAACGTGCAATGCTATCCAAGCCGGGGAACGCTTGTTGTACCATTTGGGCCAGCCTCGGAGCCCCCAGATGACTCGCATATCCATCACCGACTACGCTTTCCTGTTGACCGAGACGGCCGACAGCCCGCGCCACGTGGGTTCGCTGCAGATATTCCGTCCGCCCGAGGGCTACGCCGGGGACTTCGTCGGGGACCTGATCGAGACGCTGCGTCGGCACAAGGTCGGCAAGCCGTTCAACCAGCGGCTCAAGGTATCGCTTACCGGCATGGCGCAGTGGGTCCCGGACCGGAACTTCGACCTCGACTACCATGTGCGCCGTTCCGCCCTTCCCGCGCCGGGAAGCCGCCGGCAGCTCGCCGACCTGGCATCCCGGCTGCATGCCTTCATGCTCGATCGCGAGCATCCGCTCTGGGAACTCCATTTCGTGGAGGGCCTGGACGACGGCTGTTTCGCGATCTACACGAAAATCCACCATGCCTATTGCGATGGTGCGACGCTGGTGCGGCTCGCCAACGCTTCGCTCAGCGAGGACCCGAACGATCCGGAGGTCCGTGCTTTCTGGCAGATGACAGGTGGTGCCGGGGAGCATCCGGAACGCGATATACGTGCTGCACTCAGCGGCATCGGGGGCGGCGTCAAGGCTGCGCTGGTGATGAGCAAGGAATTGTCCGGCATCGCCGGGAAGATGGCGCTGGACCGGCTCGGCATGCGCAAATCGGCGCTCGAGGTGCCGTTCACGGCGCCGCGCACCGCCCTCAACGGCCACATCACCCGGGCGCGTCGCATCGCCGGCGGCAGCCTGGAGATCGAGCGGCTGAAGGCGGCGGCCCGCCTGACCGGCACCACGCTGAACGACGTCATCGTCACCTTGTGCGACATCTCGCTGCGGCGCTACCTGGCGCGCTATGCCGAGCTGCCGCGCAGCCCGCTCGTGGCCCAGCTCCCGGTCAACCTGCGTCGCCAGGGCGAAAACAGCTCGACCAACATCCTCGGCATCATCCCGGTGCGCCTCGCCGGCGTAAGCCGCAATCCGCTCAAGCGCCTGCGCGAGGTACACCGGTCCACCACCGAGATGAAAGATGCGCTGTTCGCCCTGTCGCGCGAAACGGTGATGGCCTATACGCTGCTGATCCAGGGCGCCGCCGTGGTCGGCGACATCCTGCACGTATCCGGCCTCATGCCGCCGGCGGGCAACATCCTGATCTCCAATCTCCCCGGCTCGCCGGTCAAGCTCTACCTGCGCGGCGCGCGGCTCGAGGAAATTTTCCCCATCTCCACGATCCCCCCGGACATGGTGATGAACATCACGGTGTTCAGCTACGCGGGCAAGATGTTCTTCGGCATGATCGCGGGCTACGAAGCCATGCCTCACCTGCCCGAGATGCGCACCTACATGTACGAGGCGCTGGAGGCGCTGGAACATGAGATCGAGGCGCTGCTGGAGGGCTCGCCCGCAGACGACGCGGCGGCCGCGGCGGGTCCGGCCGGCGCGATCGCCGGCAAGGGGCAGCCTGGTTCCACGACTGCTGCGCCAACGCCCCGCCGCAGCCCGGCCCGCAGGAAGACGCGCAGCAAGACACCGGCACGCAAGCCGCCGGCCGCGAAGAAACCGGCCGCGCGCACTGCGCCGCCTGCACAGAAATCACCGGCCCGGGCCATGCCGGCGGCGAAAAAGCCTGCAAAACGCAAGGCCGCCGCCAAGAAAAAGCCTTCGCCTGCGCAATGACGCTGGTCGATATCGGGGTCAACCTCGCCCACGACAGCTTCGACGGCGACCGCGACGCGGTGATCGGCCGGGCCCGGGAAGCCGGCGTGGCCCGCATGATCATCACCGGCAGCTCGCTGGCGTCCAGCGCTGCCGCGCTGCGCCTGGCGAGGCAGGATCCGGGACTGTTCGCGACCATTGGCGTTCATCCGCATCATGCGACCGAGCTTGGCGAGCACGAGGTACACGAACTCGAAGCGCTGCTCGCCGATGAAAAAGCGGTCGCGGTCGGCGAGTGCGGACTGGATTTCTTTCGCGACTTCTCGCCGCGCGACCGGCAGGAAGCGGCATTCCGCCTGCAGCTGGAACTCGCCATGCGCACGGGATTGCCGGTGTTTCTCCACCAGCGCGACGCGCACGAACGATTCGTCGCCCTGCTCGACGAGTGCGGGACGCGCCTGCCGGCCGGCGTCGCGCACTGTTTCACCGGCGGTCCGGCCGAGCTGGAGGATTACCTCGAACGCGGCCTCTACATCGGTGTGACCGGCTGGGTCTGCGACGAGCGCCGCGGCGACGCCCTGCGCGCCGCCGTCCGCCATTTGCCGCTCGACCGGGTGATGATCGAGACCGATGCCCCCTATCTCTTGCCGCGCGACCTGCAGCCCCGTCCGCGCACGCGCCGCAACGAACCGGTCCACCTGCCTCATGTGCTGCAGGTTCTCGCCGGGCTGATGGACGTGTCCCCGCAGGAACTCGCCGCCGCCAGCACGCGCAACGCGGAGGCCTTGTTCGGTCTCTAGTACAATGCAGCGAAACGACACGAACGGCCAAGGGAGCCCCTCCATGGACCACGCCAGGATCATCGCTTTGACGGACCAGATCTGGGACGAGACCATCGTGCCGACGCTCTGCGATTACGTCCGTATTCCCAACAAGTCGCCCAACTTCGATCCGGACTGGGAAAAACACGGCTACATGGACGAGGCGGCCGAACTGCTGGCCGAGTGGTGCCGGCAGCAGCCGATCGCCGGCATGTCCGTGGAGATCGTGCGTCTCGAGGGCCGCACCCCCGTGCTCTTCATCGAGGTGGCGGGACAGAACGACGACACCGTCCTGTTGTACGGCCACCTCGACAAGCAACCGGAGTTCGACGGCTGGAGCGACGGGCTGTCGCCGTGGGAGCCCGTGATCCGCGACGGCAAGCTCTATGGCCGCGGCGGCGCCGACGACGGCTATGCCGTGTTCGGCTCCTTGACCGCCATTCGCGCATTGCAGGACCAGGGCATCCCGCATGCCCGGTGCGTGATCCTGATTGAGGGCTGCGAAGAGAGCGGGAGCTTCGACCTGCCGCACTACATAGATCATCTCGAGGACCGGATCGGCACGCCGAGCCTGGTGGTATGCCTCGATGCGGAATGCGGCAACTACGACCAGCTCTGGTGCACGACGTCCCTGCGAGGCAACCTGGTCGGCACGCTCAAGGCGTCCGTGCTCACCGAGGGCGTGCATTCGGGCGGTGCGAGCGGCATCGTGCCCTCGAGCTTCCGCGTCATGCGCCTGCTGCTGGACCGCATCGAGGATCCGGCCACGGGGAGCAGTCCGCTGGCCGAACTGACCGGGGAGATCCCGTCCGCGCGACACGAACAGGCCGTCGCCGCAGCCGCCGTGCTGGGCGAAGGGGTCCATCGCCGTTTCCCCTGGGCCGGAAACACGCGCCCGGTGGCGACCGACCCGGTGGAACTGCTGCTGAACAACACCTGGCGGCCGACGCTGTCGGTCACGGGCGCGGACGGCCTGCCCGCCAGCGGATCCGCCGGCAACACGCTGCGGCCGTGGACGGCGCTCAAGCTGTCTTTCCGTCTCCCGCCGACGGTCGACCCCGAGGCGGCCGCCAGCGCGGTGAAGCGCACGCTGGAGACCGATCCGCCGCTCGGCGCAGAGGTCGAATTCGAGGTGGATTCCGCCATGGGCGGCTGGAACGCGCCGCCCGTGGCGCCCTGGCTCGCCGATTCCATGCAACGCGCTTCGCAGGCGTTTTTCGGCAAGCCTGCGCTGTACATGGGCACCGGCGGCAGCATTCCCTTCATGGGCATGCTCGGCGAGAAATTCCCCGGCGTACAGTTCCTCGTCACGGGCGTGCTCGGACCCAACTCGAATGCGCATGGCCCCAACGAGTTTTTGCACATCGCCAAGGGCAAGCGGGTCACGGCCTGTGTCGCCCAGGTGCTCGCGGATCATTTCGAACGGGAGAAGGTCGCGGTCGCCGCCTGAGGCTTGCCGGTCCTCGCATCACCTCAGAGTGCGCGGACCGAGGACTTGAGCGTGTCCCAGGCGCCCGCCATCTTCTGCGGCGGCCGGCCGGTGCAGGCCGGGAACTCCGCGAGCAGGTCGTCCTGCAGCAGGACGCCGGGCGGGCGTGAACCGGCAATTTCCACGGCGCCCACCAGCAACACGCGCCCGGAAACCGGAACCGTCGGCACGATCGCATGCACGGCGTGACGCCTCGCTCTCAGGCCGGGCATGGGATTCTCGATCACTTTGCGATGCACGCCATCGAGTACGGTCCAGCGATCCAGCTGTTCGCCCCAGAACAGGGTGCCCGCGGCCCGTCGTACCTCCAGCACCAGGATGCCCCGCTGCGTCAGCAGGGCGAGATCGACGTGGATCTCGCCGTCCACCTCGTCCGGCACGACCACGTCGCGGAGCTGTTCCCAGGCAATCTTGCGCAGCAGGCGATCGAGGCGATGGCGGCGACGACGCACGAGCAACACGGCGGCCGCCAGCGCGAACAACAGGCAGGCCGCGCCGAGGCCGAGCAGCCACGACGCGGACGTCGGGTTCACGACCCTTCGCTCGCCGCAGCAAGGCGCCGCAATTTACGCCGCATCGCCACGCTGTCGATCGTAAACACCGTCAGTGCACTCCAGATCAATACGAACGTGATGGCCCATGCGGGCGTGAAAGCCTCGCCATAGACCAGCGTCGCCAGCAGAAAGGTCAAGGTCGGGCCAAGGTACTGAAAAAAGCCGATCGTGATCAAGGGCAGGCGCCGCGCCGCTTCCGCGAACCACAGCAGGGGCAGCAAGGTCACGGGCCCGGCCAGCACGAGCAGCAGCGAGGTCCGCAGGTCCAGGCCGAAAGAAGAGGTTCCCTGGAGGACGAACCAGGCGAGTGCGAGTACCGCGAGCGGCGCGACGAGCAGCGTCTCGACGAACAGGCCGGCCATGGGATGCAGTCCGAGGCGCTTGCGGATCAGCCCGTAGAAGCCGAAGCTGAACGCCAGCGTGAGCGAGATCCAGGGCAGCCCGCCCAGTTCGAAGGCCAGGCTCGCGGTGCCGAGGGTCGCGAGCGCCACGGCCAGGGCTCGCCCGCGCCCGAGGCGCTCGCCGAGAAACAACATGCCGAGCAGGACGTTCACCAGCGGATTGATGTAATAACCCAGGCTGGTCGACATCACCTGGTCGTTGACCACCGCGTAGATGTAGACCAGCCAGTTGGTGCTGACCAGCGCCGCGGTAAGCGCCAGTTTGCCCAATGTCGCCGGGCTCGCCACGGCCGACCTCACCGCCGGCCAGGCCCTTACCAGGCTCACGAACACGGCGCCGAACACGACACTCCAGACGATCCGGTGCGCCAGCACTTCGACCGGTGGAACATGCGGCAGGAGCTTGTAATAGATCGGGGTCAGGCCCCAGAAGCCAAAGGCCGCGAACGCGTAGAGCACGCCCGCCCGTCGCTCATCGGGCACCGGCTCAGTCTCCGGGGACGAGGTGCGCGCCGGGCGCGTCCGGGCTGGAGACCCACGTCTCGCTCGCGACGCCCCGCGTGCGGAAACTCTGCTCGAAAGCCGCGGCGACCGCCGCCGACTGCGCCGTCCGGGTCCAGGCGAACACCGAAGGCCCGCTACCGGAGAGCGAGCCACCGAGTGCGCCGGCCGCACGCGCCGCCGTGAGCGCCTGGGCCGCGCCGGGCACGAGTTCCGCCCGCTGCGGCCAGATGATCTCGTCCTGCAGGCAACGGACCACCTGGTCGAGATCGTCGCGCAGGCAGCCGGCGACGAAGCCGGCCAGCCAGGCGGACTGGCGCACCCAGGCCGCCAGGGGTACCTCGGGCGCCAGGATGCGCCGGGCGTCGCGGGTGCGCACCTCCAGCGCCGGGTGACACAGCACGCAGGTGATCCCCGCCGGCACGGGCAGACGGGTGCATCGGGGCGGCATCCCGGGTTCGGTCATGACCAGGCCCCCGAGCAGCGAAGCCGCGGCATTGTCGGGGTGGGCCGAACCACTGGCTGCGTTCTCGCCTTCCATCGCGTACTGCAGCAGAAGGGATGGGTCCAGACCCAGTTCCCACAGGGCGTCGGCCGCCACCACGGCAGCGACGGCCGAAGCCGCAGACCCGCCCATGCCGGAGCCCAGGGGAATGCCCTTGTGAAGTGTCACGTCGATGCCGTCGGTCACGCCGTGATCCGCTGCCATCCGCAACAACGGCCGGGTCGCGGAATTGGCTTCCGGAGCGCGCGGCAGGTCGGTGACCAGGCCTCCCACGCCGACCAGCCGGATGCCGGGGGCGCTGCGTCTTTCGAGCCGGACCGAATCGCCCACGCCGGCGATCGCGTGCCCGAGGACGTCGAAGCCGACGCCGACATTGCCGACCGATGCGGGCGCAAATGCGGTGACGCTATCCATCGCGATTCCCGGACCATGACGAGTGGGGCGACGCTCGGTGCGCGCTCCGCGGGGCCTGAAAAAAAGAACCCGCCACGAAGGCGGGATCAAGTCGCGGCAACTTATTCGTTATTGGTCTACAGCCGCCTGCGATTTCCGGCCAGATTACCCCCCTTTACGGGGGAATGCAATCGGCCGGCGCTCCCTCTCAACTTTTGGCGCCGAGTCCGGCAAGATGGGGCCATAAGCGAGGAACGAATCCCATGGCCCAGACCGCAGAATCCACCCCTTCCCCTGCCTCCGAGGCCTCGGGAAAAATCGATCTCACCGCGCCCGAGTGGTACCTGAACCGGGAGCTCACGTGGCTGGCGTTCAACCGCCGGGTGCTGAACGAGGCCGAGGATGAACGCACCCCGCTGCTCGAGCGCGTGAAGTTTCTCGCCATCGTGAGCTCCAACCTCGACGAGTTTTTCATGAAACGCGTCGGAGGTCTCAAGCAGCAGCTGGGTGCAGGGGTCCAGGAGTTGTCCGTGGACGGCCGGAGCCCGGAGCAGCAACTCCGGGAATGCGAGGCGGAAGTCCGCGCCATCAAGGAGCGCAAGGACGACCTGTTCCCGCAACTGCACGCGTTGCTCAATGCGGCCGACATTCACCTGAGCCGTTATGCGGAGCTCGACAAAACGGCGCAGGCGACCTTGCGCGAATGGTACCTGGAAAACATTTATCCGCTGCTGACACCCATCGGCATGGATCCCGCCCATCCGTTCCCGTTCATTTCCAACCTTTCGCTCAACCTGCTGGTCACGGTCAACCAGCCCGACGGCGCCCGGGGACCCCGCCTGGTGCGCATCAAGGTCCCGGTGGGTGGTGGCATCCCGCGTTTCATCCGGATCGGCGAAAGCGCGCACTTCGTCCCGCTAGAGGACATCATCGCGTACAACCTCGACAAGCTGCTGCCGGAACTCGAGATCCAGCGCTGGGACCTCTTCCGGGTCACGCGGAACGCCATCGTCGAACGCTACGAGGAACAGGCCAACGACCTGCTCCAGGTCATCGAGGCGGAACTGCGCGACCGCAAGTTCGCGCCCACCGTCCGGCTGGAGGTGAGCGACGGCATGCCCCCCGTGCACCGCGGCATGCTCGCGGCCGAACTCGGTCTCGACGAGGCCACCGACGTATTCGAGGTCGATGGCCTGATGCAGCGTCGCGACCTCATGGAACTGCTCGCGCTGGACCGCCCGGATCTCAAGGATCCGCCCCATCATCCCATCGAGCACCCCAAGCTCATGGACGCGCCGAATATCTTTCACCTGATCCGCAACAGCGGGCCGATCCTCCTGCAGCACCCCTACGAGTCATTCGCCACCTCCGTGGAACGTTTTCTACGGGAAGCCAGCCAGGATCCCAAGGTGCTTGCGATCAAGATGACGCTCTACCGCACGGCGCGCAAATCGAAGATCATCGAATACCTGATCGATGCGGCGGAGAACGGCAAGCAGGTGGCCGTCGCCGTGGAACTCAAGGCACGATTCGACGAAGAGGCGAATGTGCGCTGGGCCAATTCGCTGGAAGAAGCCGGCATCCATGTCTCCTACGGCGTCATCGGCCTCAAGACGCATGCCAAGGCGATCTTCGTCCTGCGCAGGGATTATGACGGCTTGCGGCGCTACGCCCACCTCGGCACCGGGAATTACCATGCCGGCACGGCGCGCCTCTACAGCGATCTCGGGCTGCTGACCAGCGACCCGGTGCTGGGCGAGGACCTGACGGAGCTGTTCAATTTCCTCACGACCGGCTACGTCGCCAACCGGCGTTACACCAAGCTGCTCCCCGCGCCGACCAACCTCAAGCGCGCGTTACTGGAAAAGATCGCGCGCGAAATCGCGCTGCACAGCCCGGAGAACCCGGGCCTGATCCGCTTCAAGACCAATGCGCTCGAGGATTCCGAGATCGCCCGGGCGTTGTACCGCGCGTCCATGGCGGGCGTCCAGGTGGAACTGATCGTGCGCGACAGCTGCAGGCTGCGCGCCGGAGTCCCCGGCTTGTCGGAGAACATCCGCATCATCAGCATCGTCGGCCGCTTCCTGGAGCATGCGCGTATCTACTATTTTCGCAACGGCGGCGACGAAGAGTATTTCATCGGTTCCGCGGACTGCATGAAGCGCAACCTCGAGGCGCGCGTGGAGACCATCGTCCCCGTCGAGGACCCGGAATGCCAGGGCATGCTGCGCGAGATTCTCGATATCCAGCTGCGGGATCGGCGCAGCGCCTGGGACATGCAACCGGACGGGCAGTACGTGCAACGCCAGCCGGGCGAAGGCGACGATCCGCGCAGCGCGCACGAGATCCTGATCGAGCGGGCGCAGAAGCGCGTCCGCGCTTCCGGCCGGAAAAAACTGCATGGACGGGACAAGCGCCGCGGCCGCCTGCTGAGTTGACGATCGGGGCGCTCTTGCCGGGGCGGCAGCCGCGCCGGCCTAGAAGTCCATCAGCATGTTGCCGTTGCGAGCAAGCTTGTGTTTTTCGTTCTCGGTGCGCTCCCGCAGGCTTTCGAACAGCGTCTTCTGCTCGGGCGTGCCGCTCTTCGCAGCCAGCCGCGCGTAAAGCTGTTCGAACCACTCGGCGATCTCCAGGCCGAGTTCCAGCAGGTCGTCCGGCGGCGCCGCGGCATCCAGTCCGTCCCTGAGGCGCGCACGCACCTTGCTGTCGTCGATCGTGAACGGATCCCATTCCTTCAGCGCGGGATCGTCGGAATCGTGGGCAAAGCTGCGCACGGCTTCCGCGAGCCTGATCTCGCGGCCGGCCATGTAGTCCAGCAACAGTCGCGAGCGCCGCTGCGCCACTTCTTCGCCGAGCTTGGCATAGGCATGGGCGATGTCCTCGTGAAAACGTTCCACGAAATGCAGCACCTCGCCGGTCTGGTCGAATCTCATCGCTGCCCTCCCGCAGTCACTCGGACTGCCCCGCCATATCCTGGAACGCCCTGAGAACATCCCGCAGGCTGATATTGCCGACGACGCGGTTGTGTTTCATGACCGGCACGCCGCGGTTGTAGAAATGGCCATCCCGCTGCAACAGACGCGCGATGTCCATGATGCTGTCGTCGATGTCGGCCACCTCGAATTCCGTCGCCATGAAGTCGCGGACCACGCCGCCGCGTGAGCCGTAGTAGCCGGCCTGCATGGCCGGCTCCAGGCAATCTTTCTCCGCGATGACGCCGACGAGATTGCCCAGTCGATCCACCACCGGACCACCGGAAATCCCTTTCTCGATCATCAACGCGACGGCCTCCAGCACATCCATGTCCGGGAAAAAGCGGGTGAGGTTGCTGGACATGTAGTCGCGCACGAGCACGCCCATGGTGATATTCCTCAGTTCGCCGCGCGACGCCGCGCGCAGGGACGACGGCAGGCGCCGCCACAATCGGAGTCCACTCCGGCCACGCGATTCAACCCGCCGCAACTGCCTTCGATCCGGGGGCGGCCGCACATGACGCCGATCGCCATCGCGCCGATGGCCGTCGCGAAGATGAGAAAAGAGAGTACGAACACGGCCATCGATCAGCCTCCGAAGTCATCGAGCAGAATGTTTTCCTTCTCCACCCCGAGGTCCGACAACATCTTCAGCACCGCCTGGGTCATCATCGGCGGACCGCAGATGTAGTACTCGATATCCTCCGGCGCGGGATGATCGCGCAGGTAATTCTCGTGCAGCACCTCGTGGATGAACCCGACATCCCCCTGCCACTCGTCCTCGGGCAAGGGATCCGACAACGCGATGTGCCAGCTGAAGTTCTCGTGCCTGGCCGCGAGTGCTTCGAATTCCTCGTGGTAGAACATCTCCCGCTTGCTGCGTGCCCCGTACCAGAAACTCATCTTTCGTTCGCTGTCGAGCCGCTTGAGCTGGTCGAAGATGTGCGCCCGCATGGGCGCCATCCCCGCGCCACCGCCGATGAACACCATCTCGGCCTTCGTGTGCTTGGCAAAGAACTCCCCGTAGGGTCCGGAGATGGTCACCGTATCACCCGGCTCGAGGCCGAAGATATACGAGGACATGATCCCCGGCGGCACGCCCGTCATGCGGGGCGGCGGTGTCGCGACGCGCACGTTCAGCATCACGATCCCTTTTTCGTCCGGAAAGTTGGCCATCGAGTACGCCCGCATCACCGGCTCTTCCACCTCCGACTCGAGGTCGAACAGGTTGAAACGCTCCCAGTCCTCGCGGAACTGTCCCGGGATGTCGAAATCCGCGTACTTGATGTGATGCGGCGGGCATTCGATCTGGATATAGCCTCCGGCACGGAAATTCAGCTCTTCGCCGGCGGGCAGTTCCAGCACCAGTTCCTTGATGAAGGTCGCCACGCTGCGGTTCGAGCGCACGCGGCACTGCCAGCGCTTGATGCCGAACACCTCGCGCGGCACCTCGATGCGCATGTCCTGCTTGACGACGACCTGGCAGGACAAGCGCTCGCCGGCCGACGCTTCCCGCTTGTTGATATGCGAGGTCTCGGTCGGCAGGATCACGCCGCCGCCTTCCTGGACGCGCACCTTGCATTGCCCGCAGGTGCCCCCGCCACCGCAGGCCGAGGCGACGAAAAGCTTGGCGTCGGCGAGCGCGGAGAGCAGCTTGGTGCCGACGGGCGCCGCGATCGTCTTCTCATCGTTGATGAAGATGTTCACCTGTCCGCTGGCCACGAGGCGCGAACGCGCCGCGAGGATGATGAACACCAGCGACATGACGATCAGGGTGAACAGGAATACGCCGAGTCCGATTTCCAGCATGGCCCCGCCCTACACCTGGATCCCGGAGAATGCCATGAAGGCCATCGCCATCAGGCCGGTGGAAATGAACGTGATCCCGAGGCCTTGCAGCCCGTCCGGCACATCGCTGTATTTCAGCTTCTCCCGGATCCCCGCCAGCGCGACGATCGCCAGCGCCCAGCCCACGCCGCTGCCGATCCCGTAGGTCACGCTCTGGGCAAAATCGTAGTTCCGCTCCACCATGAAGAGGCTGCCGCCGAGAATGGCGCAGTTGACGGTGATCAGCGGCAGGAAGATGCCCAATGCCGAATACAGGGCGGGGAAGAAGCGGTCGAGCGTCATCTCGAGGATCTGCACCATGGCGGCGATCACCCCGATGTAGGTGATCAGGCCGAGAAAGGACAGGTCCACCTGGGGCAAGCCCGCCCAGTCGAGCGCGCCGGGACGCAGGATGAACTGGTAGATCAGGCTGTTGGCCGGCACGGTGATGGCCTGCACCACCACCACGGCGAGGCCCAGCCCGATGGCGGTCTCCACTTTCTTCGATACCGCCAGGAAAGTGCACATGCCGAGGAAAAACGCGAGCGCCAGGTTCTCGATGAAGACCGCTCGCAGGAAAAGGCCGATGAGTCCTTCCATCACAGCGCCTCCGTGCGGTGCACGACATGGATCTGGTATTCGGGTTTCTCCACCTGTGCCGGCTTCCAGGTCCGGATCGCCCAGATCATGAGCCCGATGATGAAGAACGCGGAGGGCGCGAGCAGCATGAGCCCGTTGGGCAGGTACCAGCCCCCCTCGCTGGCGAGGGGGAGGATCTCGATGCCGAACAGCTTCCCGGAACCGAACAGTTCGCGGAAGAACGCCACCACCAGCAACACCAGCGCATAGCCGATGCCGTGCCCGATGCCGTCGAGCACGCTGGGGCCGACCGGGTTGCTGGAGGCGAATGCCTCGGCGCGTCCGAGCACGATGCAGTTGGTGATGATCAGGCCGACGAACACGGACAGCTGCCGGCTGATGTCGTAAGCGAAGGCCTTGAGAAACTGGTCGACGAGAATCACGAGCGAGGCGATGATCGTCATCTGGATGATGATGCGGATGTTGCCCGGCATGTGATTGCGAATCATGCTGATGGCCGCACTCGAGGCGGCGATGACGAAAATGAGCGCCAGGCCCATGATCAACGACGGAATCATCTGGGTCGTCACGGCCAGTGCCGAGCACACCCCCAGGATCTGCAGGGTGATGGGGTTGCGGTCGATGACCGGTTCGAGAAGTATCTTGCCCGTCGTGTTCATGCGCCCTCCTCCTGCAGCCGGACGAGAAACGGCTTGAAGCCGTCCTCGCCGAGCCAGTACTTGACCATGTTGCTGACGCCGTCGGCGGTCAGCGTCGCGCCGGAAATCCCGTCGATCGCCCAGTCCGCCCATTCGTCGCCCGGACCGACGCTGCCGCGGACCACCTGGAGCCGCACGTCGCCTTCCGGCCCGTAGACCCGCTTGCCGACCCAGCGCTCGAGCCAGCGGGGATTCTCGATCTCGCCGCCGAGTCCCGGGGTTTCCGCATGCTGGTAGAACGTCAGGCCGAGCACTTCCTGGCCGTCACCGGACAAGGCCAAAAATCCGTACATGGTCGACCACAACCCGTAGCCGTGCACCGGCAAGATGACTTTTTCCACTTCACCGCCGGATTCCACCAGGTACACCGGCGCATACTTCGGCTTCCGCCCGATCCCCGCGATGTCGTTCCAAGGCTCGATCGCGCGGCTGAGATCGGGATCGCGCGACGCGATCCGCTGGTCGTAAGTGGACGGATCGAAGGCCTCGCTGAACTCCCCGGTGTCGAGTTCGACCAGCCGGGGTTCGACGCCCGCGAACAGTTCCTCGATCGAGCGTTCCGGCTCCATCAGCCCCGCCACTTCCAGGATCCGCGCCTTGCGCGCCAGCTCCACGTTGCGCATCTGCAGTGGTTTCAGCAGCACCGCGGAGGACGACACGAGCACCGAGCACACCAGCGAAAGAGTCACCGTGACCAGCAGCATCTTGGCGATGCTGTCGTTCGGCAGCGCCGCGAGGCGGCCGAACAGGCCGGTCGGATTCCGGTTTTGCTCAGACATAGTGGCGCGCCCTCTTGCGCACGTTGGCCCGCACGACGAAATAGTCGATCAGGGGGGCAAACACGTTCGCCAGCAGGATCGCCAGCATGATCCCCTCGGGAAACGCGGGATTCACCACGCGGATCAACGCCGTGAGGATCCCTATCAATGCACCATAGATGTATTTTCCCCTGGACGTCATGGAGGCGCTCACCGGGTCGGTCGCCATGAACACGAGGCCGAAAGCGAAGCCCCCGGCCAGGGCATGCCACTGCCAGGGGAGGTGCAGGTAGGGATTGCTGTCCGGTCCCGCGACGACATTGAACAGCAGCACCGTGGCGACGAGTCCGGCGAAAACGCCGAGCATGATGCGCCACGACGCGACGCGCGTGTACAGCAGGAAGACCGCACCGATGACGCAGGCGAAAGCCGACTCCGCGCCGATCGTGCCGGGCAGAAAACCCATCCAGAGGTCCGACAACGTGTATCCCGCCGCCTGGATGGCCTCTAGCCCGCCCTGGGGCGCGAGAGCCAGCGGCGTGGCGCCGGTGAACCCGTCCACCGTCACCCAGACATCGTTGCCCGAGTTCTGCGCCGGGTAGGCGAAATACAGGAAGGCCCGGCCGGTCAGGGCGGGGTTGAGGAAATTCTTTCCGGTGCCGCCGAAAATTTCCTTGCCGATGACGACCGCGAAACTGATCCCGAGCGCCACCTGCCACAGCGGAATCGTCGGCGGGAGGATCAGCGTGTAGAGCATCGAGGTGACCAGGAAGCCTTCGTTGACCTCGTGGTTGCGGGTCACCGCGAACACCACTTCCCAGAACCCGCCGGCGACCAGCGTCACGATGTACACGGGCAGGAAATACAGGAAGCCGTGCCAGAAACAGTCGAGGAGGCTGTCCGGGTCGTAGCCGATGCCGGCAGTCGCGAGCACGGCACCCCGCCAGCCGTCTGCCCCGGCGATGCCCATCTCGGCCATGGCCAGGTTGGCCTGCAGGCCGATGTTGTACATGCCGAACAGCGCGCAAGGCAGCACCGCGATCACGACGTAGGTCATGACACGCTTGAGGTCGATCGCATCGCGCACGTGCGGCGCGCTGCGCGTCACGTCGGCGGGCGTGTACAGAAACGTGTCCAGCATCTCGTAGAACGCGCCGAACTTCTCGAAGCGCCCGCCGCGCGTGAACATGGGCTCGATGCGGTCCAGGAACTTGCGCAAGCCCTTCATCAGCCTTCCTTTTCGATCTGTTCGAGGCGAGTGCGCAGCACGGGGCCGTAGTCGTACTTGCCCGGGCACACGAAGGTGCACAGGGCGAGATCCTCCTCGTCGAGCTCGAGGGCCCCCAGTCGCTGGGCTTCGTCCGTGTCGCCGACGACCAGCGCACGCAGCAGTTGTGTCGGCAGGATCTCCAGCGGCATCACGCGCTCATAGGAACCGATGGGCACCATGGCCCGCGGGCTGCCGTTCTGGCTGGTATTCAGGGCGAATCGCCGTGCGGCGGAGCTGAAACTGGACAGGAAGGCACGCGTCACGGAGACCTTTTCGCCGCCGGGCCGCAACCAGCCGATGAACTCTCGCTGCCGGCCTTCGGCGATGACCGTCACCTGCTGGTGGTAACGGCCGAGATAGCCGGCCCAGCCGGTGGCGCGATAACCGGACCACACCGAGCCCGACAACACGCGGCACTCGATACCCTCCTCGATCTCGCCCTGCACCAGCGGCTCGATGTGCGCGCCAAGCCGCGTCCGCAACAGGCGCGGCCGTTTCACTGCCGGGCCGCCGAGCGACACGACGCGGCTCGGGTCCAGCCGGCCGGTGGTGAACAACCGCCCGACGGCAATCACGTCCTGGTAACCGAGATGCCAGACGCTGCGCTCGGCGCTCACCGGGTAGAGGAAATGGATATGGGTGCCGACCAGGCCGGCCGGATGCGGCCCGGTGAATTCCGCGACCTGGATCCCGGGCATGTTCCCGGGCACCGGGATCTCGCTGCCCGCGGCGGTGCAGACGAAGGTCTGCCCGGTCGTGAGGCGCGACAACACGCTCACGCCGTTGACGAAATCCTCCCGTGACTCGCCGATCACGACCGCCGGATCGGGCGCCAGCGGGTTCGTGTCGGTCGCCGTGATGAACAGCGCGTGGGGGGTCGTCGCGGGATCCGGCACCTTGCTCCAGGGTCGGGTGCGCAAGGCGCACCACAGCCCGGAACGGGTCAGGTTGCCGATCACGAGGTCGCGGTCCAGGCCGGCCAGCTCGTCCGGATCCCAGCGGTCGAAGACCTCCTCGTCCTCGCCCTCCAGCCTGATGATCACCGACTGCAGGACACGCCGCGCCCCGCGCAACACGGTCGTCACGACACCTGAGCCCGGCGAGGTCACCGTCACGCCCTCGCGGCGCCGGTCACTGAACAGCGGTTGCCCGAGCCGGACGCGATCGCCTTCCTGAACGTGCATGGAGGGGCGCAGGTCGAGGTAATCGCGTCCGAGCACCGCCACGGCTGCAGTCGGACGCGCCGGCTCGATGACTTGCTGCGGAACGCCCTCGAGAGGAAGGTCGTAACCACGACGGATTCTGGTCGGCATGCGGGGCCTGTTCAGCTGTGGTGACCGGCACCGGACATGCGAACCCGATGCCCAAATAAGCTTTACAGGCGAGTATAACCGACCGACGTTTCGATGTGGCACCGGGGCGGACCCGGGCCGGGCGGCCCGGCGCGATTCCGGCTCAGTTATCGCCCACGGGCAGGTGCGTAAAGCCTTCCGGAGAGCCGAGCCCGAGCCGGTCCCGGCGCACGGCGGGGGGACTTTGCACATACAGCGCAAGCAGGTCGCCGAGCGCCTGCAGCGCACGCAGGTGGCAACGCTCGTAGCCATGGGTCGCATCGGTGCCGAAACACACCAGCGCAGTGCGGATGTCGTTGCCCGCCTCGATGGCGGACGCGCTGTCGCAGCGGTAATGGCGGAACACGTCGCGCTGGTGCCGGATGCCGTAGTCGTTGCACAGGTCGAGCAGCTTGTGTGTCAGGTGATAGTCGAAAGGTCCGGCCGAATCCTTCATGCATATCGTGACCCCGAACTCGTCACCGGCCTGCACCGGCGCGACGGGGCCGGTATCCACCGTGACCATCTCGGCCACGTCGCCATGCAACACGGCCGAGGCGCCGGAGCCGACCTCCTCGCTGATGGTGAACAGCAGGTGGCAATCCACCGGCAAGGGCGTCTTGCTCTCGACGAGGGCCTTGGCGACGGCCAGCACCGTAGCGACGCCGCCCTTGTCGTCGAGGTGGCGCGAGTTGATGAAGCCCGATTCGGTGATCTCCGGCTGGGCGTCGACCGCGACGAAATCACCCCGATTGAGACCGAGGCGCAACAGGTCGGCGCGGGTGAAGCATTCCTCGTCGAGCCGCAACTCCACCGAATCCCAGCTGACCGGCAGGCTGTCGATCTCGAGGTCGTAGGCATGGCCCGAGGCCTTCACCGGCAGAATGGTTCCCCGGTACGTGCGTTCGTCGGTGTACACGGTGACCCGTGCGCCTTCGGCGAAGCGGCTCGACCAGGTGCCGATCGGCAGCAGCTCGAGCCGCCCGTTGTCCTTGAGGCCGGCGGTGATGGCGCCGATGGTGTCCAGGTGCGTGACGATCGCCCGGTCGGGACTGCCCTGCGCACCCTTGAGATCGGCGCGGATCGCGCCGCGCCGCGTGATCTCGGTGGGAATGCCCAGCGCCTCCAGGCGCCGCAGCGTACAGCGCACGGCCTCGTCCGTGAATCCCGCCGGGCTGGGGATCCGCAGCAGCTCCATGAGCACTTCCTGGAGATAATCGAGATCAATCGACAGTGGCGTCATCATTCACCTGCACGGTCTGGGGAAAGAGGAAATCCACGAACCGCTCGGCCGTGGGTTGCGGTTCATGGTTTGCGAGCCCGGGGCGTTCGTTGGCCTCGATGATCACATACTCGTCGCCGGCCGGGTCGGGCACCAGCAGGTCGAGCCCGACCACAGGGATGCTGAGCGCCCGCGCGGCACGCTCTGCGACGGCGCGCAGCGCGGGCGAGAGCGCGTCGGTGACGTCGTGGAGCGTGCCGCCGGTATGCAGGTTCGCGGTGTCGCGCACCTGCAGGGTCTCACCGAGCGGCAGGACGTCCTCGAGCGCATGGCCCTGGCGCACGATGCACCGGGTGGTCTCCCCGTCCAGCGGGATCCTGCTCTCGCCGCCGGTGGCCGCCGCACGCCGGCGGCTCTGTTTCTCGATCAGGGTGCGGATATCGTGCTGGCCGTCGCCGGTGATCTCGGCGGGCCGCCGCAGCGCCGCAGCGACCACCTCGTAATCGATGAGCACGATGCGCAGGTCCTCGCCCTCGGCGAAGGCCTCGAGAATCACTTGCGATCCGGTCCGGGCCGCGGCCTCGATGGCGGCGACCATGTCCGCGGGCTCCGTGATATCGACGGCCACGGCGTTGCCCTGCTCCCCGCGCGCCGGCTTGACCACGATGCGGCCGTGCTCGCGCAGGAAGGCCTCGTCTGCATCGGCCTCGCCGGCCATCCGTTGCGCCGGCACCTCCAGCCCCACCGCAGCCAGCACCTTGCGAGTGATGCGCTTGTCGTCACAGCGACTCATGGCGATGGCGCTCGTCAACTCGGTGAGCGACTCCCGGCAGATGATGCTGCGGCCGCCCAGCGTCAACGCGAAATACCCCTCCTCGGCATCCACGAGTTCGACCCCGATGCCCCGGCGCCGCGCCTCGTCGACGAGGATCCGCGCATAGGGGTTGAGCGCGTCATAGGTTTCCGGACCGACGAACAACGGCTCGTTGATCGCGTTCTTGCGCTTCATGGAAAACACCGGGACACGCTCAAAGCCCATCTTCTCGTAGAGCCGGATCACCGCCTCGTTGTCATGCATGACCGACAGGTCCATGAAGGCCCGTCCACGCGCGGAGTAATGATCGGCCACCAGGGCGACCAGGGCACGGCCGATGCCCGGCTGGGCCGCCTGCGGATCGACGGCCAGGCACCACATGCTGGAACCTTTCTCCGGATCGCCGAAGGCGTGGACGTGATCGACACCGGTCACCGTCCCGATGATGTGGCCGCTCTCCTCGTCCTCCGCAACGAAAAAAGACAGGGTCCGGGACTTGCGGCGCGCCATGATGAAATCCGGGTCGGGCGGCACCATCCGGCGGCTGTTCAACAGGTTGTAGATGGCTTCCGCATCCTTCCGGTCCCGCAGGCGGCGCACGCGGAATCCGCGCGGCTGCACGCGCGCCGAGAGATACTTGTGGAACCACAGCCGATAGGTGTGGGAGGGATCGAGAAACAGTTCCTGCGGCGCCATCGCCAGCACCACGTGCGGATCGCGCAGGTACAGGCCGATATCGCGCCGGCCCGGCTCCTCTTCCAGCAGGGTGCGGGCCAGTTCGGCGTTGTCGCCGAAAGTGTGCGCGAAGACCAGCCGGCCCCAGCCGCAATCCACGACGGCATTCGGCTTGAGCGGCATTCCCTTGTGGCGCGGATCGTCCTCCCCGAAACCGCGCAACGTGGCCGACCCCTTGCGTTCGAGGCGGTGACGCGATCTGTCGGAAGTCATGTTCTTCCCCCCGGGGACGGTGTCCCGCTGGTGGTCGGCTGTGCGCCAGGTCCCGTCACAGGCCGTGTGTCTGCATCCAGAGTTCGAATACCGCGATCTGCCATAGCTTAGAGCCGCGTAACGGCGTGAGATGCTGTTCCGGCTCGGACAGCAGTTTTTCCACGTAGTCGCGTCGGAACACGCCGCGCTCGCGCGCCGGACGGCTCGACAGCGCATCGCGGACCATCTCCAGGCTCTCGCCACGCAGGTATTTCAGCGCCGGCACGGGAAAATAGCCTTTCGGCCGATCGATCACGCCGTCCGGGATCACGCGCCGGGCCGCCTCCTTCAGCACGCCCTTGCCCTCCTGGGCGAGCTTCAGTCGCGCCGGGCATCGCGCCGCGAGTTCGACCACCTCGTGATCGAGAAACGGCGTGCGCGCCTCGAGCCCCCAGGCCATCGTCATGTTGTCCACGCGTTTCACCGGATCATCCACGAGCATGACCGTGGTATCGAGATGCAGCGCCTTGTCCACGGGCGCCTCGGCTTGCGTGTCGGCGAAGCGGGCTGCCACGAAGGCCCGGCTATGGTCATCGCCAACCAGCCCGGGCTCGATCGCCTCCGCGAAGCCGGCGTGGTCGCGATCGAAGAACACCCGCGCGTAGTCCGCCACCGGGTCGGTGCTGTCCAGCAGGGGCGGATACCAGTGGTAACCGCCGAAAACTTCGTCTGCCCCCTGCCCGCTCTGCACCACCTTGACGTGCTTGGAGACTTCGCGAGACAGCAGGTAGAAGCCGATGTTGTCGTGGCTCACCATCGGTTCGGACATCGCGGAGAAGCAGCCCGGGAGATGCTGGAGAAGCGTGGCGGAATCGATGAACACCTGGTGGTGCTCGGTACCGAACGTCCGCGCGACCAGGTCCGAGTAACGGAACTCGTTGCCTTCCTCCTTGCCGACGTCCTCGAAACCGACCGTGAAGGTATTCAGGTGCGGCACGCCCTCGCGCGCGAGCAGCCCCGTGATGAGGCTGGAGTCGAGCCCGCCGGAGAGCAGCACGCCCACCGGGACGTCGCCCGTCAGGCGCCGCCGCACCGCGACGCGCATCGATTCGAGCACGGCATCCTCCCATTCGCGATCCGTCTGCGGATCCCCCTCCCGCGGGCCGAACTGCAGCGACCAGAAAGCCTGCTCGCGGATCCGTCCGTCCGCCTCGATGCGCATCCAGTGTCCCGGCGGAACCTTGCGCACCGCAGACAACAACGTGTGCGGGGCCGGGACCACCGAATGAAAACTCATGTAGTGATGCAAGGCCGCGGGATCGACTGCATGGCTCGACAAGCCGTCGCGAACCAGCGCCGGCAGCGTGGAGGCGAAGCGGAAAGCCCCGCCGTCGAGGGTGTAATACAACGGCTTGATGCCCAGCCGATCGCGCGCCAGGAACAGCCGGCCCGACTCGTGCTCGCGAATGCAGAACGCGAACATGCCCATGAAATCGTCGAGACAGCGTTCGCCCCAGGCATGGTAGGCCTTGAGGATCACTTCGGTGTCGCTGCGGGAATAGAAACGGTAGCCCAGTTCGCCGAGGCGCCTGCGCAACTCGTCGTGGTTGTAGATGCAGCCATTGAAAACGATGGTCAGGCCGAGTTCCTGGTCGCGCATCGGCTGCGCGCCGCGCTCGGACAGGTCCACGATCGCCAGGCGACGATGGCCGAGCGCAACGGGACCCTGCGACACCAGTCCGTCGTCGTCCGGTCCGCGCGCGCTCATCAGGTCGAGCATCCGTTGCACGCGACCGATATCGGCCCCGGCCCCGTCGAAGCGCATTTCGCCGGCAATGCCACACATCAGAAACAGCTCCTCAGGGCTTCGGCTCTCGGCCACGCCCCGTCCAAAGAATGGGTCAGAATCGAATCGTTCGCCTGCTCAATCGGCCACTTGCCCTGGCGGGCAAATCCACGCGACCCCGGGAGGATCGCAACGACCGGCGGGCGGTCTGGTCCGGCACGCATCATCGGCTTGGGTGCCGCGCGGGCGACGGTCTCCAGCGAGTGTTTTTTACCGCCCACACCCTAACATGTAGACTGTATCCTTTCAAATCAAGGGCTTCCACGCATGCCACCTGACGCATCCACATCGGGCCCGGAGACCGTGTCGGCCAGCCGGAGAGGCGCCGTCACCCTGATCACGCTGGATCGGCCGGACGCGAGGAATGCCGTCGATCCGGCGACGGCCTTCGCGCTCTATCGCGCGATCGTAGCTTTCGAAGCGGATGACGAGGCGGCGGTCGCCGTCCTGGCGGGCGCCGGCGGCAGCTTCTGCGCCGGTTTCGACCTGAAGACGCTCTCCCGGGGCGAGGCCGCGGACTGGCTGGCGCAACTGCATTTCGGCGAGACCGGACAGCCGCCGCTCGGTCCCATGGGTCCGACACGCCTGCGCCTCGGCAAGCCGGTCATCGCGGCGATCGCGGGTGCAGCGGTCGCGGGTGGCATGGAACTCGCACTGTGGTGCGATATGCGCGTGATGGAACGGGATGCCTGGATGGGGGTCTTGTGTCGTCGCTGGGGCGTGCCGCTGATCGACGGCGGCACGGTGCGCCTGCCGCGGCTCGTCGGGCAGGGCCGTGCCCTCGACCTGGTCCTCACCGGGCGCCGAATCGAAGCCGCCGAGTGCCATGCCATCGGCCTGTGCGACAGGGTCGTGGCACCCGGGGACGCGGTGGATGCAGCCATGGCGCTGGCCGCGGAACTCGCCGCTCTGCCGCAGGCCTGCCTGCGCGGCGATCGTGCGGCCGCCCGCTTCGGTGCGTTCAGCGACGAGGAAGCCGCCCTGCGCGCCGAGTTCCAGGCCGGTCTCGATGTCCTGCGCGCAGACGGCTTGCGCGGTGCGGCGGCCTTCGCCGCCGGCGCGGGCCGTCACGGTGCCCCGGGCGATGACGCCGATGGTGCCGGCGGCGGCGCGGCAGTCAGGCCGCGTGATCCGCCCTGAAACCCCGGCGCGCCATGTCACGCGCCAGCGCCACTCGCTCGAGCGGTGTATGCGCACGCTCCCCGAGAGGATCGAAGGCCTCGGTACGCCGCCGCAGGCCGTCCCCGTTGGCGATCTGCACGTTCAGGCCCGGACGCGCGTTGAGCTCCAGCAGCAGCGGGCCGCGTTCCGCATCCAGCACGATATCCACGCCGAGATAGCCGAGGCCCGCCAGCTCATAGCAACGCGCGGCCATGTGCAGCGCTTCTTTCCAGTGGGGAATCGTCCGGCCCGAGATCCTCGCGCCGGTGTCGGGATGCTCGTCGAGCACGATATTGCCGGGGGCCACGGCGGGCAGGGTCAAGCCGGTGGCGATATCGATCCCGGCACCCATCGCGCCCTGGTGAAGATTGGCTTTACCGTCGGACTGGCGGGTCGGCAGCCGCACCATCGACATGATCGGAAAACCGCGGTAGACGATGATCCGGAGGTCGGGGACCCCCTGGAAACTGACCTCGTCGAACACCGGGTCGAAGCGCACCCGGTATTCCACCATCACCTGGTCGGGCAACCCCCCGAGACTGAACTGGCCGCTCAGGGCGTTGGTGATGTGGTGTTCCATGTCCGCCTCGTCGAGCAGCCGTCCGCCCGCGGTGCGGTAGCGGCCCTTGCGCTGCTCCATGATCACCAGGATGCCGTCACCCTGGCTGCCGTGCGCCGGTTTCACGACAAAGCCGGGCTTGCCGGCGATCATGCCGGCGAGATCCCGGATTTCGTGCGGCGTCGAAAGCTGGCCATAGAGTTCCGGCACCGGGACGCCATGCAGGATCGCCCGCTCCTTGGTCAGCAGCTTGTTGTCCACGATCGGGAAATTGCGGCGCGGATTGAGCGGCATGATGTAATCCGCATTGCGCCGATTGATGCCCATCACCCCGGCCGCCTGCAAGGCGCGCCAGCGTCGCCGGATCACTTGCCGCCTCCGGCGAGCGCGCGGAACCGCAGCAGTTCGGTGAGGCGGTAGCCGGTGTAGCGCCCGAGCAGCAGGATCGCGGCGAGCACCACCAGCAGCGTCTCCGGAAACACCAGCAGGAAGTATCGGACGGCGGGCATGATCATGACGAGGTAGATCACGGCGGCCGCGACCAGCGTGCCGATCCCTTCCTTGATGGCTTCGGCCGGGCCGCGCTCCTCCCAGAGGATCGACATGCGCTCGATGGTCATCGCGATGATCACCATCGGGAACAGGGCGACCGACAGTCCCACCTCGATGCCGAGGCGGTGCGTCACGATGCTGACCAGCGCCATCAACAACACGACGACGGTCAGCACGGCCGCGAGGCGCGGCACGAGAAGCAGCCGCAGCCGCTCGAGATAGAAGCGGATCGACAGGCCCGCCGCGACGATCAGCACGAACAGCACGATCCCGTTCAGCAACTGTGTCTCGCGAAACGCCATCGCGACGAGCACCGGCATGAAAGTACCGAAGGTGCTGATTCCGACCACGTTGCGCAACAGCACCACGAGGAAGGCGCCGAGCGGCACCAGCAGGAGAATGGAATAGAGCGACTGCGTCTGGAGCGGCAGGTTCAGCAACGAGAAATCGACGATCCGCGGATGATCCCGCTGGGCGCGGAACTCGGCGACACGCAAAGCGTCTTCGATCGTGTAACGCATCGAGAAACTGACCCGCGGCGAGCGGGCCCCTTCGACCTCGAGCACCCGCTCCCCGCTCCAGGACCACACCAGCGTGTTGGCCGGCAATCCGCGCCGGCCCTCGCGCGGATCGAAATAGAGCCATTCGCTGCCGTTGTGGACCATGATCCAGAATTCGAGCTCGGCATCGCGACGGTCGTCAGCGAGGCGCAGCGCCTGGATCACCTGCGCGGGAATGCGCGCCGAATGCAGAATCTTGATGACCAGGTCGGCCTGCGCCGCGGGATCGGGCCGCGCCCCGGTGAACAGGCGCACCGCACCTTCCGTCCCCTGTGCGACGCGGATGGCACCGGCCGCGAACGTGGCGATATCGGCAGACTCCTGGCGCACGCGGGTCACCAGCTCGTCGAGGGCCGATGCCTCGGGTTCCTCGAGTCGCGGTACCGGCGGAAACCCCGGCACCGGCCGTTCCGGCTGGTGGGTCCGGTCCCGGAACAAGGTCACGCGATAGTAGAGCGCCTGTTCGCCTCGCGCCCGGCGCAGGGACCAGACAGCGCGACGGGACTCCCCTTCTCCCTCGAGCGCCAGGCCGTAACCGCGCGAGATGAATTGCTCGTCGAAAATGCGAAAGCCCGGGGGCTCGGACGGCAGACCGAAGCTCGCCTTCACCGGCCCGGCGGTGCTCCGGCTGAAGGCGACGCGCGCCTCCACGGTCCAGGTGTCCGCGTCGCGATCCGCGCTGAGGGGAAAGCCGAGCACCTGCCATTTGAAGACGAAGAAACCCGTGCCGATCACGCTCAGGACCAGCACGAGGATCAACAGGTGCCTCAGTCTCACTCAGCGAGCTCCGCGAGATCACACTTCGGCCTGCTGGTGAACGTCAGGTCCGGATCGACGATCACTGCACTCCGCATGGCGCTGCGGCCGATCAGCAGTGGATAGATCAGCTGCTTGCGGGAGGTGAGGTTGACTTCCACCTCACGGACCAGGTGTCCCAGGCAGAGCCGCATCCTCACGACCGGCCTGCGGACGGGCGGGCCCTCGTGCTGCCGGATGCGGACGTTGCGCACCAGCGGGCGCTCCAGGGTGACGTACTCGTCGGTCGCGGGATCGCGGACGTCGAAGCGGACATAGCGCGCATCGCCGCGCCGGAAACGGACGATATTGTGCGCATCGAGCGAACTGGTCAGCGCGCCGGTATCCAGACGCGCCTTGAGGCTGAGCCCCTCCGCGGAGATCACGACCCGCTCGACATAGCCGAAAATCGTCTTGCCGGGATCGCGTGCGCCCGCCTGCGATGCGCCGGCGAGCACGAACACGAGAAGCAAAGACACCTGTACCAGGCTTCGTCTCAAGCGCTTGCCTCCTGGGAATGCGCGCCGCGTTCGACGCATTGCAGGAAAGTATAGACGCGCGGATCAGCAGGGATGGTGGGCCGCCTGGGACTCGAACCCAGAACCATCGGATTAAAAGTCCGGTGCTCTACCAATTGAGCTAACGGCCCCCTGTTTCACCCCGCCGGCGGGTTTCCGTGGGCGCGACAGTTTAGCTGATGCGGGCTAGTCGCGGTATCGCGTCGGATCCGGCACGCCCGCGGCGACGAATCCCGCCTGCCGCAGGCGACACGAGTCGCATACGCCGCAGGCCCGCCCGTCGGCGTCGGCCTGGTAGCAGGACACCGTGAGGCCGTAGTCCACGCCCAGCGCGATCCCGCGCCGGATGATATCCGCCTTGGTGGCCTCGAGCAGGGGCGCGTGGATCTCCAGCGGCGCGCCTTCGACCGCCCGGCGCGTCGCAAGCCCGGCGAGGCGCCGGAAGGCGGCGATGAACTCGGGCCGGCAGTCCGGGTAACCGGAGTAATCGACGGCATTGACGCCGATGAAGAGGTGGCCGGCGTCCAGGACCTCGGCGACCCCCATGCCGAGGGCGAGAAACACCGTATTGCGCGCCGGCACATAGGTGGACGGAATCCCGGTGGTCGGCGTTTCAGGGACCGCCATGCGCGCATCCGTCAGGCTGGAGCCCCCGATCGCGCCGAGGTCGATGGCGACGACCCGATGGGAGCGCGCGCCCAGTGCCGCGGCGATGCGTGCCGCCGCCTCCAGTTCGGTCTCGTGGCGCTGTCCGTAGCGAAAGCTCAGCGTGTGGCATTCGTAGCCTGCCGCGAGCGCCTGGGCCAGCACGGTCGTCGAATCCAGCCCGCCCGAGAGCAGCACGACCGCGCGCCGGTCATGGTCTTCAGCGTCCCGGTACATCGCCCCACAGCACCTTGTGCAACTGCAGCTGGAAGCGCACCCCCAGCCCGTCCGCCAGGATCCAGTCCGCCAGCTCGCCCGCCGGCAACTGGCCCCAGGACGGTGAAAAGAGGACCTCGCAACGCGCACCGAGTTCGTGGCGCCGGACGAACTCCCGCGACCACTCGTAGTCCCCTCGATCACAGATCACGAACTTCGCGCAGTCGCGGGACCGCAGATGCGCCAGGTTGTCCGGCAGGTTGCGTGCCACCTCCCCGGATCCCGGGGTCTTGACGTCCATGACCCGTTGCGCGCGCGGGTCGAGCACGGAGATATCGAGTGCGCCGCTCGTCTCCACGGAGACCTGCAGCCCGGCATCACACAGGCGGGTCACCAGTGCGGTGCACCCTCGCTGCGCCAGCGGTTCACCGCCGGTCACGCAGGCATGCCGCGTGCCGTGGGCTTCGACCTCGGCGGCGATGGAGGCGATGGAGCGCCGCTCGCCGCCGTGGAATGCGTAGGCCGTGTCGCAATAGCCGCAACGCAACGGGCAGCCCGTCAGCCGCACGAAAACGGTCGGCCAGCCCACGCTGCTCGCTTCGCCCTGGAGCGAACAGAATATTTCTGTGATGCGCAGCGACTGCTCAGCCGGATCCGCATCGCGGGCAACGCTGGCCATGGCTCGCTAGCGGCGCTCCGCGCCCATCCTTTCCAGTCGCTGGGTCGCCAGGCGGGCCGCGGTCGACTCCGGGTAACGCTCGACGACCGCCGTGAGCGTGGCGCGCGCATCGGCCCAGCGCTCCAGTTCGTACTCGCAGAAGCCCGCCTTCAGCAGCGCGTCCGGTGCCTTGCGCGAGTCCGGATACTGCTCGAGCATGAGACGGAAGGTCTCGAGGGCCGTCTCGAACTCCCGATTGACGTAGTGCGTCTCGGCGAGCCAGTAGCGCGCGTTATCGGCCAGCTCACTGTCCGGAGAGTCGATGAGGAACTGCCTGAAGCCCGCCTCGGCCTGTTCGTAGCGTCCCTGGCGCAAGAGCTCCAGGGAGGCCTGGTAAGACGACTGCACGGGCTCGGCGGTCGACGGCAGGGTGCCCGTGGAAGGCACGGTCTCGCCGACCGGTGCCAGCCCGGGCGCCGTGTCGCCGCTCCGGGTGCGGCGCTCGAGCGACTGCAGGCGCTGGTCGAGGTCCAGGTACTGGTCGCGCTGGCGAGTGACGCCGCTCTCGGCCTCGTACTGCAGTGCCTCGGTCTGGCCGCGCAGCTCACGCACCTCGTCGCGCAGCACCGCAAGCTCATTGGCGATCCGCAGCAGGCTTTCATTGCGCACGACGCGCTCGATGGAAGCGACGCGACTGTCCAGCTCGTCGAGCTTGATCAGCACGGGATCTTCTTCCGGCGGCACGGCGCAACCGGCCACCCCGAGCCCCATGACGAGGAAGAGCGCGCCACGGGTGAATCTCTGCGGAATATTCATCGCAGGTAAACGATTTCCACGCGGCGGTTCATCGCCCACGCTTCATCATCGCTGCCGGACATGGCGGGCTGCTCCTCGCCATAGCTGACCGTTATGATCTGGTCGCCGCGCACGCCCTGGAGCATCAGCGCCTGGCGCACGGACTGGGAGCGACGCTCGCCGAGCCCGATGTTGTATTCACGCGACCCCCGCTCGTCGGTGTGCCCCTCGAGCCGCACCACCTGGGCCGAATCGTTCACCAGCCGGTCGGCATGTGCGGCGATGGTGTCGCTGTACTCCGGACGGATCGAAGAGGAATCGAAGTCGAAGTAGATCACGCTCTGGTCGATCACGGCCTCGGGCGCATCGATGGCGCCGAACTCCCCGTCCAGTGGGCGCCCGTCGCCGAACAACTCGTCCTCCGTGAGCGGCTGGGTGACGAATTCCTCATCCGTCGGTTCGACCACGCCGGCGGCCTCTTCGTCCGGCTTGGTCTGGCGCGCGCACCCGGCGAACAGCGCCGCGGCGACGATCAGGATGGCTAGTTTTTGCATGGGCATGTCGTGATTTTCCTCGTCGGTTCGGTCCGGCGCCCTCGCCGGCCCGGGATTCGGGTGCTGAAGACTATGTTAACCCTTCGATTCATCGCGCGTAAGGCGACCAGACCGGCTCGCGGACGTCACCTTCGGTACCCGCGATGCGTTGGCGCACCCGGCCGTCGCTGGACACGGCGGCCAATACGCCCCGGCCGCCCTCGCGGGTGGCGAAAATGATCATGCTGCCGTTCGGGGCGAAACTCGGCGACTCGTCCTGCTCCCCGTCGGTGAGCACACGCAACCCGCCACGCCGCAAGTCCATGATGGCGATCCGGTAGTTATCACGCACGCGATGGACCATGGCCAGCTGCTCGCCGTCCGGAGACACCCGCGGACGGGCGTTGTAATTCCCTTCGAAGGTGACGCGGCGCGGGCTGGAACCGTCCAGCGTCACGCGATAGACCTGCGGGCCGCCGGCGCGGTCGGACGTGAAATAGAGGCTGCGGCCGTCGGGCGACCAGGCCGGCTCGGTGTCGATGGCAGGATGCCGGGTCAGCCGGTCCAGTTTGCGGCCCGAGAGCGTGAGCACGTGGATGTCGAGATTGCCATCCACCCCGCCGAGCACGAGCGCCAGGCGGGTGCCGTCCGGCGACCAGGCCGGCGCGCCGTTGATTCCGGGTGCCGAGGAAACGGCCACCCGGCGTCCGGTCGCCAGCTCCTGGACGAAAATCCGCGACACGCCGGTCTCGAAGGACACATAGGCGATCCGCCGCCCGTCGGGCGACCAGGTCGGCGACATGATCGGCCGGGCCGACTCGGCGATCACGCCGGCCCGGGCGCCGTCCGCATCCGACAACCATAAGCGGTAAAGAGACTTCTCATCGGCCCGGTCGACGGTGACATAGGCGATGCGTGTCGAGAATATCCCCGGGACGCCGGTGAGCTTCTCGAAGATCATGTCCGCGATCCGGTGCGCCGCACCGCGCAGGTTGTCGGCCGAGACCGGCAGGTTGTACGCCATCAGCGACTGGCCACGAAACACGTCGAACACGTGGAACTCGATCTCGTAGCGCCCCGCGGCGCCCGGCTTCACCCGACCGATCACCACGATGTCCGTATCCAGGAGACGCCAGTCCTCGAGCCGGACCTCCTCGGGCCGGGTCGGGCGCGACACCATGTCGCGCCGCTCCATGGGCTCGAAGCGCCCGCTGAACGCCAGGTCGGCCTCGATGACCCCCGCGACGTCGATGGCGGGGGCGCCGTCGCCTTCGTAGGCGAACGGCACGATCGTGATGGGCACCGCCTCGCTCACGCCGCGGGTGATCTCGATGCGCAGCTCGGCGTGGCTCGCGACGGCGGCCAGCAGCAGCACGAGGCCGGCGAGTCTTGCGGTGATCGTATGGCTCATGGGCAGGTTCAATCCTCGGGTTTGAAGTCAAAGACAATGGTACGTTCGAAAAGTGCCGGGTCGGGCGGGCGCGGCAGCGGCGAGGCGCGTTCGACTGCGGCGACGATGGAGCGGCGCACCGCCTCGTCGCCATTACAGCGCACGATCTCCGTGTTCACCACCTGCATGCCCGGGATCAGCTGCACCCGCACCTCGCAATCGAGGCCGGGCCGTGCCGACGGCGGACGGTTCCAGTTGCGCGCCACCTGGTCCTGGATGGCGCCGAGCCACAGGGCGTACTCGGACGACTGCTGCAGGGCCATGCGCCGTTGCTCCGCCTCGATCTGCGCCGCAAGCTCCTGCTGGCGCTGCGCCTGGATCCGCGCCTCCTCGGCCTTGCGAGCCGCTTCGGCACGCGCGGCCTCCTCCGCCTTGCGCCGGGCTTCCGCCTCGGCCTTGGCCCGCGCCTCCGCCTCCGCCCGGGCGCGCGCCTCCGCTTCCTTGCGGGCCTGCTCCGCCTTGCGGGCCGCTTCCGCCTGCCGGGCTTCCTCCGCGCGCTTCGCTTCCGCCGCGCGTTCGGCCGCGGCAGCCGCTTCCCGTTCGCGCGCCTCTCTTTCGGCCGCCGCTTTTGCCTCGGCCGCCTGCTGTTCGCGCTGGCGCTGGATCTGTGCCTGTCGCTCCCGTTCGGCCTCGGCTGCCCGGCGCGCCTCTTCCTGGCGTTGCCGTTCGGCCTCCTCCCGGCGGCGTTGTTCCGCCGCGAGCGCCTCGTCGCGGCGCTGCTCGGCGGCGCGCAGGTCCGCCTCGCTGACGGCCACCGCCTGCACGGGCGGACGCGCCACGGGTTCCACCGGCCGTTCCGCCTGTGGCAGGCCGACGACCAGCGCCGCGATCAGTGCCGCGTGCATGAGCGCCGCAGCCAGCAGGCCCAGCGCATGTTCCCGGGCGAACTCCAGCACCGCTAGCGCCCGCCCGGAGCCGTCAGCTCCTCCGGGTCGGTGACCATGCCGATCTGCCCCGCCCCCGCATCCTGCAGGACGCGCATCGCCGCCGCCACGTCACCGTAGCTGGCCCGCGCATCGGCGCGCACCATCACGGGGCGGTCCGGGTTGCGACTCAACAAGGCTGCGGCGCGTTCCACCGCCACGCCCGAATCGACAGGTGTCTCGGGCTCGACGAGATTCAGGTACAGGCGGCCGTCCCGATCGACGGAGAGCACAAGGGCCTCGGATTCGATGTACCGGTCGGGATCCATGGGTTCCGCGCCGACCTTCGGCAGTTCGACCTCGATGCCCTGGGTCAGCAACGGCGCAGTGACCATGAAGATGATCAGCAGCACCAGCATCACGTCGATATAGGGCACGACGTTGATCTCGCCCATCAAGCGGCGCTTCTGACGCCCCGCCGGCACGGCTCAGCTCTCCACGGCACGGCGCGCGTGCCGCTGCAGGATGGTCGAGAACTCCTCGACGAAAGTGTCGTAGCGGCTCTCGATGCGCCCGACGGTGTCCGCATAGCGATTGTAGGCGATGACCGCCGGGATGGCGGCGAACAGCCCCATCGCGGTGGCGATCAGCGCCTCGGCGATGCCGGGCGCCACCATCGCGAGCGTGGCCTGCTGCACGTTCCCCAGCGCGATGAAGGAATTCATGATGCCCCAGACCGTGCCGAACAGCCCGACGTAGGGGCTGGTCGAGCCGACCGTAGCCAGCATCGCGAGGTTCTGTTCGAGCCGGTCGGCCTCGCGCATCTGGGAGACCAGCATCGCGCGGCGGGAGCCCTCGACGATCTGGCTCGCCTGCAGGTCGTCCTGCTTGCGCAGGCGGCTGAATTCCCGGAAGCCCGCCTCGAAGATGCCGGACATGCCGAGCTTGCCTTCCGGCTTTCCGGCGAGCCGCTTGTACAGACCGTTCAGGTCGCCGCCCGACCAGAATTCCTTCTCGAAATTCTCGGCATTGGCGCGCGCCTGGCGCAGCACCCGGCGCTTCTGGATGATCACGGCCCACGAGGCCACCGACGCCAGCAGCAACAGCAGCATGACCAGCTGGACGACGAGACTCGCGTCCAGTACCAGTCGGGCGATCGACATTTCATTCTGCATGCAGGTTCACTCCGGGAATAGATGCGCGGGCAGCGGCCTGGGTCGCATGCTGTCCGCATCGAGACATGCTGCAGTGACCCGGGCGCTGCACAACAGTTCCCCGTCGGGGCCCCCGCGATGGATCGCCTGGCGAAACACCATGCTGGCTCGCCGCAGTGTTTCGAGCTCGACGGTGACGACGAGCGCGTCTTCGAAACGGGCCGGCCTGTGGTAGCGGATCTCGACCGCCGTGATGGCGAACAGAAGGCGCTGCGACTCGAGCAACTGCACCTGCGAGACCCCGAGGTGGCGCAGCCACTCGCTACGCGCCCGCTCGAGGAACTTCAGGTAGTTGGCATAGTAGACCACGCCGCCGAGGTCCGTGTCCTCGTAGTAGACGCGCACGGGCCATTCGAAGCGCGCGGTCACGGTCGGGCCCATGTCAACTCGAACCGTCGTCGCCCTGCTGGAACAGCGAGAGCGTTTCCGGGTCGAGGACGCGGGCCGGCGCCGGCAGGCCGAAATGCAGGTACGCATGTCGCGTCGCCATGCGGCCGCGCGCGGTGCGCATCATCAGGCCCTGCTGGATCAGGAAGGGCTCGAGCACGTCCTCGATCGTGCCGCGCTCCTCGCCGATGGCGGCGGCCAGGCTGTCCACGCCGACGGGACCCCCGTCGAATTTCTCCATGATCGTCAACAGGAGGCGGCGGTCCATGACGTCGAAGCCGCGCGGGTCCACGTCCAGCATGTCCATCGCCGCGGTCGCCACGCCCGCGTCGATCTGCCCGTTGCCTTCGACCTGGGCGAAATCACGCACGCGGCGCAGCAGGCGGTTCGCGATGCGCGGCGTGCCGCGGGAGCGGCGGGCGATCTCGTGGCTGCCCTGCGGATCGATCTCCACGTCGAGGATGCCCGCGGAGCGGGTCACGATCCGCCCCAGCTCCGCGTCGTCGTAGAACTCCAGGCGCTGCACGATGCCGAAGCGATCCCGCAGCGGGGAGGTCAGCAACCCGGCGCGCGTGGTAGCGCCCACCAGGGTGAACGGCGGCAGGTCGATCTTGATCGAGCGCGCGCCGGGCCCCTCGCCGATGATGATGTCCAGCTGGAAATCCTCCATCGCGGGATAGAGGATTTCCTCCACCACCGGGCTGAGCCGATGGATCTCGTCGACGAACAGCACGTCGCGCGGCTCGAGGTTGGACAGGATGGCGGCCAGGTCGCCGGGGCGCTCCAGCACCGGGCCCGAGGTATGCCGGAGGCTGACGCCCAGCTCGTTGGCGACGATATGGGCCAGGGTAGTCTTGCCGAGCCCCGGCGGACCGAATATCAGCACGTGGTCCAGCGCCTCCTCGCGCTGGCGTGCTGCCTTGATGAAGATTTCCATCTGCCGCCGGACGGAAGCCTGGCCGACGTAGTCTTCCAGCAGGCGCGGCCGGATCGCCCGGTCCAGCGCCTCGTCCTCGGCGCCGGCGGCGGCTGTCACCACGCGGTCATGTTCGATCATGGTTCACCTCGCCGCCGCCTGCAGGGCCGCCCGGATCAGTCCCTCGGTGCTTTGTGCCGGATCGGCCACGAGCTTCAGGAGACGCTGGGCCTCCTGCGGACGATACCCCAGCGCCACCAGTGCGCCGAATGCCTCGTCGCTCGCGGATCCTTCGACGCCCGCCGGCATCGACTGGACGAGCGCCGAGCCCGCCTGTTCCAGGCGGTCACGCATCTCGACGATCAGCCGGTCGGCGGTCTTGCGCCCGACGCCGGGGATCCGCGTGAGCGAGGCGGCATCGGCCCCTTCCACGCAGCGCACGAACGCTTCCACGCTGATCCCGGAAAGGATGGCCAGCGCGATGCGTGCGCCGACGCCGCTGACCTTGATGAGACTGCGAAACAGTTGCCGCTCGGCCTCGCTGGCAAACCCGTACAGCACATGCGCGTCCTCGCGCACCAGCAGGTGGGTCAGGATTCGCACGGGCTGGCCCGTTTCCGGCAGCTGGTAGAACGTGGACATCGGCGCCTCGAGTTCGTAACCCACGCCACCGACGTCCACCAGCAGCTGCGGCGGATGGCGCGCGACCAGCGTACCGTTCAGAAACCCGATCATCCCGTTCCCCCGGCGAGCGCGGCCCGCAACGCCCGGCCCTTGCGCAATTGAGCATGACAGATCGCCACGGCCAGGGCGTCCGCGGCATCGGCAGCCAACGGGCCGCGGACCGCCAGCAGCTTGCGCACCATGTGCGCCACCTGCACCTTCTCTGCGGCGCCGCTGCCGGTCACGGCCAGCTTGACCTCCCGCGCGGCATACTCGTGCACCGGCGTCGGCCGCAGGAAGGTCCCGCAGAGCGCGGCCGCGCGGGCCTGTCCCAGCTTCAGCGCACTGTCCGCGTTGCGATGCATGAACACCCGTTCCACGGAAATCTCGTCCGGCTGGTACTGATCCACCAGCCGCGTCGCTCCTTCGAAGATGATCCGCAGGCGATCCGCCATCTCCCCGCCACGGGTGCGTATGCAGCCGCTCGCCAGGTAGCGCATCGCCCGGCCCTCCACGACAATGACGCCGAAGCCCGTGACCTGCGAGCCGGGATCGATGCCGAGGATGGTCAGGGCGCCCGTCACCATCCGCTGCCCGGCCGGGCCTCAGGCTCCCACCAGCACATCGTCGGACAGTTCGGCGTTGCTGTACACGTCCTGCACGTCGTCGAGATCCTCGAGCATTTCCAGGAGCTTCAGCACCTGGTCGGCTTCCTCGCCGTCCACCGCCACGCCCGTCGCGGCCCGCATCGTGACCTCGGCCTCTTCCGGGGCCAGGCCGGCCTGGTCGAGCGCCTCGCGCACCGCCTCGAAGTCCGCCGGCGCGGTGATCACGTCCAGCGAGCCGTCTTCGTTCGGCACGATGTCCTCTGCGCCGGCCTCGAGCGCCACGTTCATCAATTGCTCTTCACTCGTCCCGGACGGGTAACTGAGCACCCCGCAATGCTGGAACAGGTAGGCCACGCTGCCGTCCGCACCGAGGTTTCCGCCGCACTTCGTGAAGGCGTGGCGCACCTCGCCGACGGTGCGATTGCGATTGTCGGTGAGGCATTCGACCAGCACCGCGACGCCGCCGGGCGCATAGCCTTCGTAGCGGACTTCCTGGTAATCGTCGCCGTCGGTCTCTCCGCTGCCCCGCTTCCAGGCCCGGTCGATGGTGTCTTTCGGCACACTGGCCGCTTTCGCCTTGTCGATCGCGAGCCGGAGGCGCGGATTCATCGCCGGATCGGCGTCGCCGGCGCGCGCCGCGCTGGTGATCTCCCTGATCAGCTTGGTGAAGATCTTGCCGCGTTTCTTGTCCTGGGCGCCCTTGCGATGCTTGATGTTCGCCCACTTGCTATGGCCTGCCATGAGGTCCCCGCAGGATGTCTAAAGCGATCGATTCTAGCGCCGGCGCGGAAATACCGTCCATGCGCGCCTCAGAAACGCAGCCGCAATCCGACATGCAGTCCCGTGTCCATGGTCAAGCGCGGCCCCACCTCGAAATCCGCCTTGATCCCGCGGACGCCCACGTAAACCTCGCCGTTGCGCAACACGCTGTAGCCGGCCCAGGCAGTGTATTCCCAGTAGGTCGTGACATCACCGAAAGACAACACATCGGGCGCATAATAGGCGCTGCCGCCGACGGAGAAGCGGTTGTATTCCGGGAAGGTGTAAGTGACGAAGCCGCCGATCGGGAGCGCGGCGCCGCTGTCATTCGAGCCGATGTCGGCATCGATCGCCAGCAACCGGCCGCCGAGACCCGCACGCAATGGCTCGCGACCGCCGGTCGCCGCCCCGGTAACATGCAGGCCAGCGCCGAGGACGTTGCCCTTGTCCTGGTGATGGAACCAGGAAGCGTCCACGACGAGGTTGTTCGACAGGTCGAAATCCGCGGTGATCCGGGCCGCCTTGTTGTTGACGTTGAGGTCGATCCCGTTGGCCAGGGCCAGCGGCGAAATCGAGAACAGCACCATGAACCACAGGCATCGCGTCATCACTGGACCTCCAAATAACATTAAGAAATTACTGCTAGGCTCGGTATTATATATGGAATTCTGGAAGTTTACTTAGTGGAACAGCTTCCCGACAGCGGGTCCGGCACAGCCGGGATCCTTGCGCAAGCCAGCGCCGAAGCCGAGGCGCTTGCGCATGAAGGACACGAGGCCTCCGCCCGACGCGGCCTCGCGATCGCCGCGCTGCTGGAAGAGATCCGCGCGGAACCCGAGATCCGTGCCGCCGCGATACTTTACCCGTTGGTGGAGGCGGGAGCGATCACGCCGGATGCCGTCGAAAAGCGCTTCGACGCCATCATGCGGCGAAGGGTCGAGGAAATACAGCGTCTCGGCTCTTTCGGCCTGCCGGAGAACTGGCACCCGGGCAATGCCTTGCCGCCGCCCCAGGCCGAGACCCTGCGCAAGATGCTGCTCGCGATCGTCGCCGACGTGCGCCTCGTGCTGGTGCGCCTCGCCGACCAGCTGCATCGGCTGCAGTCCGCGCGCGACGCCGGGGCCGAGCAACGGGAACGCGTGGCGACGGAAACCCGCGAGATCTTCGCACCGCTCGCCAACCGGCTGGGCATCTGGCATTTCAAATGGCAGATGGAAGACCTGGCGTTCCGGCACCTGGAACCGGAGACTTACCGCGGCATCGCGCTGTACCTGAAGGAAACGCGCGAGGACCGGGAAGAACGGATCGAGGAAGTCCTGCGGCTGCTGCGCGAGGAGCTGGCCAGGACGGGGATCAACGGCGACATCGAGGGGCGACCCAAGCACATCTACAGCATCTGGAAAAAGATGCGCCGCAAACACGTCGGCATCGAGCAGGTGTTCGACATCAGCGCGGTGCGCGTGCTGGTCGACACCGTGCCGGAGTGCTACGCGGTGCTCGGACACGTCCACAGCCTCTGGCCCTACATCTCCGGCGAGTTCGACGATTACATCGCCAACCCCAAGGGCAATTTCTACCGCTCGCTGCACACCGCGGTCATGGGTCCCGGCAACGAGCCCCTCGAGATCCAGATTCGCACCCGGGAGATGCACGAGCATGCGGAACTCGGCGTCGCGGCGCACTGGCGCTACAAGGAAGGGGGTCGCGGCGATCCCGCCTTCGAACAGAAGATCAACTGGCTGCGCCAGCTCATCGCGCCCGGGGAGGACACCGAGACCGACCGGGACCTGCTCGACCAGCTGCGCACCGAGATCTTCGAGGACCGCGTCTATGCATTCACGCCGGCCGGCGACGTCGTCGATCTTCCGGCCGGGGCGACGCCGCTGGACTTCGCCTACCAGGTGCACACCAACATCGGGCATCACTGCCGCGGCGCCCGGGTCAACGGGCGAATCGTCCAGCTCACCCATGTGCTGAAGAACGGCGACAAGGTGGAGATCCTCACGGCGAAAAACGCGCACCCGAGTCGGGACTGGATCGCTCCGCAGGCGGGTTATCTCGTTTCGCCGCGCAGCCGCAGCAAGGTCCGGTCCTGGTTTCGCCAGCAGGACCAGGAGCAGAACCGCCGCTCCGGCAAGCAGGCGCTGGAGAAGGAGCTGGCGCGACTGGGACTCGAGGTGGATCTCGAACCGGTGGCAAAACGCTTCGGGCTCGGCGGCCAGGAACAGCTGTGGCTGGCCGTCGGCGCCGGCGACCTGACCATGCCGGCGGTGATCGCCGCCTGCGAGCGGGAGAATCCCTCACCGTTGCCGACGGTCACCGAGGAGGTCCAGGTCAAGGCGCGCAGGCCGACCTATACGGAGGCGGCGGTGTCGATCTCCGGCGTCGGCGACCTGATGACCAACTTCGCCCGTTGCTGCCGTCCCCTTCCGCCGGAACCGATCGCCGGCTACATCACGCAGGGCCGCGGGGTGTCCATTCACCGGGCCAACTGCAAGAACTTCATGCGGCTCCAGGCGCAGCATCCCGAGCGCATCATGGAAGTCGCATGGGGCGGCAAGGCGCACGCCAGCTATCCGGTCCAGATCGTCGTCGAAGCGTGGGACCGGACCGGCCTGATCCGGGATATTTCCGCCACGCTCGCGGACGAGAAGATCGACATCAACTCGATGACGTCCCGCATCGAGCGCGTGACCCATGTCGCGACCGTGGACATCACGGTGGGCATCGACAGCCTCGAGCATCTCAGCCGCCTGATGAACCGCATCGGGCGGCTGCCCAACATCACTTCGGTGCGGCGCAAGGCCTGACTACTTGTTGATGCCGTGAATCGCCTTGCCGTCGGCGGCGAGGGCCGCCTCGTGGATCGCTTCGGAGAGGGTCGGATGCGCGTGCACCGTGCGCTGGATATCCTCGATGCTCGCCTGGAATTCCATGGCGACCACGAGCTCCCCGATCAGCTCGCCGGCCATCGGCCCGATGACGTGCGCGCCGATGATCGAGTCGTCCCGCCGGTTCGCGACCAGCTTCACCATGCCCGCGGCCTGCTCCAGCGCCTTGGCCCGCCCGTTGGGCGCGAAGGGGAAGGTGCCGACCTTGTAGTCGATGCCCGCTTCCTTGGCCTGGGCCTCGGTCTTGCCGACCCAGGCGATCTCGGGCGCCGTGTAGATGACCGAAGGGATCACCTCGTAATTGACTTCGGCAATCTTGCCGGCGATCAGGTCGGCCACCATCACGCCCTCCTCGGTGGCCTTGTGCGCCAGCATCGGCCCCCGCACGAGGTCTCCGACCGCCCACACGTTCTTCACCCCCGTGCGGCACTCGTGGTCCACCTTGACGAAACCGCGCTCGTCGATCTCGACGCCCGTCCCCTCGCCGAGCAGCCCCTCCGAGCTGGGCCGGCGCCCCACGCAGACGATCAGCTTGTCGAATGTGAGCTCCTGGACCTCGCCCTTTTCCTCGAACCTGACGGTCACCCCGTCCTTGCCGGCGCTGGCGCCCTGCACCTTGGCGCCGAGCCGGATGTCCAGTCCCTGCCTCTTGAACTGTCGTTGCGCTTCGCGCGCGATCTGCGCGTCCGCCATCCACAGGAAGCTGTCCATGGCTTCGAGAATGGTGACCTCGGCGCCGAGACGTTTCCAGACGCTGCCGAGCTCCAGCCCGATCACGCCGGCGCCGATCACGCCGAGCCTGGCCGGCACCGCGTCGAATTCCAGCGCCCGCCAGGAGTCCACGATCTGCTTCTCGTCGAAGGGCGCGCTCTTGAGCTCGATCGGCCGGGAACCCGCCGCGAGCACCACGTGGGTCGCCGTGAGGGTCTGCGCATTCCCGTCGGGATCCGTGAACTCGACCTGGCCGTCGCCGAGGTACCGGCCGCGACCCTGCATGCCGGTGACCTTGTTCGCCTTGAACAGCTGGCCGATGCCGCCGGTGAGCTGCTTGACGATCCCCGCCTTGCGCTGCTGCATCTGTCCCAGGTCGAGCTCGACGCCCGCGGCGCGGATGCCATGCACCTCGAACTCGTGTTGCGCCCGGTGGAACAGCTCGGATGACTCCAGCAGCGCCTTAGAGGGAATGCAGCCCGCGTTGAGGCAGGTGCCGCCGAAGGCGCGGCTGCCGTCGTAGTTCTGCCAGTCGTCGATGCAGGCGGTACGCAGTCCATGCTGCGCAGCACGGATCGCCGCGGGATAGCCCCCGGGGCCACCGCCGATCACGATCACGTCGAAACTTTCGCTCATCTTGTTACCCGGTATGTGTTACAGCTGGATCAGCAGGCGGGCCGGATCCTCGAGACTTTCCTTGACGCTGACCAGGAACTGCACGGCCTCGCGGCCGTCGATGATCCTGTGGTCATAGGTCAGGGCGATGTACATCATCGGCCGCACACGGATCTCGCCGTCCACCACCATGGCGCGGTCCTGGATCTTGTGCATGCCGAGGATCGCACTCTGCGGCGGGTTGATGATCGGGGTGGACATCAGCGAGCCGAACACCCCCCCGTTGGTGATCGTGAACGTGCCGCCCGTCAGGTCGTCCACGCCGATCTTCCCGTCGCGGGCCCGCGCGGCGTACTCGCCGATGTTGCGCTCGATGTCGGCGAAGCTCATGACGTCCGCATCCCTCAGGACCGGGACCATGAGGCCGCGATCCGTCGAGACCGCGACCCCGATGTCGTAGTAGTCGTGGTAGATGAGGTCACTGCCTTCCACGGACGCGTTGACGACCGGGAACTTGCGCAGGGCCTCGATGGCCGCCTTGACGAAGAAACTCATGAAGCCGATGCGCACGCCGTGCTTCTTCTCGAAGCTGTCGCGATAGCGCTTGCGAATGTCCATCACCGCGCCGAGGTCCACCTCGTTGAAAGAAGTGAGCATGGCGGCCGTGGCCTGGGCCTCGACGAGCCGCTCCGCGATCCGGGTCCGCATCCGGGTCATGGGAATGCGCCGCTCTTCGCGGGCGCCGCGGGCCGCAGCACCCGGCTTCGACGGAGCGGCGGCGGCCTCGCCCGCGCCGGGCTTGCCGGCCGGCCGCTCCAGGAAATCCATGACATCCGCCTTGGTGATCCGGCCGTCGCGCCCGCTGCCCCGGATGTCGGCGGGATCGAGCCCGTGCTCGTCCACGAGCCGGCGGACCGACGGGCTGAGCCGGCCCGCGGCCTTGCCCGGCGTCTCCTCGCCCTCGTCGCCTTCCTCCTCGTCGGTCGCAGCCCCGGCCGCGTCATCGGCGCTCGCGGCGCCCGCGGCCGCCGCCGGCGCCGCGGTTTCCGCCTTGCCGCCGGCCTCGCCTTCCTCGAGGATCGCGAGAATCTCGCCGGCAGTCACGGTGGTCCCGTCCGAGATGCGGATTTCCTTGAGGACTCCGTCGGCCGGCGCGGGCACCTCGAGGACGACCTTGTCGGTCTCCAGGTCCGCGAGGTTTTCATCGCGGCTGACCCGGTCGCCGGGCGACTTGTGCCATGCGACCAGCGTCGCGTCCGCGACCGATTCCGGCAGCTGCGGCACCTTCACTTCCATGCTCATGCTTTTTTCCTGGTAGCTTTCTTAGAATTCGAACGACGGCCGGCGGTCTTCGTGCCGGCCAAAGCGGCGTCCACGAGCGCTTCCTGCTGCTGATTGTGCAACTGATAGTAGCCGGCGGCCGGCGCGGCTGCGCCCTTCCGTCCCGCGTAGAACAGCTGGTGCCCGTTGTGCAGCGGTTCCTGCAGGCGATGCCGCACCTGGTACCAGGCGCCCTGGTTCTGGGGCTCCTCCTGGCACCAGACGACGTCGCGCAGCGCCGGATACTCTTCGATCAGCGCGGCATAGCGCCGGATCGGGAAGGGATAAAGCTGCTCGATGCGCACGATGGCGACATCGTCGAGCTCGCGTTTGCGGCGCTCCTCGAGCAGGTTGAAGTACACCTTGCCGCTGCACAGGACGAGGCGGTTCACCTTGGCCGGATCGATGGCGTCGATTTCCGGCACGATGCGCAGGAAGCGACCCTCCGACAGCGCCTCGAGCGGCGAGACGGAGAGCTTGTGGCGCAACAGGCTCTTGGGCGTCATGACCACGGTCGGCTTGCGGAAGTTGCGGACCATCTGGCGACGTATGAGGTGGAACATCTGCGCCGGCGTCGAGGGCACGACAACCGACATGTTGTGCTCGGCGCACAGCTGCAGGAAACGCTCCAGTCGCGCGGAGGAATGCTCGGGACCCTGGCCCTCGTACCCATGCGGCAGGAACAGCATCAGCCCGCAGTAGCGACCCCACTTCGTCTCGCCGGAGCTGATGAACTGGTCGATCACCACCTGTGCGCCATTCACGAAGTCGCCGAACTGCGCTTCCCAGATGACCAGGGTGTCGGGGTTGGTCGTGGCATAACCGTACTCGAAGCCGAGCACCGCCTCTTCCGAGAGCAGCGAGTCGGTGATCATGAAGCGGCGCTGGTCGGCCGAGACATGACTCAACGGCACGTAGGGTTCCCGGCCGTGCTGGTCGTGCAACACCGCATGGCGATGGAAGAACGTGCCGCGGCCGCTGTCCTGGCCCGTCAGGCGGATGTCGAAACCCTCCGTCAGCAGGCTGGCATACGCCATCGTCTCGGCGAATCCCCAGTCCATCGGGATCTCGCCGTTCGCCATGCGCCGCCGGTCGGTCATGATGCGCTCGACACGCGGATGAAGCGTGTGCTCGGGAGGCAAGGTGACGATCGCCTCGGCGTACTGCGCAACCTGCTCCGCGCTGATCCGGGTGCGCACGGGCTGGCTGAAGTTCACTTCGTCGAATCGCGTCCAGTCCACGGTGAACTTGTTGCCGACGAAGCCCAGCGAGCTGGACACGACCCGTCCTTCGTCGAGGCCCTGGCGGTAGGCGTCGACCATGGCCTGGGCTTCGTCCGCGCTCACCACCCCGGCTGCGGCCAGGCGCTCGACGTAGATCTGCCGCACCGTCGGATGGTTGCGCACCACGGCATACATGCCGGGCTGCGTGGCGGCCGGCTCATCGGCCTCGTTGTGTCCGTGGCGCCGGTAGCACACCAGGTCGATGACCACGTCCTTGCGGAAGCGCTGGCGATAATCGAAAGCAAGCCGTCCGATCAGGGCAACGGCGTCCGGGTCGTCGCCGTTCACGTGGAAAATCGGTGCTTCGATCATCTTCGCCACGTCGCTGCAATGCGGCGTGGAGCGGGCATCCTTCGGATGGCTCGTGGTGAACCCGATCTGGTTGTTGCAGATGACGTGCACCGTCCCGCCCGCCGCGAAGCCGCGCGCCTGCGACATCTGCAGGGTCTCCATGACCACGCCCTGGCCCGCGAAAGCCGCGTCGCCGTGGATGAGGATCGGGAGGACCGTCGAGCCGTCGGTATCCTCGCGACGGTCCTGGCGAGCGCGCACCGAGCCGACTACGACGGGATTGACGATCTCGAGATGCGACGGGTTGAACGCCAGGGCGACATGCATGTGGCCGCCGGGCGTCTTGATGTCGGACGAGAAACCGAGATGGTATTTCACGTCGCCCGAGCGGCGCTGCACCTGGGGATCGTAGACACCCTCGAATTCAGAGAACAGCTCTTTCGGCGGCTTGCCGAGCACGTTGACGAGCACGTTCAGCCGCCCGCGATGCGCCATGCCGATGACGACCTCTTCCATGCCCTGGGCGCCGGCCTGCTGGATGATGTCGCCCACCAGCGGGATCATGCTCTCGCCCCCTTCGAGCGAAAACCGCTTCTGGCCCACGTAGCGCGTGTGCAGGTAGCGTTCGATACCCTCGGCGCCTGTCAGGCGCTCGAGGACATGGCGCCGCTCGGCGGCATCCAGCGTGCCGCCCGCGGCCGCCTCGAAGCGCCGCTGCAGCCACAGGCGCTCCTCGGTGTCCGTGATGTGGCCGAGCTCCGCGGCGATCGTCCCTCGGTACACCTGCTCGAGGCGCGCCCGGATCTCGCGGAACTTCAGCCGGTCGGCGCCGCCGAAGCCCGCCGTGGCGAACACGGTCTCGTCGTCCGCCGGACCGAGTCCGTGGAAAGCCGGATCGAGTTCGGGCAAGGGCTGGGGGCCGATGAGCCCGAGCGGATCCAGCCGGGCCAGCCGATGACCCCGCAGGCGGTAGGCCTCGATCAGCCGCAGCACCGCCGCCTGCTTGTCGAGGATACCCTCCGGCAAGCCGCCGCCGACTGCCCGGGGCTGCAAGGCCCGCGCTGCGAATTCCTGTTCCACCGGACCGCGCGGGACGTCGCCGCCGCCGTTCGCGATCCCGTCGAACCATTGCCGCAGGGCCGGCTCGACGGCCTCCGGGTCCTCGAGATACTGCTCGTAGAGCCCTTCGACATAAGAAGCGTTGCCGCCGAAGAACGGGCTGCTCGCGTAGCGGTCCTGCAGTGATTTGCTCATTGAGGGGCTTGGGCCTTGAAATGGATGAGCCTGGAGACGCATTCTAAGCGAAGCGCCCGGTGGTTGGAACGCAAGGCCCGGCGCGGAGGCCCGATCGATGCGATTTCTGCTCGTGCTGCTGTCACTGGCGCTGGCTGCCGGCACATTTCCGGCCGCGTCCATGGACCTCCGCCCCGAGGAACATGGGCTGCGATACACCGGCCGTGAGGGCGGCACCCCGGTCAGCGTGGAGATCACGCTGCGCGAACGAAGAGATGGCGCCCTCGACTATGTGCACTGGGTCACCCCCACGGGCTGGAGAGGCTGGTTTGGCGAGCCGACGGTGACCCGCGTGCGCTACCGCTACGAGGAAGAACGCCTCGAACTCTCGGGTTTCGTCGAGGACGACGTGCTGCGATCGCCGGACATCGCGCCCGCCGAGATGGCGCCCGGAACGCTGGACAGCCTGGGCATCCGGCTGCGGGCCCGCGGCGATATCGCGCGGGGCACCGAAAAGGCGACATACGACGTGTGGCACGAAGGCCGGCTGGAACAATGGGTCCTGCAGGTCGCCGGGCCGGAACGCGTGACCACGCCTGACGGAACCTACGACGCGCTGCGCTTCCGCCTCGGCACGGAGAGCAAATGGATCGAGGGCTGGTCGGTGCCTCTGCTGCTGTTCCATTTCGCCCGGATCGAGCGCTGGGAAGACGGGCGCAAGGTCGCTGAGCTGGCGCTGGAGGACAAGGAACTCTAGCCAGCCGCTGCGGGAGTCGGCGGCTGGATGCGGAGAGAAGGCAGCCTGGTGCGCCCCGGGCAGGATTCGAACCTGCGACCTACCGCTTAGGAGGCGGTCGCTCTATCCCCTGAGCTACCGGGGCCGGGGGCCTGCATTGTGCCATCGGGGCGGACTTGCTCACAAACGCGCATCGCCATGCGACTCCCGGGATTCCGCGGCCTCACTCCGCAGTCGGGCCCGATACGCCGCCGGCCCGATTCCTTCGCGACGCAGGAACAGGCGGCGCAGGTTTTCCGGGTTGCCCAGTCCGACCACCGACGCGATGCGCTGCAGGCTGAGGTCGGCGTCGGCCAGCAGGCTGCGTGCGGCCTCGTAGCGGGCGCGTTCGACGAACTTCTTCGGCGTGACGCCGAACTCCTCGACGAAGCAGCGGCTGAAATGCCGGGTGCTCATCCCCATGCGCGCGGCCAGTGCCTCGATCGACAAATCCTCGTCCAGGTGCTGGACCAGCCAGGTGGCCAGGCTGCGGAACCGACCATCGGCACAGCCCGCCCCGGCGGCAAGCAGGACACTGATCTGCGGCGGCGCTGCCGGTCGTTTCAGGTACATGACGAGTTGCTCGGCGACCTCGTTCGCCAGCTTGCGGCCCCAGTCCTCTTCCACCATGGCCAGCGCCATGTCCATTCCCGCCGTCACGCCGGCCGAGGTCCACAACTCTCCGTCCCGCACGTACACGGCGTCGGGGTCGATCCGGGCCGTCGGGGCCAGGGCCGTCAGTTCCCGCAGAAACGCCCAGTGCGTGGTCACGGACCGTCTCTCCAACAACCCCGCCCGCGCCAGCAACAATGCACCGCTGCACACGGAACCGAAACGACGCGCGAGCGACATGCCCCGCGGCAACCAGTCCAGCAGGTCGCGCTCCCGGAGCGCATCCCGCACGCCGGCCCCGCCGGCCACGAGCAGGGTGTCGACGGTACCGAGCGTCTCCCAGGGGCGCGCGCCGATGAACGCCAGGCCCGACGAACTGGTGAGGGGTCCGTCATGCCGGGCCAGCAGCAGCGTCTCGTAGGCCGGCGCGACCACCAGGCCGTGGCGCTGCAGGAGTCGCGACGCGCAGGAAAACACCTCGAGCGGACCGGCGACATCGAGCACCTGCACGCCGTCGAAGCCGAGCATGGCGATGCGCCGGGAATGGGAAGGGGCTGGTTCCTGCATGGCACGTCCGTCCGCTGACACATCACGGAGTTTGCCACAGGGTGCGCCCTGTCCATCGTCCGGGCGACGGAGGATAATGACGCAAGGTCGCCGCGTCGGGCCGAACCGAAGGCGACCGGAAGAGCGCGAGGTGGGGATGGTGGAGCCGATCGGAATCGAACCGACGACCTCCTGGGTGCGATCCAGGCGCTCTCCCAACTGAGCTACGGCCCCCACGACAAGCAGGGAATTGTATTGCATGGAACTCGTCATCCGCAACGCCGAAGACACCGACTGGGCGACTATCGCCGAGTTCAATCGCGCCCTGGCCGCGGAGACCGAAGACAAGGCGCTCGACTGGGAGACGCTTGCCGGCGGGGTGCGCAAGGTGCTCGCAGACGACGGCAAGGGACGCTATTTCGTAGCCGAAACGGGCGGACGCATCGTCGGCATGACCATGGTCACCTACGAATGGAGCGACTGGCGCGACGGCTGGATCTGGTGGATCCAGAGCGTCTACGTGAGTCCCGACTCCCGCGGCTGCGGCGCGTTCGGGCGGCTCTACCGTCACGTCCTGGCGAACGCCCGCGAGGCCGGCGTCGGCACGGTCAGGCTCTATGTCCTCGGCAGCAACACCCGGGCGCGCGCCATCTATGAGAAGCTCGGCATGCACGAGACGGGCTATGCCGTGCTCGAGACCGCCACCGCCACGGACTGAACGCCACCGGAGAAAGCGATGCTCACACCCGGCGAACGCGCCCCCGATTTCACCCTCCCCGACCAGGACGGCCAGCCGGTCACGCTCAGCCAGTTGCTGGCCGAAGGCCCGCTCGTGCTCTATTTCTACCCGGCGGATTTCACGCCCGGGTGTACGAAGGAAGCCTGCACCATCCGCGACATGCACGACGAGATCGCCTCGGCCGGCATGCGGGTGGTGGGCATTGCCCCGCAGGACGCGGCGAGCCACGCCCGCTTCAGGGAGAAGCACGCCCTGCCCTTCACGCTGTTGTCCGACGCCGACAAGCGCGCGATCCGTGCTTACGGCGTGGACGGGCCGCTCGGCGTCGGCGTGCGCCGCGCGACATTCCTGATCGGCGCCGACGGAGAAATCCTGGACGCCGTCAGAGCCGACCTGCGCATCGGGCGTCACGAGGCTTTCATCCGTGAGGCCATTGCTGCGGGGCCCGCGGGCGGCTGCGACTGACGCGGCCGGTCTCAGTCGCCGATGACCGTCACCGTGAGGCGCCGGCGATGCGGCGCGTGGCGATGTTCCCAGACATAAATGCCCTGCCAGGTGCCCAGTCCGAGGCGGCCCGCCGTCACGGGAATCGACAGGCTCGTCGCGGTCAACATGGTGCGCACGTGGGCCGGCATGTCGTCCGGACCCTCGTCGTCGTGTTCGAAGGCCGGGTCGCCGTCGGGTGCCAGGCGTGACAGGACGCGCTCCAGGTCGCGCCGAACGGCCGGATCGGCGTTCTCGGTGATCAGCAGCGACGCGCTGGTATGATGAATGAACACGTGCAAAAGGCCGGTCGCGACGCCCGAGGAACGCAGGCAGGCGGCGACCTCAGCGGTCACTTCGACAGTGCCGCGGCCTTGGGTGGCGATCTCTAGACTGGACTGGTAAGCCAAGACCTGCTCCTACACGTGCAGATGATGGTGTTGATTCTAGCCCGCCGCGAGAATCACTTGGGAAAACCCGCATGGCGACCCTCCGACGGAGCGTGCACGATGCGCTGACAAGGAACGAATGCATGGAGATTGCGCGATGAAATCCGTACTGCTGCTCTACATGAGCCAGGGCGGCCACACGGCCCGTATCTGTCGCAGGATCTGCGAGAGCATCGCGGCCAGCGGCGGCCGCGGCGAAATGATGGATATCACGGAAGCGACGCGCGAAGGGGTCTCGTGGGACGACTACGACGTGCTGGTGCTCGGCGCACCGGTGTTCTACGGCACCTACGACAAGTCCGTGTTCGAATTCATCACCGCCTACCGGGACAAGCTGGAAACGAAACCCAACGCCTTCTTCAACGTGTCCGTGGTTGCGCGCACGCCCGAAAAGTCCACGGTCGAGGGCAACCGCTACATGCAGAAATTCCTCGAGCTCTCGCCCTGGAAGCCGGGCGACCTCAAGGTGTTCGCCGGCAAGGTGGATTATCCGTCATGGGGCTGGCTGGACACGCTGGCGATCCAGATGATCATGAAATACACCAAGGGCCCGACCGATCGCACGGCCGTGATCGACTTCACCGACTGGGATGACGTCTCGGCTTACGGCCGGCACCTGCTGACGCTGGCCGGTTAGTAGCGCAGGGTCAGCAGGCGCGTGCCGCGCAGCCGTGAATAGCTGATCACCCACAGGCCCGAATAATCCTCGGCTTCCACGACGCCGATCTTCACGCCCAGCCTGTCGGCGACAGCTGGCACGGTGTTGCTGTGCCCGACCACGAGGACGACCTCCCCCCGATGCCGCCACTTCAGGCGCCGAACCAGCCGGGAGATTTCGTCGGCCGGGATCTCCCTGGGCTCCACGCCCGCGGCCCGGGCCACGGGCATTGCCGTCTCCCGGGTCCGGCGTGCCTCGCTGACATAGATGGCATCGATGCCCGTGCGCTCCAGCATCTCGGCCAGGCGAGCGGCGTGTGCCTGCCCCTGCGCCGTCAGGCCGGGATCATCGGGTGCAGACACGTGTTCCGCATGGCGCACGAGAACCACCGTGGTCGTGCCCCACGAAGCGAAGAGCCAGGCGAGCAAGACCACCAGCCCGAGACCGGAAACGATCGCCATGGCCAGCGGCGTGTAAAGCGGCCTTCGACGCAATCCGCGATGGTCTTTCTTCAGCTTGGCGTCCTCAATGACCGTCCTGTCCGTCGCGCTGGGTATTTCGCTCGCGTTCCCGCTCTGCCACGACAGAGTACTCGCCTTCGATGACATCCTCGCGACGCCGTGACGCCTCTCCCGGTCCGGCGCCCGCCTTGCCCTGCCTCTGCCTGATGGCTTTCTCGATCTGGCGCTTGGCCCACCAGATGCGCGCGGCCAGCACCGCCGTGCCGACCAGGAAGAACCCCAGGGCAGCGAGAAAAAACACGGCGCCGAGGAATGCGGCTGCCACCAGCGCGGCCACGGCCGCGATGCTGAACAGGATCCGCGCCACGATGCCCCGCGGGGAACCGGGACCCGGACCGCCTATCTGGATTCGATACTGTTGCATGTCTCTAGTGTAACCAATCGTGCCGAACGCGCAGGACATTCCGCAGAGCGCGCCGGTCGGCGGCTTGCGAACCTTGCAGTTCCGGCCGCCCCTGCCGACAATGCCCCGGACCGGCGCGGAGAGGTGGCAGAGCGGTTGAATGCACCGGTCTTGAAAACCGGCAACGGGGCGACCCGTTCGGGGGTTCGAATCCCCCCCTCTCCGCCATCACTATCAAGCAGGGCCGTACCGGGGGGGGATTTGAACCCCCGAAGAGATAATCTCAGGTTCGAAGCCGCAGGCGGCGGCCCGCAGGGCCGACTCATCCCCCCGCTCTCCGCCATCACTATCAAGCAGGGCCGTGCCGGGGGGGGGATTTGAACCCCCGAACAAGAAAACCTGGCCGGATCAAGCAACAGCAGGCAACACGGGGGCTCACGAGCCCCGACTTGTCATGATTGCCACGGGTCGATCACCTTGATACCGCATCCCGCGAAATCGGCCACGTTCCGGGTCGCTACACCGGCCCCCATCGACCTTGCAATCGCAGCGATTTGTGCGTCGAATTGAGAAATGGGTCGACCCGACTGGCGGCGCGCTACCGCGATTTCAGCATAAGTAGGCGCCGCGAGACTGCTGAACGGGAGAATTCTCCCGGCGAAGTCCTCTTCGAACATGGCCTCGGCCGCGGCTTCGATAGCATCTCTACGACTTCGGGGAAGCAGCAGCACGCCGTGCAAAATCTCCGCCTGCGTCACGGTCGTGATAAACAGATTAGCGGCCGACTATGTCGCCACCCAATTCGTGACCCTGGCCTCCGGCGCTGCCCTCATCAACTCCGACGGGACGGTGGTATGCGGGACAATCACGGGTTCGGCTGCGGTGGTTCTCGCACCAGTTCACGCACCGGAAATTCCAGGTCAACGCCGCCCAGCGCCGCAAAACGATCGTGTACCGCTGCAGCCAAATTGCGTGGCAATGTCGGCTCTGCATCCAGCGCTTCTCGCAGGATATTCCGCGCCTCCTCCTCCATCGATCGCCGCCGATGAGCGGCCCGGACTCGGAGTCGTTCTTTCGTCTCATCATCAAGATTGCGAATCGTGATGCTCGCCATGGCCACCTCCGCCATCCCGGGTGGATCAGGCCCTCGCCCGGGGTTCTCAGTCCTCCCACCCCCAGGGCGCAGGCGGCGCCTCCACTTCCCGGCTGAGATCGAAATCTACCTGGAACACGCGAGGCGTCCCCAGCCGCCACAGCCCGTAGGTGAACTTGTCACCCGGAAACACCCGCATCACCCACACGTTCGAGAACGCCGGCTCGATCATCCGGCGGGTCGGTTCATGCGCCGGGAAATATTGCTCGTTCGCCCGCCCCGCGTTGGTCGAGCTGCCGCCGTACATCGTGACCTCGTCCGGCGAGCCGTCCTCGTGCCGGTGATCGTGTTCGAGCCGGATCCGGTCGCCGACCCGCGTCAGCACCCACGTCCGGGAAAGGTCTCCGCCGACCACGAAGGGGATGCGGATCTGCGTGTCCGAACACTCGCGCACATGCATGACCAGCGCCTGGTCCGCGAAGCTGTCCTCGCCCTCCGGTTCCAGGACCAGTTCACCGGCGAACGCCTTGCCGCACAGGCTGGACAGGTTTGCCCAGTACTCGTCTGCCGGCCCGGCATGGCTCGCGGCCGGCGCCAACTGGAGGCCGGCGCCCAACAACAACAGAGGCATCAAAGTCAGGCGCATCGCGTTCTCCCGAATTACTGTCAAATGGAACTTAGTTCCAAACCGTCGGTCATGATACGCTGGAGTTTCTTTGAATCCCCAGCTTTGGAGGTCGATCGTCCATGCAACCAGTCCGTTCAGCCTATCCCGGCGTCGCCGGCACCGTCCATGCGGGTGTCGAGGACACCAGCAAGGTTCTGAAGAACACCTACCTGCTGCTGGCCGCCACGCTGTGGTTCAGCGCTGCCGCAGCCGGGGTCGCGATGGTCACCGGCATGCCGCCGCTCAATCCCTTCATCGTCCTGGCGGGCTACTTCGGCCTGTTGTTCGCGACCATGAAAACCCGCAACAGCGCCATGGGCCTGTTGTTCGTGTTCGCCCTCACGGGGTTCATGGGCCTCACCCTCGGGCCGATCATCAGCCTGTACCTGACCATGCTGCCCAATGGCAACGAGGTGGTGATGACCGCCCTGGGCACCACGGGCGCGGTGTTCGTCGGGCTGTCCGCCTACGCCATCAAGAGCAAGCGGGACTTCAGCTTCATGGGAGGCTTCCTCCTCGTGGGCATTCTCGGCGCCTTCATCCTCGGCATCGTCGCGCTGCTGTTCAACATGCCGACGCTCTCCCTGGCCGTGTCCGGGATGTTCGTGCTGGCCATGGGCGGACTGATCCTCTACCAGACCAGCGAGATCGTGCGCGGCGGCGAGACGAACTACATCATGGCCACGGTCACGTTGTACGTGAGCATCTACAACCTGTTCACGAGCCTGCTGCACCTGCTCGGGGTATTCGGCGGCGACGAGTAAGCGCTCCCGTTTACGGCATAATGACGGGCGGCGGACGCACTGCGTGTCCGCCGCCTTTTTTTGTCCTGGAGATGGGTCTGCCATGCACGGCTTTAAACGCAAGGAACTCAAGCACGCGCCCGCTGCGCGGCCCGACGGGTCTCCGCTGGCCGAGACGCCGTGGCGCCGCGACACGCGTCTCGAACGTTTCGCGAACCCGTTCTTCTGCATCTTCGAGGACCAGGCCTGGAATCGTCGCGCCGACCGGCATTTCGACTACGGCATCGTGTCGTTTCGCAACCGCGCGGTGGGCATCCTGCCGCTCGAACCTGACGGCCGGGTCTGGCTGGTGGGACAACACCGCTATGCGACCGGCGAGTTCTCCTGGGAACTGCCGATGGGCGGCGTGCCGCCGGAAATGACGCTGCTGGATGGCGCGAAGAAGGAACTCAAGGAAGAAACGGGACTGTCCGCGGATTACTGGGAACCGCTATTGCCGCTGGTGCACCTGTCGAACTCCGTGACAGACGAAGCGGGGGCGGTGTTCCTCGCGCGTGACCTGCACGAAGGCGCCATGGCGCCCGAAGCCAGCGAGGAGTTGTGGGTCATCACCACGCCGCTGGAGGACGCCGTCGCCGCCGCGCTCGACGGCCGGATCACCGACTCGTTGACCGTAGCAGGGCTGCTGGCGATGGCGGCGCGAACGCGCGATGCCTCCGCGGCAGGCGGCTGACACCCGACCCAGTCGCCGCCCGGCGCCTGCAGAGCGTCGCCTCGTACCTCAACGCCGCCAGCAGTCGTTCCCAAGCGTACCTTCCGCGGTCTGCACCCCGGCCTGCGTGAGCGTGAACGACGTGCAGCGCGCGTCCGATGCCTGCGGGCTGCCGGCCGCAGGGGTCGCGACCAGGGTGAACTGGTTGGCCGCGGGGAAGTTGGCGGCGATGTCGTAATGGCCTTCCGGCGAGGTCGCCGGAACGTTACATGCCGCATTGTTATAGGCATTGAACTGCGTGAAGCAGCGTTCCAGCTGCTGCGCCACGTTCAACAGGCCGCTGGTGGCGTCGGCACGCCGCGCCTGGCGGACCTGCTCGGTGTAGGCGGGATAGGCGATCGTTGCGAGGATGCCGATGATCACCACCACGATCATCACCTCGATGAGCGTGAAGCCGAGTTCCGGCCTGGATCGCGGGTGGGGCACGGCGACGCCGCCACCGGCCCGCGACTCAGCCGCAGACGATTCGAATGACTTGGACACGTCGCTCCTCCACTGCCGCTGTATCATCGCAGCTGCTGCCATGACTGGCGTCCGCCGAGGCCTTCCTCGCCGAGACCCTTGATGAATTCGCCCTCACCCGTGTAGAGGAACTCCGGCGGATCGCCCGAACTGTCCGCAGGTGTCAGCACGGTCGGGCGCTCGCCCTGGCCCCACTCGACACCTGACACGGGTCCGTCGGTCGTCATGTCGTCGCCGTCGTAGAGCCCGTCACGATTCAGATCGAAGACGCTGAAGTCGGTGCGCCCGCCGGTGATCAGGTCCACGTCGATCAGGAAGCCGCGCCGGCCGGAACCACAGGGGTTCTCGTCGGGGATCAGCGTGCTGAAACGCACCCGCCGCTGCAGCGGGCCGGTCGGGAACGTGGCATCGGTGATGACGCGCTCGCCGGCCTCCTGGTCGAGATCCAGCCGCCAGCCCTTGTGGACCAGCGGATCGATCGGGTTTTCGGAGACCACCCGGACATTCACCACCTCGCCGCCGAAGGTCTCGACGGACTGGGAATCGATGGTCTGCTCCAGGAGCTGCGTGCGGGTGACGCCCGAGACGCCGCTGACGGTATCGAGCACGCCGTACAGGCTCTGCACCTGGGTCATGCCCTGGTCCGTCGTCCGGAAATAGCTCCCCGTACCGAAAGACACGACGACCTCGGCGCTGTTGGCCGGATTGAGGGCCACCACCGGGCTCGTCGTGATCGGCTGGCGGATCCCGCCGGCGTCTGTCGCCGTGAAGATCGACGTGACACTCGTGGCCCAGGTGGACGGCTCGCCGGAGACGTCGAAACGCCAGAGGTTGCCCTCGAGATCACCCGCGTAGATCCGGTTGGCGACGAGATTGCTCGCCGGCCAGTCCGTGACCGCGGGGGCCGCGAGGCCATTGGGCCCGGCATGCGGCGTGTCGATCACCTGGATCAGGCTGCCAGTCTCCAGGTTGACGATGAACAACATCGCGCGATCGCTGGCCCCGTTGTAGCCGTTACCGAACACCGCGGCGAGGGTGCCGTCTTTCATCCTGACGATCGCCGGCGGACCGACGTTCTCGCCGAGCTCGGGGTGCGTGAACTCCCACATGATGTCGCCCGCGTCGAAGCTTCCCGGCTCCGTCACGTCGAGCGCAAACACCGTCCGCCCCCCGGCCCCCATCCCGCCGACGAGCACGGTCTGGTCGATGCCGTAGATCGACAGGTCGGCGACCGTCACCGTGCCATCGACGTAGTAGCGGTGGGTGTAATTGGGGTCCGTCAGACGTACGAGCGGCGAGAAATCGTTGCCGGGTTCCGGCGCGAGGAGCTCGCTGGGCACGTAGGCGAACAACTCGTCTCCTGTTTCCGCATCGAACGCGTGCAGCATCCCGTCGTTGGCGCCGACGTAAAGCACACCGGCCTCGAATTTCGGGTTCGAATTGACGATATCACCCAGCAACCTCGGCGAGCCGGAGTTTGAGCGATCGCGGAACGTCGTGGATTCCTTGCCGCGCAGCCAGTCCACGCGGGCACTGCCGAGCCCGTCGTTGACGTTGCCCGTGTCGTGGCTCAAGGCGTCCTGCTGAGTCGCGCTGAGATTAGAGAAGAGGAAGGGCACCCCTTCGCCCGTCGAATCCTTCACGGTGACGATATTGCGTGCGGCGTGTCCCTTGAGCACCAGCCGTTCCTCAGCGTCCCAGGCGAACCCGCCGAGCGTGCCGTCGTCCTTGACGTTGCGCGCGTCGAGCCGTCCCGACCAGTCGCCGCTGCGGAAACCGGCCGTGTACAGCAACGTGTCCGTCTGCAGCACTGCGGAGCTGGTGGCCGCAGAGGTCGCGCTCGTGTCGAGACGCGCGCCGATCGCCGCAAGAATCTCCGCAAAGCGCACCCCGAGCTGGGCCGGGACGTTGACGTCCAGCATCACGCCGCGACCGTTCAACGTGGCGTGCCACAGGTCGTCCACGTTGGTGGGATTGCGCTGCGGGAAACTGGTGGGCCAGGTCGGCGGATTCGCGTAGGGATCTTCCGTGGCCGCCTCGTCGATCCTGAACACCGTGCCCGGCGCACCGAGCGTCACGGCATACAGGTTGACATGCAGGTCCGGGTTGCAGTCCAGCGAGGGATGCGGATCGTCGCCGCTGCAGGCCGCCGCCAGGGGCACCTCTCCCGTCGGCAGGTCGGGCCGCGGGTTGTCGAGGTACAGGGCCGCCGCGATGTCGGCCATGGTGTTCGACACCCCGTCCGCGAATGGCGAGCCCATGATGCCGTCGCGATTGCCGACGCCCGGGTTCCACGGATTCGAATAACCGTCGGTGAAGAGTACGCCGAAATTCAGCTGGCAGGACTCGAGGATGGGGGCGCTGGTACCGGTGCGCGCGAACTGGCCGCGCATGTGGTTCACCGCCTGCTTGTTCGGGGTGCCGCCGGTGCCGAGATAGTCGAAATAGACCTCGTTGAAAAACGCGTCCCGCTCGCTTCCGACCGACAGGTCACGCATCGGCACGTTAATCCGGTTGTTGATCCGGTATGAGCCGACGCGAAAAGCATTCAAGTCCTGGAAAGCCACGCCGATGGCGCCGCGCGAGGCCAGGTGGCGCTTGCGGTAGTAGGTGAACCAGTTGGCAAAGTTCTGGATGGCCGCATCGTAGGCCTCCGGCGTCACGAAGTGGTGGGGCCGGATTTCATAACGCACCAGCGGCGTGCCGTCCGGTCCCTGACCATCGATGACGACATCGGCGCCGCCCGGCATGCGGGCCGGATCGTAGCCGTAACCCGCGGGCAACGGCGTTGACTCGGGCAGGAAAAAAGTGGCGGGGAAATAGCTGATCGGCAGGCCGATGCCGCCGCTGTCATCGTCCCCAGCCGCAATCGTCTCGTCCGCAGGCGTGGGCACCCAGTCGACTCCATTCCACATCACCGTGCCGGCCGGGATCACCATGCCGTCGAAACCGCGGAATACATGATTGTTGGCTCGCTCACGGCGATCGACCGTCAGGTTGAACCTTGCGGTGCCACGGACCGGGTCGGTCTGCGCGTTGGTCGGATCCTGGTTCGCGAAGGTGTAGCTGCCGAGATCGGGCCACGGATCATACGTCGTGGCCGGATCGAAATAGGAGAAGTTGTATTCGGGGGAACGGACATAGGCGAACTGGCCAATCGGCGGCACGGCGTAATGGTCATTGTTATTGTCGGCGTACTGACGCCGCCCGTCGGTGATTCCAGTGCCGTTGGGGAACAGGTAGGTGAACTTTTTCCAGGTCCGGTTGGCGCCACCGCCGATATTGAAATTAATGACCCCGGCTTCCACTGCGTCGCTCTGGTTACGACCCGTGAAGGACTCGTCGCCGGTATGCCACCAGGCCGCACCGTCGTTGGCGCGCATCAGGATCTCGCCGTCCATCGAACCCGAGTCATCGACCGCCAGCAACAGCGCCGGCGGCACCGGCGGCAGCACGAACAACGGCGAGTCGGCTACGGGTACCGCGTGGGCCGAGCTGAAAGTGAGCAACGAGAACATGAAGGCCGCGCCGAAATGCTGCGCGCGTCGTTTCATTGAACGGATCGGGTTCGACAGACTCATCACGATACTCCTCGGCATCGGCAGCGCGCCGGGACCAGGCTCGACTCGGCCGGGACGCATCATTGCGGCGGCTCGAAGGTGGATTGCAGCACGACGATCGCGCCGTCACTGCCGCCCGCGCCCCGCGCGGTCACGGGATAGATGCGGCGGAAATCCGGTGGCAGCTGGATCCCCACGCGTCGCAGGCTCGGCGGCCCCACATAGAACTCGGGTTCCGACGCTAGCTGGCCGTCCAGTCCCGCGACGGTCCCGGTCGGCAGCCCCCCGGTAGCGACGGTGCCATCCCACGCAAGCGGATCCGGCAACAGCGTATTGCCATCGGCGATGACCTGGTTGCCGAGCGTCAACAGCCATGTTTCGCCGGCGCGCAGCGCCGCCTCCGCCGACTGGAACGCCATGTTCCGGTCACGCAGGTTGCCCGCCATGCGTTCCTGCATGTTGCTGCCCTGCATGGCCGAGACGCCGAGCAGCGTCATCAGCAGCAGGAAAATGAGTGCGATCGCCAACGCGGAGCCGCGCTGGCTGCGCCGGGTCGCGAAAACTTGGCTGTTGCATGTCATCGATCTTGATCCTCAGGGAAGCCGGTTGCGGAGCCCGACGGTGGTCGTCAGCACCTGCCGATAGCGGTTGTCGCCCACCGCCACGGCCACACCACGGAAGTTGACCGGCTGCGGACCGCCCGTCACGTTGTCCTCGTTGCTGACCAGCAGCAGGCTGATCCGCAGGCTGCGCACCAGGTTCCAGTCGGCCACCGCCGCAGCATCGACGTAGGCGTCCGGCGCGCCGTTGTTGTCGAGATCCACGCCATAGCGGATCCACAGGTCCTCGACGCCGTCGACCAGTTCCTGGTCCAGCACGGCGGCCCCGAATTCGCGGCGCCAGAGCGCCGGGTCGCCACTGGCGCCAGCACGGATGTAATAGGACACCTCGCGGAAACGGCTGACGACCGTTCCCTCGAGATAGGCCTTGGTGAGCGGTGCATGCGGCGTCAACGCAGGCCCCGCACCGACGCCATTGACGCGGAACAGGTCGACGTTATTGCAATCGGCGATGCCCACGATGTCGTTCAGCGCAAGGCCGTCGGGATTCGCATCCAGGCTGACCACGTCGGCGGCGCTGCCCATGTCCACGGCGACCCGTGTCGCATTTGGCGAGAGCATCCGCAACGTCAGAACATCGGTGCCTGCGACCGCGCCGAGGGCCGGGCCGGCCGCCGGCACGTCATTGATGTAATTGTCTACGGAATAGGCGACGGCCACCGGTGCGATCACGCGCGGCGTCACGCTGATCAGGCTGGTGCAACCCGCGTAGCCCGCGATCCGCGCGTCGCGGCTGATCACCTCGATGGCATAGCGGCCGTTTTCCTGCACGCGCGCCAGCGCATCCTGGAAACGATAGGTCTGCTGCGTGCCGACGAAGATCTGGATCACCCCGGCGATGAGGATCAGGCTGACCACCAGTGCGACCAGGATCTCCACCAGCGTCAGGCCGCCCTGGCGGCGCGTCGTACCAAAGGGGTTCATCGCCATCATCACAGCTGCGTCTCGAAGCGGAAGCCCATGAGGTTTAGCCCGTCCGCGGTGCATTCGGCCGGGGCGCCCGCGACGCCCTCGCCGCGCGTATCGTCCCAGCACACCACGACGGTCAGGTTGCGTCCGGCGACGAGGACTTCTCCCGTGCCCGACGGCAGGCTGTCCTGCAGCGCCGTACGCCATTCATTCAGGTCGGTCTCCGGCAGCGTGCCGGCCGCCGGGATCGCCGCGCCTGCAGTGATGTTGTAGGCGCCGGCCACCAAGGCGGCTTCCCGGTTGGCGCGCACCCGGTCCGCCATGTCATAAGCCAGGTTGGTCGCCTGGGAACGCAGGTACGCGCTGTTGTTGAACTGCAGCGAAACACCCTGCAGGCTGGCGAGCCCGATCAGGCCGATTGACAGCACGAGCACGGCGACCAGCACCTCGATCATGGTGAAGCCGCCCTGCCGCCTGGCGCCGCGGCAGGCCATCGCAGAGAAAGATCCGCGTCCGTCGTTCATAGGCAATCCACTCTCGTCACGAGGGCGCGACCCGCCATGTTGACGGCCACATCGCGTCCCTGGTCTTCGCCGCAGTTCGGCATCCGGTGTTGGAAACCCCCTGCCGCCATCACGTCACCCAGGGGCTGGAACCTTACGTTCGCGGGGCCGGTCAGGGTCGCGTTGCCCGCCAGCCCGCGCCAGGCCCGGATCGGCGCTCCGTCCACCACGGGTGCGCCCGCCCCGCCCGAGTCGAGGAACACGATCCAGCCATCTTCCCATTGCGTGCCGCCGGTGCAGCTCGCCTGGTCGGTCGATGGGCACATCGAAACTCGCGCGCCACGCTTGACCGCCTCGCTGCGCGCCAGGTTCAGCGCGGTGACGAGTTCGTTCGACTGGGTCGCGGCGCGATTGTTGAGCACGATATCGCGAAAGCCGGGTACGCCCAGCGACAATATGATCGCCGCCAGCAACAGCGTGATCATCAGTTCGATCAGGGTAAATCCGCGGACTCGTTTCATGAGCGTGATCCTAGGGAAGCCCGCAAGCGAGTTCACGGGATTTCCGACGAGTGGCACATATCCGGGGACAACCGGTGGTTTTCGGCACTTGAACCCGGCCAAAAATGCGCTCAGGCGGGGCCGATGACCTCGGCGCCGCCCATCCACGGGCGCAACGCCTCGGGCACCGTGACCGAGCCGTCCGCCTGCTGGTAGTTCTCAAGGATCGCCACCAGCGCCCGCCCCGCGGCCACGCCCGAACCGTTCAGGGTGTGCAGCAACTCCGGCTTGCCGGTCTCCGGATTCCGCCACCGCGCCAACATGCGCCGCGCCTGGTAGTCGCCGCAGTTGGAGCACGAGGAGATCTCCCGGTAGTTCTGCTGTCCGGGCAGCCAGACCTCGAGGTCGTAAGTCTTCACCGCCGCCTGTCCTGTGTCGCCGCTGCACAGCAGGACCACCCGGTAAGGCAGCCCGAGGCGCTGCAGGACCTGCTCGGCGTGGCCGGTCAGTTCCTCGAGCGCCGCCATCGAGTCCGCCGGGCGGGTCGCCTGCACCAGCTCCACTTTCTCGAACTGGTGCTGGCGGATCATGCCCCGCGTGTCCTTGCCATAGCTGCCCGCCTCCGAGCGGAAGCACGGCGTGTGCCCGGTCATGCGCAGCGGCAGCGCGTCGGCAGGCAGGATCTCGTCGCGCACCAGGTTGGTCACCGGCACTTCGGCGGTCGGAATCAGGTAGAACTCCTGCTCCCCCTCGAGAGCGAACAGGTCGGCGCGAAACTTGGGCAACTGCCCGGTGCCGAGCAGGCTCTGCGCGTTGACGATGTAGGGGGCGTAGATCTCGGTGTAGCCGTGCTCGCGCGTGTGCAGATCCAGCATGAACTGGATCAGGGCGCGGTGCAGGCGCGCCAGCGCGCCGCGCATCACGACGAAGCGCGCGCCGGAGATCTTCGCCGCGGCTTCGAAATCGAGCAGTCCCAGGTCCACGTGATCGCGCGGCGTGAACTCGAACTCGCGCGGCGTGCCCCAGCGGCGCACCTCGACGTTGGCCGACTCGTCGGCGCCGTCGGGCACGCTCGGATCCAGCAGGTTCGGCATGTCGAGGAGCGCAGCGTCGAGCTTTTCCTGGATGACGGCGAGGCCTTCCTCGGCCGCCTTGAGCCGCTCCCCGAGGTCCGCGACCTCCGCCAGCAACGGCGCCACATCCTCGCCCGCGCCCTTGGCCCGGCCGATCGCCTTCGAACGCATGTTGCGCTCGTTGCGCAACTCGTCGGTGCGCACCTGCAGGGCCTTGCGTTCCGCTTCCAGCGCGGCGAAAACCGTGGTGTCCAGGCGGTAGCCACGCCGCAGCAGGGCGGCGGCCGTGCCCTCGAGGTCGTTCCTCAGCAATTTCGGGTCGAGCATGTCAGTCCTTGTCGTTGTCGGCGTCGCCGGGCCGGCGCCGGGTCGTGGCGGGCCGCGCCCTGAGTTCGGCCAGCTTCTCGCCGATCCGGAGCTCGAGCCCCCTTGGCGGCGGATCATAATACCGACGCGGCGTCATTTCTTCGGGGAAGTAGTCCTCGCCCGCCGCGTAACCGTCCGTCTCGTCATGAGCGTAACGATATTCGCGGCCGTAACCGAGCCCCTTCATGAGCCGCGTCGGCGCGTTGCGCAGGTGCAGCGGCACGGGCAGGGAGCCCAGCTTCACCGCATCCGCCTGCGCCGCACCGAAGGCCCGGTACACCGCGTTGCTCTTGGGCGCGCACGCCAGGTACGCCACGGCCTGCGCCAGCGCCAGCTCGCCCTCGGGGCTGCCGAGCCGGTCGTAGGCGTTCCAGGCATCGAGCGCCAGCGCCAGGCCGCGTGGATCCGCATTGCCGATATCCTCGCTGGCCATCCGCAGGATGCGCCGCGCCAGGTAGGCAGGATCGCAGCCGCCGTCCAGCATGCGCGCGAGCCAGTACAGCGCGGCATCGGGATCGGTGCCGCGCACCGCCTTGTGCAGCGCCGAGATCTGGTCGTAGAACGCCTCGCCGCGCTTGTCGAAGCGCCGATGCCCGCCGCTGACCAGCCCGGCGAAAGTCGCCTCGTCGAGGTGCCGTACCCCGTCCGGCCCGGCCTCCGCCAGGTCGGCGGCCAGCTCGAGCAGGTTCAGGGCGCGCCGCGCGTCCCCGTCGGCGGCGTCCGCCAGCGCCTCCAGTTGCTCGCGCGGCAATGCCGGCGCACGGCCGCCGAGGCCCCGCTCGGGATCGGCCAGCGCCTGTTGCATGATCTCCAGCAGCGCGTCGCGGGACAGCGCCTTCAGCACGTAGACGCGCGCCCGGGACAACAGGGCGCTGTTCAGCTCGAAACTCGGATTCTCGGTCGTGGCGCCGATGAAGGTCAGCGTGCCGTCCTCCACCCACGGCAGGAACGCATCCTGCTGCGCCTTGTTGAAGCGATGCACCTCGTCGAGAAACAGGACGGTTCCGCGGCCCTCGGCGCGGACGGCTTGGGCGCGCTCGACCGCGGCCCTGACATCTTTCACGCCGGCGAGCACCGCGGACAGCGCGATGAACTCCGCGTCGTACTTGCCGGCGATGAGGCGTGCGAGCGTCGTCTTGCCGCTGCCCGGGGGACCCCAGAGGACCATGGAGTGCAGGCCGGCGCCGGACACCGCCCGGGCCAGCGGCGCTCCGGCATCGACCAGGTGCCCCTGCCCGGCGAAGGCCTCCAGCGTGCGGGGCCGCATCCGATCGGCGAGCGGGCGGGGATCCGTCCCGTCGGTCACGCGCCCTGCCCGTCGAACCCGAGCCGCCGTTCCACGTGGCGGCACCAGTTGCCCGGGATCGCCAGCGCCGCCAGGGTGCCCGCGGCCACGCCGCCCGCGTTGGCGGCCATGTCCAGCCATTCGCTCGCCCTCGAGGCGACCAGCAGGCCCTGCGCGAGCTCGATGGCGGCCCCGAGGAGCAGCAGGCCAAGGACGAAACGCGGCCATTTCCTGCGCCCCGAAGCACCAACAAAAACAAAGGCCAGCGCCGCGTAAGCGAGAAAGTGCATGAGCTTGTCGGAGACCTGCGCTGCGGCCGCGGGCACGGACGGGACGAGACTCCCGACGGCCACGGTGAGTAACATCAGCCAGCCGAGCGCCAGCCAGAGGGGGCGATAACGCGGCAACGTCTCAGAATCCATCGTCGCGGATGACATCGGCTCCGGGCGGCGGCGTGAACACGAACAGCGCCGGATCGAGCGGGCCGTTCACCACCACGTCGCTGAAGCGGATCACCGTGGTCTGGCCCAGCGCATCGAGCAGTTCCATCGTCGCCAGCGTCCCGTCGGCGAAGCCGACGCGCACGCCGCCGAAATCCGCGCCCTCGGAGCGCGGGGCGAGCTCCACCCAGTCGAACCCGTCCTCCTGGTAGGCCGCACCGATCCGGAAGGAGTCCTCCAGCTCGCCCGTGCCCGACAGGAGCATCGCGGGCGTCGCCGACAGCCCGTCGTCGAGCCGCCGCACCGTCACCTGTTCGAGATCCGGATCGAACAGCCACAGGTGCTCGCCGTCCGCGACCACCAGTTGCGGCGCCGGGCGGGTGTAGTCCCAACGGAATCGCTCCGGCCGGTGCAGGTAGAAGCGCCCTTCGCTAACCTGGCTCCGCCCGCTGTCCGCCTCGAGCAGCACCTGGCTGAAGCCCGCTTCGAACGTGACGGTGTTCGCGAGAAAAGCACGCAACTGGGCGGGCGCCGTCCCCTCGGCCGGATCGTCCGCCTGCTGCGCGTGGGCGCTCGGGCCGGGACCCGTTAGCGCGGCCCAGGCCAGCAGGGCGATCGCGATCAATGTGCGTTGCATAAAGGACACTCCGGGTTGGACAGCCGAGCGGAAGGGAAAATTCCCGCTCAGTCGCGCGGTGGCGGCGGCGCCAGCACTTCGCGGCTGCCGTTCGACTGCAGGGGACCGACCAGGCCGGCCTCCTCCATGGTCTCGACGAGGCGGGCCGCGCGGTTGTAACCGATCTTGAGGCGACGCTGCACGCCGGAGATCGAGGCCTTGCGGGTCTCGGTGACGATACGCACCGCCTCGTCGTACAAGGCGTCCTCTTCGCCGTCCTCTCCGCCGCCGCCGCCGGCCTGTGCCGACAGGCCCGGGATCGGCTGTGACGGCCCCTCCAGGACCTCGTCGAGGTAGACGGGCGCGCCGGCCGCCTTGAGATGCTTGACCACCCGGTGCACCTCGGCGTCCGAGACGAACGCGCCGTGCACGCGCTGCGGCACGCCCGTGCCCGGGGGGAGGAACAACATGTCGCCGTGCCCGAGCAGGCTCTCCGCACCCATCTGGTCGAGGATGGTCCGCGAATCCACTTTCGCCGAGACCTGGAAGGCGATGCGTGACGGGATATTGGCCTTGATCAGCCCGGTGATCACGTCGACCGACGGCCGCTGGGTGGCGAGGATCAGATGGATCCCCGAGGCCCGGGCCTTCTGCGCGAGGCGGGCGATCAGTTCCTCGACCTTCTTCCCCACCACCATCATCATGTCGGCCAGCTCGTCGACCACGACCACGATGTAAGGCAGCGGCTCGAGGAACGGCGCCTCCGCGCCTTCGATGTGCTCCTCGGGCTTGAAGAAGGGATCGCGAAGCCGCTCGCCGCGCTGTTCGGCCTCTTTCAGCTTGCGGTTGAAGCCGCCGATGTTGCGCACGCCGAGCGCGGCCATCAGCCGGTAGCGCCGCTCCATCTCCGCCACGCACCAGCGCAGGGCATTGGCGGCCTCCTTCATGTCGGTCACGACCGGCGCCAGCAGGTGGGGGATGCCCTCGTACACCGACAGCTCGAGCATCTTGGGATCGACCATGATCACGCGCACCTGGTCCGGCGGCGCCTTGTACAGCAGCGACAGCACCATCGCGTTGATCGCGACGGACTTGCCCGAGCCGGTCGTGCCGGCGATCAGCAGGTGGGGCATGCGCGCCAGGTCCGCGACGATCGGCAGGCCGCCGATATCCTTGCCGAGCGCGAGCGCCAGCGGCGACTTCATCTCGTCGTAGGCGCGCGAGGCGAGGATCTCCCCCAGCGTCACCAGCTCGCGCGACTCGTTCGGAATCTCGAGCCCGACGGTCGGCTTGCCGGGAATCACCTCCACCACCCGCACGGCGATGGCGGACAACGCCCTCGCCAGGTCCTTGGCGAGGTTGCTGATCTGGCTGACCTTGACGCCCGGCGCGGGCGACAGCTCGAAGCGGGTCACGACGGGACCGGGATGCACGGCCACGACCTCGACCTCGACGCCGAAGTCGCGCAGCTTCAGTTCGACGAGGCGCGACATGGCCTCGAGCGCATCATCGGAATAGCCGCCGACCTTGGGGGCGGCATCGTCGAGCAGCCCCAGCGGGGGAATCTCGCCGGGCGTGGGCGTACCGAACAGGGGCGCCTGGCGCTCCTTCTCGACACGTTCGCTGCGCTCGACCGGCGGGATCACCGGCTCGATGCGGGGCGGCGCCTTGCGCACCACGCTCTGCTTGCGCCGCTCCACCGATTCCTGCCGCGCCTGCGCCGCCTTGCGGCCGGCGATGCCGTCGCGCACGGTCTCCACGGCGCGCTGGACCGTACCGACGGCCGCGAGCGTGAGCCGCCCGACGCGGTCCATCACCGCGAGCCAGGAGACGCCGAGGAACAACGACACGCCGGCCAGCCAGAGCGCCAGCAGCAGCAGGGTCGCCCCGAGGAAGCTCAGCACGGACTGCAGGCCGAAGCCCGTAAGCTGGCCCACGATGCCGCCGGCGGTCTCCGGCAGCCCCTGGCCGGCGAAATGCAGGCTCGCGAGGCCGCAGCTCGTCGCCAGCATGACGAAAAAGCCCGCGATCCGCAGCCCGAAGACGCGCCCCGGCGGCGCCGCGTTCTCGGTCCGGGTACGCAACGCCAGCCAGCCGGTCGCCGCCAGCAGCACCGGGAAAAGGTAGGCCGCATGGCCGAACAGCACGTAGAGAAAACTGGAGATCCACGCCCCGACCGGGCCCGCGGCATTGTTCACGTCGCCGCCCGCGCCGGTGGAGGCGAAGCCCGCATCGCCGGGGTCATAACTGGCGAGCGCCCACAGCAGGATGAGCGCCAGCGCCCAGCCGATCCACAGCACGCCCTCCCGGACCGCCCGGCCGACGGGCAGCCCGGTGATGCGCGGCTTGCTCTCGCTCGCCTTAGCCAATTAAAGAATCCACGCGAAGTTAGAATCCCAAGTCAATGTTTTAAATGCCAAAGCTACTTCAATAACGCAGGATGTACAACCTGCCCGCCGGCAACATTGACGCCCTTTTTCAGCGACGGGACCTCCTCCCAGTCACCCGCCGCGAGGCGCATCGCATAGGGCGCGATCGCCGCCGACAAGGCCTGCGACGAGGTCCGCGGCACGGCGCCCGGCATGTTGGTGACCGTGAAATGCACCACGCCGTGCGTGACGTATGTGGGATCGGTCCAGGTCGTCGGCCGCGTGGTTTCGATGCAGCCGCCCTGGTCCACCGAGATATCGGCGACCACGCTGCCGGGCTGCATGGCCCGGACCATCTCTTCAGTGACGACGTGCGGCGCGCGCTCGCCGGTGACCAGCACCGAGCCGATCACGACGTCGGCGTCGGCCACCGCCTGGGCCACGTCGGCGGAGTGCGGATACAAGCCCGTGACGTTGGGACCGATCGCGCGGGCGGCGACGAGCTTGTCGCGGTCCATGTCGAACACGATGACTTCCGCGCCGAGCCCGGCGGCGATGATCGCGGCGTTACTCCCCGCCACGCCCCCGCCGAGGATCACGGCCTTGCCGCGTTTCGCCGCCGGGACGCCGCCGAGCAGGATGCCCTTGCCGCCCTGGGGCTGGTGCAGCAACTGGGTCGCCACCTGCATCGACAGGCGTCCGGCGATATCGCTCATCGGCGCCAGCAGCGGCAGCCGGCCGCGCTCGTCCTCGACGGTCTCGAACGCCACGGCGGTGCAGCCGATTTCGCACAGCCGGCGGGTCAGCTCCGGCAGGGCCGCGAGGTGCAGGTAGCAGAACAACAGGTGCTCCGCGCGGAGGTGCGCGAGGTCGCCCTCGACCGGCTCCTTGACCTTGACGATCATTTCTCCCCGGCCGTAAACCGCCGCCGCGTCCGCGACGATCTCGGCGCCCACCGCGACGAAGGCCTCGTCCGGATAGCCGCTCTTCGCGCCGGCGGAAGTCTCGATGAAAACTTCGTGGCCGGCCCGCACCAGTTCGGCGCAGGCGGACGGGATGAGGCCTACCCGGCCCTCGAGGGCCTTGATCTCGCGGGGGACGCCGATACGCATGATGACTCCTGGGGGAAAGTGCCGACCCGACCGCTCCGTCGCGCTTTGCCGGAGCCAGCCGCTTCTCATAACATAGGGGAAACACTAATCGGCGGAATTATACATGAGCGACCCCAAGCACTGCCGCGTGCTGATCCTTGGTTCCGGTCCCGCGGGCTACAGTGCCGCGGTCTACGCTGCACGTGCCAATCTCAAGCCGGTCCTCGTCACCGGCGTCGAGCAGGGCGGCCAGTTGATGACCACCACCGACGTCGACAACTGGCCCGGAGACGACGTCGGCGTGCAGGGCCCGGAGCTGATGGAGCGGATGCGCCGTCATGCCGAGCGCTTCGACACCGAGATCATTCTCGACCATGTCCACGCCGTCGATCTGGGGCGCCGCCCCTTTCTTCTGGAAGGCGGCAGCGGCAGCTACACCTGCGATGCGCTGATCATCGCCACGGGCGCCACCGCGCTTTATCTCGGCCTGCCTTCGGAGGAGCAGTACAAGGGACGCGGCGTATCCGCCTGCGCGACCTGCGACGGCTTTTTTTACCGCGGCCAGCCCGTCGCGGTGATCGGCGGCGGCAACACGGCTGTCGAGGAAGCGCTCTACCTGTCCAACATCGCCTCGCACGTGACCCTGGTTCACCGGCGGGACGCGCTGCGGGCGGAAAAAATCATGCAGCAAAAACTTTTTGCGAAAGCCGCGCCCAACGGCAACGTGACGATCGTCTGGAACCATGTGGTGGACGAAGTGCTCGGTGACGACAGCGGCCTCACGGGCGTCCGGTTGCGCAGCACTGCGCAGGCCGGAGAAACCCGCGACCTCGAGGTCACCGGCATGTTCGTCGCCATCGGCCACACGCCCAACACCGGGATGTTCGCCGGACAGCTGGACATGGAACAGGGTTACATCAAGGTCACGGGCGGCAGCCACGGCAACGCCACCGCGACCAGCGTGCCGGGCGTGTTCGCCGCCGGCGACGTGTCCGACCCGGTCTACCGCCAGGCCATCACCTCGGCCGGTTCGGGCTGCATGGCCGCGCTGGATGCCGAACGGTGGCTGGAATCGGCCGCCGAGGTCACGGAGACGCGCGCCGCCGCCGCTGTCTGAGGTCGCTGAGCATGACCGTGCGAGTACTGTCTTCGCTGGCGGAGATCCCGCGGTCCTCGTGGGACGGGCTCGCGCGCGGCGGCAACCCCTTCCTGGAATGGGCTTACCTGGAAGGACTGGAACGCAGCGGCGCCGCCTGCGAGGCCAGCGGCTGGCTGCCGAGACACCTGGTCATCGAGGACGCCGGGCAAGTACTCGCGGCCCTGCCGCTTTACCTGAAAGCGCACTCCTGGGGCGAATTCGTCTTCGACTTCGCCTGGGCCGACGCCTACCGCCAGGCGGGCGTGCCCTATTACCCCAAGCTGGTCGCCGCCGTGCCGTTCACCCCGGTGCCGGGTGCACGGGTCCTCGCCGTTCCCGGCATGGACCTGGCGACTGCCGGGGCGACGCTGCTCGGCGCCGCGCGGGAACTGGCCGAGCATGCTGAAGCGTCCTCGCTCCACATGCTGTTGCCGGAGCAGGACCAGCTGCCGCTCCTGCACGCGGCCGGCCTCAGCCTGCGCCAGGATTGCCAGTTCCACTGGTTCGACGAGGGCTACGGGGATTTCGAGGGATTCCTCGGCGCCCTGACGGCCGAGAAACGTAAGAAATTCCGTCGTGAGCGGCGCCGCGTCGCCGAACAGGGCATCCGCTTCGAATGGTTGTCGGGCGACGAAATCGGCGATGCGCTGTTCCACGAGCTCTACCGTTTCTATGCCTCCAGCTTCCTGCGCCGAGGGATGGAGCCGTATTTTCCGCCGGCGTTCTGGGCCGGGATCTTCGCCGACATGCCCGAGTCCGTCCGGGTCGTGGTGGCGCGCCGCGGGACCGAGCCGGTGGCTGCCGCGATCTTCTTCGTCGGCGGCGGCGTCCTGTACGGCCGCTACTGGGGCTGCGACGACGATTACCACAGCCTGCATTTCGAAACCTGCTTCTACCAGGGCATCGAACTCGCGCTCGCCGAGGGCTGCCATCGCTTCGAGCCGGGCGCCCAGGGTGAGCACAAGCTGCGTCGCGGCTTCCGTCCCGTACCGACCTGGTCCGGCCACTGGCTCGCCCATCCCGGTTTTTCCCGTGCCATCGACGCCTGGCTGACCCGCGAGCGAGCGCACAGCAGGGCCTATATCGAAGCCGCCAGGCAGCACCTCCCCTTCCGCCGCGATCCTGCCGTCCAATGACCCAGGGAATGCGCTGGCTCGGACCTCCCGGAAGTGAAATCCGCTTTCCGGATCCGGCGTCGGCACTGTCATGGCCCAACGGCCTGCTTGCGGCCGGCGGCGACCTTGCACCCGCCCGCCTCCTCGCCGCCTACCGCCTGGGGATTTTTCCCTGGTACGAGACCGGGCAGCCGATCCTCTGGTGGTGTCCCGACCCGCGTGCGGTGATTCTCCCCGGCGAGCTCCACATTTCACGGCGCTTGAAGCGCTTCCTGGCCCGGGAGCCGTTCGAGGCCTCGTTCGATCGCGCATTCGACGAGGTCGTCGCCGGCTGCGCCCGCACCATGGAACCGGATGTCGGGACCTGGATCACGCCCGAGATGATTGCCGCCTATCGCGAGCTGCATCGGCTCGGGCATGCGCATTCGGTCGAGATCTGGGCCGAGGAGCAGCTGGTCGGCGGGCTCTACGGGGTCGCGGTGGGCCGGGCGTTCTTCGCCGAGTCGATGTTCAGCCGCAAGGCGAACGCGTCCAAGGCCGCGATGGTCTTTTTGGTCGGGGAGTTGCGCAGCCGCGGCTTCCGGGTCATGGATTGCCAGCTGCCGTCCAGGCATCTCGCCACGATGGGCGCGCGCGAAATACCCCGCGACGAGTTCCTCGCGCTGCTGGCCGCGAACGTCGATGAAGGCCCTGCACAAGGCGCAAGCTGGTCGCCGGAGCGACGGGCGGTATCGGCGGAGCCGTCCTCGGAAAGCTAGCGCCGCCACGCCCGAATGTCGGCCGTCATTGAAAAGACCCGGGGCTTTCTGCACAATGCGCGCGGTCTAAGGCACCGGAGTATCCGCCCCACGATGGCGAAGGAAGATGCAATTCAGATGGAAGGCAAGGTCGTAGAGACCCTGCCCAACACCACGTTCAGGGTGGAACTGGACAACGGGCACATTGTGACGGCCCATATCTCGGGAAAAATGCGCAAGCATTACATCCGCATTCTCACCGGCGACAAGGTCACGGTGGAGCTCACCCCTTACGACCTCTCGAAAGGTCGCATCGTCTACCGCGGCCGCTGACGCCGCGCTTCCGCTGTTTCAGTCCTGGGCCACCGGCTCCGGCGTCTCCAGCGGCTCCGTATCGAGCACCAGCCGATCGGCCTCGGCATCCAGGCGCACGCGGATGTGTCCGCCCGAGATCAGCGTACCGAACAGCAACTCCTCGGCGAGGGGCCGCTTGATGTGCTCCTGGATGATCCGCGCCATGGGGCGTGCGCCCATCTTCGGGTCATAGCCTTTCGCCGCAATCCACTCCCGCGCCTCTTCATCGAGCTCGAGCGTGACGAGCCGGTCCTGCAGCTGGGCCTCCAGTTCGACCACCAGCTTGTCCACCACGCGGCTGATGGTCTTCGGATCCAGCGTGCTGAACTCGATGATGCCGTCGAGGCGATTGCGGAATTCGGGTGAGAACAGCTTGCGGATCGCTTCCATGCCGTCTGTCGCATGGTCCTGTTCCGTGAAGCCGATGCTGCTGCGGTTCATTTCCTGCGCGCCCGCGTTGGTGGTCAGCACGATGATCACGTTGCGGAAATCGGCCTTGCGCCCGTTGTTGTCGGTCAGCGTGCCATGGTCCATGACCTGCAGCAGCAGGTTGAACACCTCGGGGTGGGCTTTCTCGATCTCGTCGAGCAGCAGCACGCAGTGCGGGGTCTTGGCGACCGCCTCGGTGAGCAGCCCGCCCTGGTCGAAGCCGACGTAGCCCGGCGGCGCCCCGATGAGGCGCGAGACGGTGTGCCGCTCCATGTACTCCGACATGTCGAAACGCACCAGCTCGATCCCCAGCGCCATGGCCAGCTGGCGGGTGACCTCCGTCTTGCCGACCCCGGTCGGACCCGCGAACAGGAAGCTGCCGACCGGCTTGTTCTCGTCACGCAATCCGGAGCGGGCCATCTTGATCGCCGACGAGAGCGTCTCGACCGCCGAATCCTGCCCGTAGATCACGAGCTTGAGATTGCGTTCGAGGTTCTTGAGCAGGTCCTTGTCCGAAGCCGACACGCTCTTCGGCGGAATCCGCGCCATCTTCGCCACGATGTTCTCGATCAGCTCCACTTCGACCACGGCATTGGCCGGATCGGGTGACTGCAGCCGCAGGCTGGCCCCGGCCTCGTCAATGACGTCGATGGCCTTGTCCGGCAGCTGCCGGTCGTTGATATGGCGCGCAGACAGGTCGGCCGCGGCCTGGATCGCCTCCTCCGCGTACTTGATGCCGTGGTGATCCTCGAAGCGCGACTGCAGGCCCTTGAGGATCTGCACCGTCTCCTGGACGCTGGGTTCCAGCACGTCGATCTTCTGGAAACGCCGCGCGAGCGCGTGGTCCTTCTCGAAAATCCCGCGGTATTCCTGGTAGGTCGTGGAACCGATGCAGCGCAGCTGCCCGTTGGCGAGCACCGGCTTGATCAGGTTCGAGGCGTCCATGACGCCGCCCGAGGCCGCGCCGGCGCCGATCACGGTATGGATCTCGTCGATGAACAGGATCCCGCCGGGATTCTTGCGCAACGCGCCGAGCACCGCCTTGAGGCGTTTCTCGAAATCGCCGCGGTACTTGGTGCCCGCCACCAGGGTGCCCATGTCGAGCGCATAGATCGTGCAGTCGTTCAGCACGTCGGGCACGCGGCCCTCGACGATCATCAGCGCCAGCCCCTCGGCCAGCGCCGTCTTGCCGACCCCGGCTTCCCCGACATAGAGCGGGTTGTTCTTGCGGCGCCGGCAGAGAATCTCCACCGTGCGCTCGATTTCGAGCTCCCGCCCGATCAACGGATCGATCTTGCCGTCCGCCGCCAGCGCGTTCAGGTTGGTGGCGTACTTCTCGAGCGGGTCGCCGTCGACGTCTTTCTCGGGCTCATTGCCCTCGCCGGCCTCCGGTTTCTCGGCCGCCTCTTCCCCGGCCCGCGTGAGGCCATGGGAAATGTAGTTGACGACGTCGAGCCGGGAGACGTCCTGCAGCCCCAGCAGATACACGGCGTGCGACTGTTTCTCGCCGAAAATGGCCACCAGCACGTTCGACGCCGTCACTTCCTTGCGGCCGCTCGACTGCACGTGGAATACGGCCCGCTGCAGTACCCGCTGGAAGCCCAGGGTCGGCTGCACGTCCTGCTCGTCGTCGTCCCCCAGGCGGGGGGTCGTCTCGTCGATGAATTCGGTGAGCTCCCGCTGCAGGGTCGTCAGGTTGGCCCCGCAAGCCTTGAGGATGTCGACCGCCGCCGGGACATCCAGCAGGGCGAGCAACAGGTGCTCCACGGTCATGAATTCGTGCCGCTGGTCCCGGGCCCGACGAAAAGCCTCATTGAGACAGAATTCCAGTTCGCTGCTTAACATTGATCAGGCCTCTTCCATAGTGCACATCAGCGGGTGCTGATGCTGGCGGGCGTACTCGGTCACCTGGACGACGCGCGTCTCCGCGATATCGTAAGGGAAAACCCCGCAGACGCCCCGTCCGCGGGTATGGACCTCGAGCATGACGCGCGTCGCCCGGGTCCGATCGAGGCCGAAAAACCTCTCCAGGACCTCGACGACGAACTCCATCGGCGTGAAGTCGTCATTCAACATGACCACGCGGAACAAGGGCGGCCGCTTTACCTGCGGCCGCGCATCCTCCAGGGCCATGCCCTGGTCTTGTTTCTCGTGTGGATCGGACATATTCGCTCGTTTCTTACCGGTCTCGATGGGCGTCTTCGTACACCACGTGGCAACAGCTTCATTTATAGGGACGACGATGCCCCCTGACAACCCCTTGACTTCGCCGTCACGCCCCTGGAGTCCCGCAGATCAGGCGCAACGCCGCGGATTGCTTGAGACTGTCTCCGTGCACCGCGTATTATCAAGCGTTCGCCCGGCCGAACTGTCGCGCCGGCCGCCTCGCAACACCAGCAGACGGAGTACCGTGGCCGCCGTCCTGAGCCGCATCAACCAGTGGACCCGCATGCCGCCTGCCCAGCTCTGGGCCGACGCCTCGCGAGTGCTGCCGCCATGGGTCTGCCTGTTGCTGGTCGTGGTGATCGGCTGGCAGCTGGCCCGCATCGGGTGGCTGCTCGTGCCTTCCGCGGAGCCCGATGGCCTGCCGCCTGTCCAGGCGGGCGTCCGCACGACCACCGAAACGAGCCGGAGCAGCGTCAGCGTCGACCGGATCGTCGATGCGCAACTGTTCGGGGAGGCGACGGCCGACGCGCCGGTAGCCGTGGTCGAACAGGAAGACGCCCCCGATACCCAGTTGAGCCTCGAGCTGAAAGGCACGGTCGCCGCCAGTGATGCCGACCGCGCACTCGCCATCATCTCGGAGCGTGGCGGCGCGGAGCGGGTTTACTTCGTGGGCGACGCCATCCCCGGCGGCGCCTCTCTGCACGCCGTCTACCCGGATCGCGTGCTGTTGCGACGTGCGGGGCGCCTGGAAGCGTTGCGACTGCCCAGGAGCGAGGAAGCCGTCGCCACGCGACCCGCGGCGCGCGCGGCGCCCGCACCGGTGCGCACGCCCGCGCCCCGGGCTGCGACCGTGCAGGAAGTGGTGCAACAGGGCGCGGCCGCCCTGACCGAGATCATCCGCCCGCAACCGGTCTTCAAGGACGGTCGCCAGCAGGGTTACCGGGTCTACCCCGGCCGGCAGCGCCAGCAGTTCGCGCAGCTCGGACTGCGCCCCGGCGACCTGGTGACCCAGATCAACGGCATGGCACTCGACGACCCGGCCCGCGGCATGGAAATATTCCGCAGCCTGGCCGATGCGACCTCGGTCACGGTGACGGTCGATCGCAACGGCGAAATCGAAATGCTGACACTGGACACCGCTGCCTTGCAGGAAGGCCTGCAGGGCGGCGCGAACGAGAACCCCACAGAATGAGCCCACGGCGGATTGCCATGATGATTCTTGATCGACGCCCGACCGGGGCTCCGGGGCGCTTCACGGCGCTGTTCCTCGCCCTGCTCCTTACGCTGGCGACACCCGCGGCGCTCGCCCAGCAGCCGACCATCACGCCGAATTACAAGGATGCGGACCTGCGCCAGATCATCGAGGCCGTGAGCGCGATCACCGGGCGTAACTTCATCATCGACCCGCGGGTCCGGGCCCAGGTGACGATGCTGTCGGCGGAACCGATGAGTCCCGAGGCTTTTTACGCGACCTTCCTGTCCATTCTCGAGGTCCATGGATACATCGCGGTGCCGGCAGGCGATCTCGTCAAGATCCTGCCCGATGCGAATGCACGACAGGTTCCGGGCGTAGACCTGCCGCGAGCCCAGCCCGGCAGCCCGGACGAGATCGTCACCCAGGTGGTCACGATCAAGAACATCGGCGCCGCCCAGCTGGTGCCGATCCTGCGGCCGTTGATTCCGCAGTACGGCCACCTGGCGGCCCACCAGGCCTCGAACATGCTCATCATCTCGGATCGTGCGGCCAACGTGAACCGGCTGCTGCGGATCATCCAGCGCATCGACACCGGCGCCGACGCGGACATCGAGGTGATCCCCCTGCAACATGCTTCCGCCGGAGACGTCGTCCGCGTCGTATCGGCACTGCGCGAGGCGAGCATGGGCGGCGAGACGACCAAGCCCATCGGGCTGGTGGCGGACGATCGCACCAACAGCGTCCTGATCAGCGGCGACGAGCTCGCCCGGCTGCGGCTGCGCGCCCTCATCTCGCACCTGGATACACCGCTGGAAGAAGGCGGCAACACGCAGGTCGTTTATCTCCACTACGCGGATGCCGAGGATCTCGCCCAGCGACTGGGCGAACAGGCCACGGCCGATTCGAACCTCGGCGCCGCCGGCGGCGCCCCGCAGCAGGGCGGCGGCGCGGTTCGCCGCGAGGACGGCGTGTTGATCTGGGCCGACCCCGGCACCAACGCGCTCGTCATCACGGCCCCGTCCGAGGTCATGCGCAGCCTGAAAATGGTCATCGACAAGCTCGACATCCGCCGCGCGCAGGTGCTGGTCGAGGCGATCGTCGCCGAGGTCTCCTACAACCGCGCCGCCGAACTCGGCGTCACGTGGGCGCTGGACGGCAGCAACGACAACAACATCATCGGCCTGACGAAACTCGGCTCCGGCGGCAACATCAGCGACATCGCCGGCGCCGCGCTCTCCGGCGATTCCGGCCTCGCCCAGGCCATCGGTGGCCTGCCGCAGGGCATCCTGCTGGGCGGCGGACGGATCAACAGCAGCTCCGGCACCAACTGGGGCGTGGTGCTGCGCGCCCTGCTCAGCGACTCCGACACGAACGTGCTGTCCACGCCGTCGATCACGACCATGGACAACGAGGAAGCCGAGATCAAGGTCGGGCAGGAAGTGCCGTTCCTGACGGGCCAGTTCACGAACACCGGCGCATCCCAGGGCTCGGTCAATCCCTTCCAGACCATCGAACGAAAAGACGTCGGGCTCACGCTGCGGGTGACGCCGCAGATCAACGACGGCGACGCCGTGGTCATGACGGTGGCGCTCGAAACTTCGAACCTGAGTCGCAGCGGCGCCGGCGGCGCGGTGGATCTCATCACCAACCAGCGCAGCATCAACCAGAAAGTGCTCATCGAGAACGGCGAGATCCTGGTGCTCGGCGGACTCGTCTCCGACGACCTGATCCAGTCCGAGCAGAAGGTACCGCTGCTCGGCGACCTGCCGATCCTGGGCCACCTGTTCCGTTCCCAGAGCGCGACGACCGAGAAGCGCACCTTGATGGTGTTCCTGCGCCCGGTCATCCTGCGCGACGGCCCGCAGGCCGCCATGGAAACGAATGCCAAGTATCGCCAGATGCAGGACGCCCAGAGCGGCGCGGCGGAGCGCGGCAGCCAGTTCCTCAACCGCAACGTGCCGAGCCCCGAGATCCCCGATTTCGAATCGCTCAAGCCCGCTTCGGAAGGCTACGTGCCGCCACCGCCCGACGACGAAATAGAAGACTCCGCACCGGTGAAGGATTATGGCGACCGAGACGACTGACCTGCAGGCCGGCCTCGGCGACGCAGCCGAACCGCCCGCCCCCCGCACGCGCGGCGGACGCGGCCGGCTGTTGCCTTTCGCCTTTGCCAAGCGCCACGGCATCCTCATCACCGAGCTGACCGACGAGCGCGGCCATGCGGTGTGCCGGCCGGACATCAAGCCGCTCAGCCTGGCCGAGGCGCGGCGTTTCGCGCGCGTACCCATCGACGTGCGCGAGGTGCCGGAAGAGGAATTCGACCAGCTCCTGCAACGTGCCTACGAGAGCGGCTCGAACGCGGCGATGCAGATGGCCGAGGGCCTGGAAAGCGACCAGGACCTGTCGCGCGTGGCGCAGGACCTGCCGGAACCTTCGGACCTGCTCGAGAGCGAGGACGACGCGCCGATCATCCGCCTGATCAATGCCATCCTCACGCAAGCGGTGAAGGAAAGCGCCTCGGACATCCATATCGAGCCTTTCGAGAACCGCCTGGTGGTGCGTTTCCGCATCGACGGCGTATTGCGCGAGGTGGTGCAGTCCCGGCGCGCAGTGGCGCCGCTCGTGGTGTCGCGCATCAAGGTCATGTCGCGGCTCGACATCGCCGAGAAGCGCGTGCCGCAGGACGGGCGTATTTCCCTGAAGATCGCCGGGCGCGCCGTGGACGTACGCGTCTCGACCATTCCCTCCGGCCACGGCGAACGGGTGGTGATGCGGCTGCTGGACAAGCAGGCGGGCAAGCTGGATCTTTCGAGCCTCGGCATGGACCCGGACACGGAAGCGATGATGGATCGCCTGATCCATCGACCCCACGGGATCCTGCTCGTCACCGGCCCGACCGGTTCGGGCAAGACCACGACGCTCTACGCCGGCCTGGAACGCATCAACCAGACCAGCCGCAACATCATGACGGTCGAGGACCCGATCGAGTACTACATTGACGGCATCGGCCAGACCCAGGTGAACACCAAGGTCGGCATGACGTTCGCGCGCGGCCTGCGAGCCATCCTCCGCCAGGACCCCGACGTGGTGATGGTCGGCGAGATCCGCGATCTCGAAACGGCCGAGATCGCCGTGCAGGCCAGTCTCACGGGGCACCTCGTGCTCTCCACCCTGCATACGAACACGGCGGTAGGTGCCGTGGCGCGGCTGCGCGACATGGGCGTCGAACCGTTCCTGCTCGCCTCCAGCCTGCTCGGCGTCATCGCCCAGCGCCTCGTGCGAACCCTGTGCAAGGATTGCCGGCAGCCGGGACCCCCCAGTGAAAGCGAGCGGCGCATCCTCGGCCTCGACGCTGATTCGGAAGCACGCGTCTACCACCCCGTCGGCTGCGCGACCTGCAATGGCAGCGGCTATCGCGGGCGCAGCGGCATCTATGAACTCATCCCGGTGGATGAGCGCATGCAGGCGATGATTCACCAGGGGGAAAGCGAACAGGCGCTGGAGCACTATGCCCGCACGCTCAGCCAGGGAATCCGCGACGACGGCGTGCGCAAGGTGCTCGACGGCACGACGACCCTCGAGGAAGTCGTCCGTGTCACGCGCGATGACTGACGCGCGACAGCGGACCTGAGCGATGGGGGCCTTCGAATACACGGCGGTGGATCGCGGCGGGCGCCAGCACAAGGGCGTGCTGGAGGGCGACACGGCGCGCCAGGTCCGCCAGCTGCTGCGCGAACGCGGCATGCTGCCGATGTCCATCAACGAGGTCATGGAGCGGGAACGGCGCAGCGGCGGGAGTTTCAGCCTGCGGCGCGGCATGAACGCCGCCGATCTCGCGCTCGTCACCCGGCAGCTGGCCACGCTGCTGCGGTCCGGGATGCCGCTCGAGGAAACCCTCCTCGCGGTCGGCCAGCAGAGCGAGAAGCCGCGCCTCAAGAGCATCCTGCTGGGCGTCCGCTCGCGGGTCATGGAGGGCCACACCCTCGCCGCAGGGCTCGCGGAGTTCCCGCAGGCCTTCCCCGAGATCTACCGCGCCACGGTGGCGGCGGGCGAACAGTCGGGCCATCTGGACCCGGTGCTGGAGCGGCTGGCCGACTACACGGAGGGGCGCCAGCAGCTGCGCCAGCGCGTCTCGCATGCGCTCATCTACCCGGTGATCCTGAGCGTGATGGCCGTGATGATCGTCAGCGGACTGCTGGTCTACGTGGTGCCCAAGGTCGTCGGTGTGTTCGAGAACACCGGCCAGGCGCTGCCGACTTTCACGCGCATGCTGATCGCCAGCAGCGACTTCCTCCGCGAGTACGGTTTCGTGGTGCTCATCGTGCTGGGCCTGGCGGCGTTCGTCTTCAGGCGCATGTTGCGGCAACTGGCTTTTCGCCGCCGCTGGCACCGCCTTCTGTTGCGCATGCCGCTGGTCGGCCGGCTGACGCGCGGCGTCAACACCGCGCGCTTCACGCGCACGCTCAGCATCCTCGCCGGCAGCGGCGTCCCGGTGCTCGAGGCCCTGCGGATCGCCGGCGACGTCGTGACGAACGTGCCGATGCGGGAAGCCATCCACGAGGCGGCCGTGCGGGTGCGCGAAGGCGCGCCCCTGGGACGCTCGCTGGGCGCCAGCCGCCTGTTCCCGCCGATGACCATGCACCTGATTTCCAGCGGCGAGGCGAGCGGCGAACTGGAAGTGATGCTGGAACGCGCAGCGGCCAACCAGGAAAGGGAAGTGGACGGCCTGGTCGGCGCCATGCTGTCGATCCTGGAACCGGCGCTGATCCTGCTGATGGGCGCCCTGGTGCTGGCGATCGTGATCGCCATCCTGCTGCCGATCTTCCAGCTGAACCAGCTCGTTTCCTGAGCGCGGACCCCGGTCCCCGGCCGTCACATCCGGGCGGCGCGGGCAGCGTCGTTGCAAGATTTCTGCACTAAGCTATTGCCACTGAAAGCGGCTCGCGGTATATGTCGCGCCACGAATCCTCCGGGATGATGTTGCCAACACCCGATCAAGTGTTATGAGCGATCCGGAAACCGAAAACACCAGTGACGACGACATCGAGGAATCCTTCGATGATCGCGAGGGCGAGATGGAAGAAGAGGAGTTCGACGGTCTCCTTGGCGACCTCCCCGCGGGCGCTGCAAACCGGAAGGCGAGCGACACCGCCAGGCGCCGGGTGGAGGAATACATGGAAATGAAGCGCGCCGCCCGCGAGCTCGCCGATCTCGACAGTTTCGACTTCGACTGAGCCTCGACTTCCGACAGACCCTGCTAGTGGAAATCGCGCGAGCGGACGTCGAGCCCGCCGAGCAGTGCACTGCGATCGGCCATCCGCTCGGCCACCAGGTGCACGACCTCGCCTTCCCGCTGGACCCGCCCGGCCACCTCCAGCAGACGTGAGCCGAGCAGCGGCCGCCGCCAGGTCTCGGCCACGTTCCGCCAGACGACCACGTTCACCTGCCCCGTCTCGTCCTCGAGGGTGACGAACATGACGCCTTTCGCGCTGCCCGGCCGCTGGCGGTTGATGACGATGCCGGTGCAGGCGGTCCATGCGCCATGCGGCGCCGAGTTCAATTCTTCGGCGCTGACCAGCCCGTCCTCCGTGAACCGGCGCCTGAGCAGCGCGAGCGGATGACGCCCCAGGGTCAGGCCCATGCTCCGGTAGTCGGCCACGATATTCCGCCCCTCCCCCGGCGCGCGTAACAACGGCACGCCCTCGGGAGCGCTCGCCTCCTCGAGCAGCGGCAGGGGTTGTTCCACCCCCGCCACGGCCCAGCCGGCGCGGTGCCGGTGGCCGGCGAGCCGCGCCAGTGCGCCGGCGCGCGCCAGCGCCCCCAGGTCGCTGCGGTCCAGGCGAGCGCGGCGCGCGAGGTCGTCCACGCTCGCGAAGGGCCTGTCGGCCCGCGCCGCCACCAGGCGTTCGGCGCCGGCCGCCGACAACTCCGCCACCAGGCGCAGCCCCAGTCGCGCGGCAGCGTCGCCCGTGGCGGCCTTCTCCAGCGTGCAGTCCCGGTCGCTGGCGAGGACATCCACCGGGCGTACTTCCACACCGTGACGGCGCGCGTCCTGGACCAGCTGCGCGGGCGCGTAGAAACCCATCGGCTGGCTGTTGATCAGCGCGCACAGGAACGCCGCCGGTTCATGGCGCTTGAGCCACGCGGACACGTAGACCAGCAAGGCGAAGCTGGCGGAATGCGATTCCGGGAAACCGTACTCCCCGAAGCCGAGGATCTGGTTGAAGATCCGGCGCGCGAATTCCTCGGCGTAGCCGCGCCGCCGCATCCCCTCGATGAGTCGTTCCTCGAACGGCCCCAGGCCACCCTTGCGCCGCCAGGCCGCCATGGCCCGGCGCAGCTGGTCGGCCTCGCCCGCGCTGAAACCGGCGGCGACGATGGCGAGCTGCATGACCTGCTCCTGGAAGATCGGCACCCCCAACGTCCGCTCCAGGACTTCGCGCACCTCTTCGCTCGGATAACTGACCGGCTCCTGGCCGTTCCGCCGTCGCAGGTAGGGATGCACCATGTCGCCCTGGATGGGTCCCGGACGGATGATCGCCACCTCGATGACCAGGTCGTAGAAACAGCGCGGGCGCATGCGCGGCAGCATCGCCATCTGGGCGCGCGACTCGATCTGGAATACGCCCATGGTGTCCGCCGCCGAGATCATGTCGTACACGGCCGGGTCCTCCGCCGGCACCGTCGCCAGCGTCCAGCGAACACCCCGGAAGCGCTCGACCAGCTCGAAGCTGCGCCGGATCGCACTCAACATGCCGAGGCCGAGCACGTCCACCTTGATCATGCCCACGGCATCGAGGTCGTCCTTGTCCCACTGGATCACGGTGCGCTCCGGCATCGCCGCGTTCTCCACCGGCACCAGCCGGTCGAGTTCTTCATCGGCGATCACGAAGCCGCCGACATGCTGCGACAGGTGCCGGGGAAAACCGACCAGCCCCCTGGCCAGTTCCAGCAGCCGCGCGATCACGGGATTGTCCGGATCGAAGCCTGCTTCGCGGATGCGGTCGGCGGGAATCTCCTTGCCGTCCCACCAGTGCATCGACTTGGTCAGCGTGTCGAGTTGCAGTGGCGCAAGGCCCAGCGCCCGGCCGGCATCGCGCAAAGCGCTGCGCGGCCGGTAGCGGATCACCGTGGCGGCCAGCGCGGCGCGGCGGCGCCCGTACTTGGCGTAGATGTACTGGATGACTTCCTCGCGGCGCTCGTGCTCGAAGTCCACGTCGATGTCCGGCGGCTCGTTGCGCTCCTTCGAGATGAAACGTTCGAAAAGCACCGACATGCGTGCCGGGTCGACCTCGGTGATGCCGAGACAGAAGCAGACGGCCGAGTTCGCCGCCGAGCCGCGCCCCTGGCAGAGAATGCCCAGGCTGCGCGCATGGCGGACGATGTCGTGCACGGTGAGGAAATAGGCCTCGTAACCGAGTTCGCCGATCAGGCCGAGTTCGCGCCGGACGGTCTGTTCGACCTTGGCGGGCGTCCCCCCGGGCCAGCGCCGCCGCATGCCCTCCGCCGTCAGGCGCGCCAGCCAGGAGGACGGCGTCTCGCCGGACGGCACCAGCTCGGCCGGATAGCGCCAGTCGAGCTCGTCGAGCGTGAAGTTGCAGCGTGCGGCGATCTCCACCGCGGCCTCGAGCAGCGGCGCCGGATAAAGTGCGCCGAGCCGCGCGCGGCTGCGCAAGTGGCGTTCGCCGTTCGGCAGCAGGCGGGTGCCCAGCCGATGCAGGGGGGTGTTCAGGCGAATGGCGCTCAGCGTGTCCTGCAGGCGGCGGCGCTCGCGCACGTGCATGTGGACATCGCCACAGGCGACACGCGGCAGGCCGACGGCCTCGCCGAGCGCCTCGAGCGCGGCGAGGCGTGCGGCATCGTCGCCGCCGAAGAACAACTCGACCGCCAGCCAGGCGCGTCCCGAGAAACAGTCGGCCACCCAGCGACCATCGGCCTCGCGGGATCGCTCATCCGGCACCCACAGCGCCAGGCAGCCGGGCGCCCCATCGCCCAGGTCCGCCCGCGACAGGCGGTAGGCACCCTTGGACGCCGCCCGGCGGCCTCGCGTGATCAGGCGACAGAGTTGTCCGTAACCGTTCCGGTCGGCCGCCAGCAACACGAGCCGCAAACCGTCGGCGAGGTGGAATTCGCTGCCGATGATGAGCTTCAGGCCGGTTTCCCGTGCGGCTTCCCAGGCCCGCACCACGCCGGCCACCGAGCATTCGTCCGTCAGGGCGAGCGCGTCGTAGCCGAGTTCCGTCGCGCGATGCACGAGTTCCGCCGGGTGCGAGGCGCCCCGGAGGAAGGTGAAATTGGAGATGCAGTGCAACTCCGCGTAGGCCGGGCTTTTCATCCGAAGATGCCGTGCAGGTACCACGCCGGGCCGGCGGCCGGACTGGCGGTCGGACTGGCGGTCGGACCGGGGCTACAGGTGCCGGGCAATTCACGAAAAATCCACAGCCGCGCACCCGCGGGCGTGCGGGCGATCCAGTAGTCCCGCGCAACCTCCCGTCCGTCCCACCAACCGCTCTCGACCCGTTCCGGGCCGCTCTCGATCCGCAACGCGCCGTCGCAGCGGGGCCGACCACCAGGACTCGGCAAGCGTCGTGGCGATTCCAGCAACCAGCCGGGGCGCGAACCGGACGCCGGCACCGGAACCGGCTGGTATCGTGCACCGGGTTCGGCGATACGCCAGGCCTGCTCGGGCCGATGTTCGTCGAGCGGACACAGCCCGTTCACGGCCTCCCGGCCGAGCCGCGCACGCAGCCGCTCCACCAGTCGCAGACCCGCCGTCGCGTCCGGTCCGCTGCCGAACAGCCCGGCGTTCGCCGGCACGAGGGATTCGCCCGGCTCCGCCTCGAGAGCAACGCTGATGACCGGCGCAGGCAGCGCCAGGCGCTCGAGCCTGGCGGCGAACAAGGCATCGAAATGCGCCGCCTCGAGCCCGGGCGCAGCCAGTTCCAGGGTCAGCCTGGTGGCGGGACGACGCAGGTGCACCAGCTCGATGTCCAGCCGGCTGACCGCCCGCTGGCGGGCGCGCAGAAAACCCTCGAGTTCCGCGAACAAGCCCTGCAAGGCGCGGGCCAGGTGCGTCGTATGGCTCGTCTCCATCGCCATCTCGCGGCTGCCGCGGTACCGGGCGGGCGCGCGGAAAGCGCTGCGTGGATCCGCCAGGCGACCGAGCGCCCGGTCGAGATCGGCGAGCGGGCCCCGACCGAGGCGCCGTGCAAACCCGTCCCGGGGCAGCCGCAGGCAATCCTCGAGCCGCTCGATTCCAAGCCCGCGCAGTGTCGTGAGTGTCGCGTCCGGCCAGCCGGTGACCACCGGCCGCAGGCGGCCGATGCGGCCGGCCAGTGCCGCCGGCTCCAGCACGGCTTCCGTCTCGCCGGCGCGCGCCAGCCACAGCGCAGCCAGCGGGGTGGGCGCCACCGCGTCACGACCGGCATGCCCGGTGTTTTGCAACGCCGCCCGGACCTGCCGACGCAACGGCTCCACGCCGCCGAACAGGCGCAGGCTGCCGCGCACTTCGAGCAACAAGGCGGCCGGCGGCTCGATGCTGACCATCGAGGTGAATGCGCCTGCCCAGGCCGCGAGACGCGCCAGGGCGCTGCGCTCGGCCGCCTCGTCGCGTTCCAGCACGACCAGTCCGGGACACAGCGCCAGCGCCGCATTGAGCGGCAGGCCGGGAGACACGCCGCTCTCCGCGGCCGCCGCGCTGGCCTGCACGACACGGCCGCTCCGATCCACGATCACCCGCGCATCGCCCGTCTCTTCACCGCCGCTGCGCACCTCCAGCGGCAATCTCGGCAGGCCCAGGCAGAGCCACAGCGGCGTGCCAGGGGGGCGCGCCGCATCCCGCCGTGGCGCATGCTCCGACGCTTGTCCCTGCTCCAGGCGTGGCGTCCGCTCCGGCCCGGGTCCCTGCCGCCGCCCGGGCGCCGGGGACACCGACGGCCCGGCGGCCGCCGGGCGGGGATACGCCGCCGACCGCTTCATCTTCCGTGCAGGGCTGTGACGGGCAATGCGCGGGCAGCGCCACCGCGGTGCTTGCGCAGGTGCAGGCAAGGCCCCCCGGGGCCGCTGTCCAGGCTGAGCCGCAACGCGGCCGGCGACGGCGCGGCGAGTGCCGCCGGGGGACGAAACAGGATCACGGGCGTCTGCCGGTGTTCCGCAGCGAGCTGCAAGCGACGCAGGGCGCGTCCGTCCGCGCGGCCCACCCAGGACAGCACCACCCGGCAACTGCCGGACTGCAGCGCCTGCTCGGTGGCCCACAGGGCTTCGGTGTCATCCCGGGCATGCACCAGCAGCATGCGCGCGAGATCGATGCCCGCCGCGGCAAAAGCCGGTGCATAAGGCAGGTACGGCGGAGCGATCCAGGCAAACCAGCCCGCGGCCTCGTCCTGTGACAAACGCTGCAGCAAGGGCATGAACAAGGCCAGTTCGCCACTGCCCCAATGCGCCACGGCGACCTCCGTCAGCCTGGCGGGCCAGCCGCCGCCGGGCAACAAGGCATCGAGCTCCGGATGGCCGCTCGCCAATACCGGCCAGTGCGGCTGGTGGCGCCCGGCCCGCCAGAGTCGTGGATCGTCCAGCAGGGTATGCAGGGATTCATTCATTGACAGCGCTTCCGCACGGCACGACGCCGGCCCTGCCCCCTGTCCCCTGTCCCATCCTTCGCCGGGCCTCAGGCGCGCCGCATGACGCCGACGACCACGCCCTCGATGATGATGGCCTGTTGCTCCATGTCGACCCGGATCGGCTCGAAGTCGACGTTCTCGGGCATCAGCCACACGATCTTGCCTTCCTGCCGATAGCGCTTCACGGTGACCTCGTCGTCGAGCCTCGCGACCACGATCTGCCGGCTGCGCACTTCCGGCGTGCGGTGCACCGCCACCAGGTCGCCATCGAGGATGCCTGCGTCTCTCATGCTCATGCCCTGGACCTGCAGCAGGTAATGGGGACGCGGATGGAACAGCGCCGGATCGACCTGGTAGTGGCCCTCGATATGTTCCTCGGCAAGGATCGGACGGCCGGCGGCGACGCGCCCGACCAGGGGCAGGCTGCTGCTGTCCTGCACCTGCGCGGCGTCCTTGAGGCGGATACCCCGGGAGGCGCCCGGCACCAGCTCGATGACCCCTTTGCGCGCCAGGGCGCGCAGGTGTTCCTCGGCCGCGTTTGCAGAACGGAAACCCAGCGAGGCCGCGATCTCCGCCCGGGTGGGCGGCATCCCGGCCTCCTCGATGTGTCCGCGCACGAGGTCGAGAACCTGGCGTTGCCGAGCGGTGAGTTTGCCTTGCATAGCCGGAATATCCTGTGGGAATGAACAGTAACTGAGATTATATACAGCCCCGGTCACAGAGCAAGCTTCTTCTGCACCCCCACCCGGGCCAGAGCCGGCGCCGGGCGGGGCGTTGCTTGACATCCCCTGCCCCTCTGCTTGAATAAGCCGTAGACGTTCTGTAACTTACGCAGGCGATTATGTAATCGGCAGAATGATTCCGCCGACGCAGCATGCGAAAAACCACCGTGATCACCAGGGGATTGCAATCAATGAAGAAGAACTTCCTTTACGCCGGCGTTGCCGTCGTTGCACTTGGCGTGATGAGCGGCTGTGCCGTGACGCAGCAGGATCTCGACGCCGTGCGTGCCACGGCTGAGCAGGCCTTGAACGAGGCGCGCGCCGCCAAGACCACCGCTGATGCCGCCAATGCCAGCGCGGAAGAAGCCAAGCGCGTTGCCACCAATGCCCAGAACACCGCTAACCGCGCCGCCCAGGCCGCCAGCGAGGCGCAGGCCTCGGCTGCTGCCAACACGGACCGGATCGAGCGGATGTTCGAGCGTTCGATGTCGAAGTAAGGACACCCGTCCTGGCAAAAAGGCCGCAGCTTGCTGCGGCCTTTTTCTTTTGGGCGGTCCGATTTCTTTTGGGCGGTCCGACGGCGGCTGTGCAACCACCGACTTCTCCCGTTCGCTAGGGCTGGAACGCCACCGTCGTCGCACGCAGCGGCACGGCCGTCGGCACGCCCGTCGCGGCGGCGAAAATCGCATCTGCGCGCGGCCAGTCGATCTCGAGTCCGTGGAGCCGCGCCGCATCCCTGAGCAGCGTGGTGAAGCGCATCCGCAACTGCGATTCGCTTTCCTCCTCGAGCGGCGGATGAACCTCGACATACAACACGTCGGCCGCCCAGCCGACCTTGATCGGCTCGCTGATGATGCGCACCTCGGTCCCCACGTCGACCAGTCCGAAAATCTGCTCGATGTGCTCGGGGAACATGCGAATGCACCCGGACGTCACGCGCATGCCCACCCCGTCCGGGTTGTTGGTACCGTGAATCAGGTAGGACGTCAGGTTGAGCCGCATGGCGTACGCACCGAGCGGATTCTCCGGCCCCGGCGGCACGACCCGCGGGAGGATGTCGCCGCGCTTCGCGTGCTCCTGCCGGATCGACTCGGGCGGATACCAGGAGGGATCCTTCGCCTTGCTGATGATCCGGTGGCTGCCGATCGGCGTATCCCAGTCCATCTTGCCGATGCTGATGGGATAACTGATCACCTGGGCGGTCTCGCCTTTCGCCGGCCGGGGAAAGTAATACAGGCGATACTCGGGCAGGTTGATGACGATGCCCTCGCGGGGACCCGGCGGCAGCACGTAGCGGGTCGGCAGCGCCACGCGCGTCCCGCGTCCCGGGAGCCAGATGTCCACGCCGGGATTCGCCCGCGTGAGTTCCTTGTACCCGACGCTGTAATCGCGCGCCACGTCGAGCAGCGTGTCTTCCTGGCGGGTATGCATCCACGTCGGCGCCCCGACCAGGTCGGTGCCCTCCGGAGGCAGGATGAACGTCGCCGCCGCGCTGCCGGCCGCCCACGCGAGCGCGAACAGTGCGACAGACGCCTGCAGGACCACCCTCAAAGCCGGCATTGCGCCGGGATATCGCTTCATCATGCGTGGCATTTTACCCGCCGGCGACGCGGAAGCCACGCCCCGCGCCGGCCGCAGCGGTTGACGGTCCCGCAAGCTGACCTTAGGCTTCCTGCTTCCCTCCCCGGAGCGTCCACTCATGAGCCTCAGAATCTCCTTCGAACTCAGCGACAAGGACGTCAGACATTTCCGGGACGCGATGCGCAAGGCACGTGCTGCCGTCCGCGACTCGGAAGATTCCGAGATCATCGCTGCGGCGCGGGAATCCTTCATCAACGTGACCACGACCCGGGTCCCGCACTATGTGCGCGAGCGGATCGACCGGCTGCGGGCCATGGTGGAAATGCTCGAGGACGAGGAGTGGCGCATGACGCGCAGCGAGCGCGAACGCATCCTGGCCTCCCTGGTCTATTTCTGTGACCCGGACGACCTGATTCCGGACCATATCCCGGGGCTCGGGTTCCTCGACGACGCGATCATGGTGGAGCTGGCCTTCCGCGAGCTCAGGCACGAGATCGAGGCCTACCAGGACTTCCGCGAGTATCGCCACAAGTACGACTCCGGCTTTCGCCTGCGCCGTAATGCCAAGGTCCGGGCGGACAAGCTCGCCGCGCGCGTGGAGCAGCTGCGCGAGCGCGCGGCCCGCCGGCGGGAGCGCGACGCCGACCAGGGCGGCCCGAAGATCCTCTAGCAACTCGCCATGCAGAGAGTGATCTTCAACCAGAAGGGTGGCGTCGGAAAATCCAGCATCACCGCGAACCTCGCCGCGATCAGCGCGGTCCGGGGCCGTGACACGCTGGTCGTGGACCTCGACCCGCAAGGCAACTCGACCCAGTACCTGCTGGGGGATGCGTGGGAGACCGCCACATCGGACGCGGCCCAGTTCTTCAGCGATTCGCTATCGATACGGATACTGCCGCGCGATCCGCTGCGCTACGTCACGCCGACTCCTCACGAGGGCCTGCATGTGCTCGCCTCCTCCCCGGAACTGGCCGAGTTGCAGGCGAAGCTCGAGTCGCGTCACAAGATCTACAAGCTGCGCGAGCTGCTTTCGAAGCTCGCGGAGCAGTTCGACGCCATCTACGTGGATACGCCGCCGGCCTTCAATTTCTATACGCTGTCGGCGCTGATCGCCGCGGACACCTGCCTGATTCCCTTCGACTGCGACGATTTCTCGCGGCGCGCGCTGTACACGCTGCTGGAGAATGTCGAGGAGACCCGCGCCGACCACAATCCCGACCTGAGTGTCGAGGGGATCGTCATCAACCAGTTTCTCTCGCGCGCCAACCTGCCGCAGCGGCTGGTGGAGGAACTGCGCGCGGAAGGCTTGCCGGTGCTGGACACCAAGTTGTCGTCCAGCGTGAAGATGCGCGAATCACACGAGCAGTGCATGCCGCTGATTCATCTCGCACCGCGCCACAAGCTGACCGAAGAGTTCGTCGCCCTGTACGACGAACTCGAGGGCTGAACCGGCCGGCCGGCTTCAGCCGTCGTCGCCTTCCTTCGCGTCGCCGCCGGAATCCCCCCCGCTCATCATGCTTTCCTCGAGCTTTTCCCAGGCCCGGTGGCTGGCGCCGAAGGCATCCTGGTAGTCGCGGATGGCCGCCGTGACGACCTTGGCGGCATGCTCCCGGCCGTAAGTCGCGGTGATCTCGACGCCCGAGGTCATGTTCGGGCCCATCTTGTAGGTGCTGAAGTAGTGCTGCAGCCGCTGGATCATGACATGCGGCAGGTCGCTGATGTCCTTGGCTTCGCTCCAGACGTTGTCGTTGCGGAGCACGGCGATGATCTTGTCGTCGGCCTCGCCGCCGTCGATCATCTGGATGCCGCCGATGACGCAGGTATTGAGGAGGATGTCGCCGCGCTCGATCTGTCGCTCGCTGATCACGCAGATGTCCAGCGGGTCCCCGTCGGCGCGCTTGGCGCCGGGCGTCAGCTTGCGCACCCGCTCATCGCAATAGGTCTGCGGCACGAAGCCGTACAACACGGGCGGCGCCGCCGAGGTGCGCTGCGGGCGATCCACGATGGTGTAGCCTGACACCTTGTCGACTTCGTATTTCACGAGATCGAAGGGGGTGATCTCGATGTACGCGCGCACCTCGAAGGGCGGGTTCGTTCCCGGCTCGAGCCCATGCCACGGATGTGGCCGCCAGCTATGGAACGGCTCGGCCCGGTCTTTTTCGTCACTCATCGCCCCTGAACCTCCTGTAGACACACACGAATCCGCCCGGCCGGGCGGTCCGAACAAGCTTACATGAACACACTCGCTTCGCCCGCCCCCGCCTGGCTTCCCGTCGTCGCCAATGCGGTGGGTTTCAACATCGTATGGGCCGTCACGGTCTTCGGCGCCGCCGCCGGACTGGCGTGGGCCGGCCCGGCTGCAGTACTCATATTCGCCGCCCTGCAGGTCTCCATGTCGGCGCGTCCCCATTACGACGTGGCGGCAATGGCCGTATTCGCGACGGCGGGAATCGCCATCGACAGCGCCTGGTCGCTGTCCGGCGCGCTCAGCTACGCCGCCGGCTGGCCGTCCCCGCATTTTGCGCCGATCTGGCTGGTGACGCTGTGGGCGGGCTTCTCGCTCACACTGGGACACTCGCTGGCGTGGTTGCGTCCGCGCCTCGCGCTGGCCGCCGCTTTCGGTTTCTTCGGCGGCGGCTTCTCCTACTGGGTCGGCGCGCGTCTCGGCGCCGTGGAACTGGCGATCCCCGGCCCCCTCTACGGGCTGCTCGTCGGGCTGTGCTGGGCCGTGGCGCTGCCGTTGCTCATCCGCGCAACCGACGTGGTCGCGCAGCGCCGCCTACCAGCGAACCAGTGCTGACCCCCAGGTAAAGCCTCCGCCGAAGGCCTCGAGCAGCAACAGGTCGCCGGACTTGATGCGCCCGTCCCGCACGGCCACGTCGAGCGCCATCGGCACCGAGGCCGCCGAGGTGTTGCCGTGGTCCTGCACCGTCAGGATGACCCGCTCCATCGGCAGCTCGAGCTTTTTCGCCGTCGCCTGGATGATGCGGATGTTCGCCTGGTGCGGGATGAGCCAGTCGATGTCTTTTTTCTGCAGCCCGTTCGCCAGAAGCGTCTCGTCTACGATCCGTCCGAGCGTATTGACCGCGACCTTGAACACCTCGTTGCCCTTCATCTGGATCGAGTTCGCGCCCCCCACCGGCTGCATGCCGAGCGACACCCCGGTCGGGAAATACAACAGGTCCTTGTACTGGCCGTCCGCGTGCAGGTGGGTCGAGACCAGCCCGGGGGCGGAATCCGCGCGCAGCACCACGGCCCCGGCGCCGTCACCGAACAACACGGCGGTGGTGCGGTCCGTCCAGTCGGTGATGCGACTGATGGTCTCGCCACCCACCACGAGCGCGGTCCTGGCGCTGCCGGACTGGATGAACTTGTCGGCCACCGATAACGCATAGAGGAAACCGGTGCAGGCGGCCTCGACACTGAACGCGGGGCAGCCGTGCATGCCGAGCCGGCTCTGCAGCAGCACGCCGACGTTGGGAAACACCTGGTCGGGCGTGGTCGTGCCCACCACGATGAGATCGATCTCCTCGGGCCCGACGCCCGCCGCCTCCAGTGCATTCCGCGCGGCATGTTCGCAGAGATCCGTGGTGCCCTGGCCTTCCAGCGCGATGTGCCGGCGCTCGATGCCGGTGCGGGAACGGATCCATTCGTCGCTGGTATCGACCAGCTTCTCCAGGTCCGCATTGGTGACGATGTTCTCGGGGAGGTACCGCCCGGTGCCGATGATGCGCGAATAGATCATTCCGAGTGCTCCGGGAAGGTGTATTCCGCCATCACGCGACCGATCCGGGTCGGCACGCCCTGTTGCGCCTCGAGCACCGCCGTGGCGACGGCCGTGGCGAAAGCCGTCTCGTCGGCCCCGCCGTGGCTCTTGATCACGATGCCCTGCAGGCCCACGAAACTGGCGCCATTGTAGCGCCGCGGGTCGATGCGTGCGGCGAGCGAGCGAAACAGCGGCGCCGCGCCGAGCGCCATGGCCCGGCTCAGGATGCTGCGCTTGATCTCCTCGCGCGTGATCCGGGCCAGCATCCGCGCCGTGCCCTCGATCGTCTTGAGGGCGACATTCCCGGTAAACCCGTCCGTGACCACCAGGTCCACGCGTCCCGACATGATGTCGGTGCCCTCGACGAAACCCTCGTAGTTCAGACGGCTTTCCCGCAGCCACTGGTGGGCATGCTTCAGGGTGCTGCTGCCCTTGATGTCCTCCGTGCCGATATTCAACAGGCCGATCCGCGGCTTCGCCACCCTGTGCAGGTCGCTGGCCACGATATCGCCCATCACGGCGAACTCGCACAGCTGGCGTGCCGTGCACACGGAATTGGCGCCGAGATCGAGCATCAGGGTCTGTCCGCCGAGCGCCGGGATCGCCGAGATGATGGCGGGCCGGTCGACACCCGGCAGCATCTTGAGGACGAACTTGGCGGTCGCCATGAGGGCGCCCGTGTTCCCCGCGCTGACACAGGCAGCGGCCCGTCCGTCCTTCACGAGATTGATCGCGACCCGCATCGAGGAATCCCGCTTGCGGCGCAGGGCCTCGCCCGGTGGCTCGTCCATGCTCACGACCTGTGAAGCGGCCTCGATGGTCACCCGGGCGCGCAGCCCGGCCGAGCGGTGCTCGACGAGCGGCTCCAGCTGCTCGGGCAATCCCACGAGTATGGCGCGCAATTCGGGTCGCCGGCGCAACAGGTCCAAGGTGGCACCGACGGGCACCGCGGGCGCGCTGTCTCCGCCCATGGCGTCGATCGCGATGGTCAGCGGCTGGGACATGGAACCGGGGTGGCGTCGAGGGCGAAGGCGCGCGGCCGCGGCAGGCCGACGACGGCTATTCCTCGTCCACCACCGTCGCGACTTCGATGACCTTCTTGCCGCGGTAGAAACCATCGGCCGTCACATGATGACGTCGATGGGTCTCGCCGCTGGTCGGATCCACTGACAATGCCGGCGCGCTGAGCGCGTCGTGGGAGCGACGCATGCCGCGCTTCGAGGGGGTCTTTCTGCTCTTTTGTACAGCCATGGTGGCGTTGCTCCGTCAATCAATTCTTGCGCTTGAGTTCCGCGAGCACCGCGAACGGGCTCGACGACTTTTGCCCGCCGTCCGCGGGCTCCAGGGCCGCCAGCTCGTCGGCCAGCGTCCCGCAATCTTCGCTCCGCTCATGTACCGGGAAAACCGGTATCGAAAGCAGGGCCTCGTCCTCGAGCAGTTGCCTCAGCGTCACGCCCGGCTCCGGCTCGCAATGCTCGAAGCCCGCCGCTGCTGCGCTCGGTCCGAGCTCGTTCCCGGCGCCGAAGAACAGCTTCGGTCGCGCCACCAGGTCGAGCGCCAACGGCTCCAGGCAGCGCTGGCAAAGGCAGCCCAGCCTGAATCCGATCTCGCCTTCCAGCAGCGGCGCGCCGTTCGCGTCCGGCTGGAACCGGACGTCGACGCGAACCCGCTGCGCCGAGACGTCCCCGGCTTCGTCCACCGCGGCCAGCCGCGCCCATTCCCGCAACGGGGTTTCCACGCACACTCGCAAGCCCCTGGCCGCGAACGCCTTCGGCTCGAGCAATCGGTCAAGCTCGGCGGACATAAGCCGGCTAGAATATCTAGGGACGGCTTTCCTGTCAAAGCCCTGAAAGCTGTAAAGTTTTGCTCCCCGGCCGCTCACCGCGATAGGCTTGCGCTCATGAACCAGGTTTCGTCCCATCAGCCCCCCGTCCCCGAGTTGCTGCTGGCGTCCGCTTCGCGCTACCGCCGCGCGCTGCTCGAACGCCTCGGCGTCCCCTTCACACAGGTCGCTCCGGACATCGATGAAACGATCGGCCCGGACGAGACACCGGCCGATGCCGTATTGCGGCTCGCCCGGAGCAAGGCGCAGGCCGTGCTCGCCGGGCATCCGGATGCCATCGTCATCGCCTCGGACCAGGTCGCGCTGCGCGGGGACGAGATTCTCGGCAAGCCGGGCAATGCTGAGCAGGCGATCCGGCAGCTCTCCCTGTCGGCCGGCCGGCAGGTCGAGTTTTTGACCGGCGTCTGTGTCATCCGCGGCGACCGCCCGAACGACCCGGCAGAGCACATGGACATCACGCGTGTCGTCTTTCGTCCGCTCGCGCCGGAGGAAATCCGGGATTACGTCGAGCGCGACGCACCGTTCGACTGCGCCGGCAGCTTCCGCGCGGAAGGACTCGGCATCGCGTTGTTCGAGCGGATCGACAGCCAGGACCCGACCGGGTTGATCGGTTTGCCCTTGATCTGGCTCGCGCAGGCTTTGCGCCGACTCGGGGTCCCCGTGCTATAGCGCGTCTCTGGTGCGTTTGCAGCGCGACTCTAGCGCGCGAGCGGTTCGCCCAGCACGGCCAGCAGCTCGTCGATGGCGCCGAGGCAGGCGAGCGGCGCAAAGGCATGAAGTCGCTCGGCCGCATGCGCACCGTAACTCACCGCGATCGCCGCCACCCCGGCACGCCGTGCCATCTCCAGGTCCCACTCGGTGTCCCCCACCATCAGGGTCTCGTCGGGACGTGCACCGACCTCGTCCATGAGTTCCAGCAACATGTCGGGGTTCGGCTTGGAGCGCGTGTCGTCGGCGGTACGCGTGCCCGCCATGAAACGCACCAGTCCCGTCGCCGCCAGCTCGCGTTCGAGGCCCACCCGACTCTTCCCGGTCGCCACGCCGAGCAAAAAGCCCCGGCCCGCCAGTGTCTCGACGACCTCCGCGGCCCGGGCGAACAGCTGGCTGGCCTGCCGCTCCGGCGCGAGAAAATGATCGCGATAAGCCTCCACGAAGGGCGTGAAGTCGTTTGCGCCGAGCTCGGGGAACAAGCGCTGCCAGGATTCCCGCAGGCCCAGGCCGATGATGTCGCGGATCGCTTCCGGAGAGCGTGCCGGGAAGCCGAGTTGCGCGATCGCGCCGGTGGCTGCGGCGACGATGTGCCCCGTCGAATCCATCAGGGTGCCGTCCCAGTCGAACACCACCAGGCGCGTGCGGCTACCCATGGTGGGACTCCAGCCTGGAGAGCACCTCGCGGAGGTCCTCGGGCAGCGGGGCCGAATACATCTTCCATTCACCGCTGACCGGGTCTTCCCAGCCGACCGAAGCGGAATGCAGGAACAACCTCTGCAACCCCAGTTCCCGCATCTTGCGGTTGTAATCACGATCCCCGTAGCGCTCGTCACCGGCCAGCGGGTGCCCGGCCTCTGCGGCCTGCACCCGGATCTGGTGCGTGCGCCCCGTCATGATGCGCACTTCCAGCAACGAAGCCGCGGAACCGATCTCGACCGGGCGAAAAATGCTCGCCGCCGTCTTGCCGGTCTCGTCCACCGTCACCACCCGCTCGCCGCCGCGCACGGTCTTTCGCAACCGGTCCTCGAGGCGCACCTGCCCGGCTTCCCAGCGGCCCTTCACCAGCGCGAGGTAGCGCTTTTCCACGCGCCCCTCGCGCAGCAGTTCGTGCAGGGCGCGCAGCATGCTGCGTCGCTTGGCGATCAGCAGGCAGCCGCTGGTCTCGCGGTCGAGCCGGTGCACCAGCTCCAGATAGGGCGCGTCCGGCCGCGCGGCGCGCAGCGCCTCGATGACCCCGTGCGACAGCCCGCTGCCCCCGTGCACCGCGATCCCGCTGGGCTTGTCGAGCACGATGAGCCGAGTGTCCTCGTGCAGGATCCGGCCTTCGAGCTCCAGCCCCGCAGATCGTCCCCGTCCGGTCGGGGCCCCCGGTTCCGGACGACGCACCGGAGGCAGGCGCACTTCATCGCCCGCCTGGAGGCGATAGTCCGGCTTCGCCCGCCCCTTGTTGACCCGGACCTCGCCCTTGCGCAACAAGCGATAGACATGGGACTTCGGCACACCCTTGAGGCGCGCAAGCAGGAAATTGTCGAGTCGCTGGCCGGCTTCGTCTTCCCCGAGGGTGACGAATTGCACGGCCGGACGTTGATCTGCGACAGGGGGCACCAAATTCTCCTCCCGGATTCAGGAGCTTAGCAATTGCTGGGGCGTCGGGCGGTTGCTATAGTACGCCACGGGCCACGCGACACGCTCCACGTAAAATCTTCCTGGACGTACGCGAGGCCGCTGGTTACGGGCCGGTCGCGGACCATTCGCTGGCCGGCATGCATTTTATTTTTCCACCGTTCGGTCGATGCCCCCTCCTGCCTCCGTTTGGCGGTTGTCCAGGAATCGGGGAGGCACAACAGGCCGCGGGCGGTGCCCGGCACGGATGAAATGATCGGCTTACTGCACTTGGTCATGACCGCTTTCCTGCCGAACCTGCACGTCGGGTGCGCTTCAACGCGCCCGATCACGCCCCGCGTCCGCATGCCCGCCCCCGCTTACGGGAGGTTCTCGGCCGAACCGGATCTGCGAGTCCCTATCCATGAAAAGAATGCTGGTGAACGCAACTCAAAGAGAGGAGTTGCGTGTGGCCGTGGTCGACGGCCAGAAACTCTACGACCTCGACATCGAGATCCCCTCCCGCGAACAGCGTAAGGCGAACATCTACAAGGGGCGCCTGACGCGCCTCGAGCCGAGCCTGGAAGCCGCCTTCGTCGAATTCGGCGCCGAGCGACACGGTTTCCTGCCGCTGAAAGAGATCTCGCCCGAGTATTTCCGTGACACCGACCGCAACGGCGGCAAGGTCAATATTCGCGACGTACTGCGCGAAGGCCAGGAAATCGTGGTGCAGGTCGAGAAGGACGAGCGCGGCAACAAGGGGGCTGCGCTGACGACCTTCCTCAGCCTCGCCGGGCGTTTCCTCGTGCTGATGCCGAATAATCCGGGCGCCGGCGGCGTGTCACGCCGCATCCAGGGCGACGAACGCGACGCCGTGCGCGAGGCGATGGACGGCCTCGAGGTGCCTGAAGGCATGGGTGCGATCGTGCGCACGGCGGGCGTGGGACGCAGCCTCGAGGAACTCCAGTGGGACCTCGACAACCTGTTGCAGGTCTGGGAGGCCGTCAAGCGGACGGCCATCGAGCGCCCGGCGCCGTTCTTGATCTACCAGGAAAGCAACGCGATCCTGCGCGCGCTGCGCGATCATTTCTCCAGCGAGATCGGCGAGATCCTCGTCGACGATGCCGAGGTCTACGAAGAAGCGCGCCTGTTCATGGAACGGGTGATGCCGCAGAACCTGCGCAAGCTGAAGTACTACGACGACACCGTTCCGCTGTTCACGCGCTACCAGATCGAAAGCCAGATCGAGAGCGCCTATTCGCACACCGTCGAACTGCCCTCCGGCGGCAGCGTCGTCATCGATCACACCGAGGCACTGCTGTCCATCGACATCAACTCGGCGCGCGCCACGAAGGGCGACGATATCGAGATGACGGCGCTGAACACGAATCTCGAGGCCGCGGACGAAATCGCCCGCCAGCTGCGGATCCGGGACCTGGGCGGCCTCATCGTCATCGACTTCATCGACATGGGCCCGCAGCGCAACCAGCGTGAAGTCGAGAACCGCCTGCGCGACGCCGTGAAAATGGATCGCGCCCGCATCCAGATCGGCAAGATCTCGCGCTTCGGCCTGCTGGAAATGTCGCGCCAGCGCCTGCGACCCTCGCTCGGCGAGTCCAGCCATATCATCTGCCCGCGTTGCCAGGGCCAGGGCGCGATCCGCAGCGTCGAGTCGTTGTCCCTGTCGATCCTGCGCCTCATCGGCGAGGAATCCCGCAAGGAGCGCAGCTCGCGGATCATCGCCGAGGTCCCCGTGGACGTCGGCACCTACCTGCTGAACGAGAAACGCGGCTGGATCGGCGAAATCGAGCAGCGCGACGACGTGCAGATCGTGGTCGTGCCCCGCGAACAGCTGCAGTCGCCGAATTACGCCATCCGCCGGGTACGCGACGATGCCGTGGGACTGCCGGAGAACGCGGGAGTCAGCTACCAGCTGCAGCTTGCCGACATCGCGGCGCCGGACGACACGACACCCGGCCTGAAACCCACTCGCAAGCCCGAGCAACCGGCGGTGTCCGGGATCGTGCCGGCGACGCCCGTGCCCACTCCCCAGCAGCCCGCCGCAGCCGAAGCTGCAGCCAGGCCGGGCCTGTGGGCGCGCCTGGCTGCCTGGTTCGCAGGCATGCGGGCCGACAAGACCGCCGGGGCAGAGAAGACGCCCTCGCGCTCGACCAACGGCAAGGAAGCCGGCCGCAACGCACGGCAACGGGATGACGAGCGGCGCAAGCGAAGCGATCGGCAACGTTCCGAGTCCGGCCGCCGCAGCCGCGGCGGACGTGGCGGCAAGGACGGCGGCCGCGACCAGGGCCGCGAGCGGAGCAAGGAAGGTGGCCGGGAACGCCAGCGCGACCAGGAGAAGGCCGCCCGGCAGCCATCGGCGCAGGAATCTTCCCGCCAGCGCGATACCGCGCCGACGCCTGAAGCCAAGGCATCGGCCGAGCCGCCACCGCCGCCAAGCGAAACCCGGAGCACGGCCGAGGGCGAACCGCGCACGAAACGACGCCGTCGTCGTCGCGGGGGACGCAAGACCCGGCCCGACGCCCAGCAGCAGGAAACGAATACGGGCGGCGAAAATGCCGGGGGCGGCGGCGCGCCAGCATCCGATGCGTCCTCCGAGAACGCCGTCCCGGCGAAGCCTTCGACGAACGGCTCGCCCGCGCCCGGCGGCTTGCCGGTGAAGGCCCCGGCCGCCGGCATCCCGGTGGCCGCCGGACCGCGTTCGGAGCCGAAGCCTGAGCCGAAGCCTGAGCCGAAGCCTGAGCCGAGGCCCGAGCCGAAGCCCGAGCCGAAGCCCGAGCCGAAGCCCGAGCCGAGGCCTGAGCCGAGGCCTGAGCCGAGGCCCGAGCCGAGGCCCGAGCCGAAGCCCGAGCCCGAGCCCAAGCCCGAGCCCAAGCCCGAGCCCAAGCCCGAGACCAAGCCTGAGCCGAGGCCCGAGCCCAAGCCGGTCGCCACGGATGGGCAGCGCAGCCTGCCGATCGAGCCGGCCGGTGAGCGCGTCGCGCCGGCGCCGCCACCGCAGAAGCCTGCGGATCCGCCGCCGGGCAGCGGCTAGTCGGAATCAGCGCAGCGTGCGCCGGACATCCTCGACGAGTCCGGCGCACGCTGCGGTGACCAGGTCGAGCACCTGCTCGAAGCCGTTCTTGCCCCCGTAATAAGGATCAGGCACGCCTTTGGTGCCGGAGTCCCCGCCGTACTCGAGCAGCAAAGCCAGGCGGGCCCGCGCGTCGTCCGGACGGATGCGCTCCAGGTCGGCCAGGTTGTCCTCGTCCATCGCCAGGATCAGGTCGAAACGCGCGAAGTCCTCGGCAACCACGCGCCGCGCCCGCAAACTGCCAAGGTCGAAACCGCGCGCCAGGGCGGCCGCCGCTGCGCGTCCGTCGGGAGGCGCTCCGTGGTGAAAGCCTATGGTGCCCGCCGAATCGATGTGGATTCGCTCCGCGAGCCCTGCATCAGCTGCAAGCTTGCGGAACACCGCCTCCGCGGTCGGCGACCGGCAGATATTTCCCAGGCACACGAAAAGCACCGAGAACTTCACGCAATCTTCTTCTGCCGCCATTTCTTTCCGTCCGTCCGCTGCCGTATCAGTCACGAATCGGGAATATTCTAACCGTTCCCCGACGCGCTCGATGCGTTCTGCACGGCTCTGCGGCTATGATGAAGCGCATGAGCGAAGCTTCCGCCCTGCTGAATCGCCTGCGCCCCCTGGTCGGCAGGGAACTGCGTTACCAGGGATTGAGGTGCACGCTGGTCGAGATCATCGATCAACCACCGATGCTGGTGCTGCGGCCGATCGGCGCCGAGCCGGTCATCCAGGCGGACAAGTTCGGCAAGCCGCTGCGCCACGCCCCGCCGTTGTTCGAACTGCCGATGTTTGCGCCGGACGGCACTTCGCTCTCCGCCGAATTGCGAATGATCAACCTGCCGGAGAGCGATCGCCGAGCAATCGACTGACCCGCGCAGCATCCGCCGCGGTATCGACACCCGCCGGCGGCACCTCGAGTGCGCCATCGACCTGGATCCGCATCCCCAGCCACAAAGCCCGCAGCTGCTCCAGGCGCTCGATTTTTTCCACTGCGCAGTGGCCTGCGCCGGCCAGGCGGTGCAGCGCTGAGACGCGATAACTGTAAAGGCCGACGTGCCGCATCGCGCCGGCGTGGCGTTCCTGCGAAGCGGGCCCGTGAGGCGCACCGTCCCGATGCCAGGGCACGGGCGCCCGGCTGAAATACAACGCGGCGCCATCCGCCCTGCTCACCACCTTGACCACGTTCGGGTCCAGGTACTCCTCGAGCGTATGGATCGGCGTGGCCAGCGTGCCGATATCGGCATCCGGATGCAGCTGCAGCAGTTCCGCGACCTGGCGCACCAGCGCCGGCGGCAACAGCGGTTCGTCGCCCTGGACATTCACCACGATATCGTCGTCAGCCCAGTCCCGGCGCACTGCGACTTCCGCGATGCGGTCCGTCCCGCTGGCGTGGGCCTCGTCCGTCAGGCACACCTCGGCGCCGAAGCGACGGCAGGCCGTCGCGATGTCGTCGTGATCGGTGGCGATGAGCACCTCGTTCGCCCCGCTGCTCATCGCGCGCTCCCAGACCCACTGCACCATGGGGCGCCCCGCCATCGCGAGCAGCGGTTTGCCCGGCAGCCGCTGCGATGCGTAGCGAGCCGGGATGACGACACGAAAACCGCTCACCGCCGCTGCTCCATCTCGAGCAATTCCGGTTGCGAAACCTCGCGGGCGGCGCCCACGAGCAACACCGGCACATCGTCGCGGATCGGCCATGCCAGGCGATCACCCCGGCAGACCAGCTCCTGCTGTTCGCGGCGATGGACGAGTGGGCCCTTGCAGATCGGGCAGGCGAGGATGTCGAGCAGTCGATGGTCCATCGTTCAAGCTTCGCGCATGCCGAGCCGGCGCGCCAGTGCCTGCCGGAGGCGAGGTGCGTCGGCCCCCAGGTCGGCGGTGACCGGAACCTCCCAACACGCCGCCGACGCCGGGGTGCGTGCGCAGCGCGCCGCGTCCTTGGACGTCATCAGGACCGGAAGGCCGTCCTGCGGCGCCAGCAATCCCTCGGGCACGTGGGCGTGATCCGGCAGGGGATGCGGGACGACCTCCACGCCATGGCGCGCCAGGAAATCGAAAAAGCGCTGCGGGTGACCGATGCCGGCGATGCCGTGAACCGGACCCGGCGCGAATGCCGCGAGCGGCTGCCGCGCCGAGGCGTCGATGCGTACCGCCTCCTCGCCGACCAGCGACATGCGTACCGCCCCGGGGGGGCAATGACCCTCGCCGTTGCACACCACGAGGTCCGCTTCTCCGAGACGCGCAGGCGGCTCGCGCAACGGTCCGGCAGGCAGGCAGCGACCATTGCCGAGTCCGCGCGCGCCATCGACGACCACGATTTCGAAATCCCGCCGGAGGCGGTAATGCTGCAGGCCGTCGTCCGCCACGATGACATCGGCCCCGCCTGCAGCCGCGGCGCGCGCCGCGGCGAGACGATCCCGGCAGATCCACACCGGGCAGGCCGTGGCGTTCGCCAGCAGCAGCGGCTCATCGCCGGTGAACGCCGGATCATCGTGCTCGCGGACGCGGTGAGGATGGCGCGGCTCGGCGCCACCATAACCCCGGCTGACGAGCGCCGGCCGGCGCCCGAGCTCGACGAGCAGCTGCGCGACCAGGATCACCAGCGGCGTCTTGCCGGCGCCCCCCACGGTGAGGTTGCCGACGATCACCACCGGCACGCCAGGGTGGCCGGAGCGCAGAAAGCCGCGCCGGTAAAGCCCCCTGCGGGTCCTCACGACAAGCCGGTAGAACGGCTCCAGCAATCGCGCCCAGGCCGGCGGCCCGGCCTCGGGGTCGTACCAGGCGCCGGTCAGCCGCTCGCGCCAGGCGCTCATGCCAGCTGGAACTGCATCCTGTGCAGCCCGGCATAGACGCCGTCCAGCGCCATGAGCTCCTGGTGCGCCCCGATCTCGACGATCCGGCCGCGGTCCATGACGACGATGCGGTCGGCGTTCTCGATGGTGGACAGGCGGTGCGCGATGACGAGCGTCGTCCGGTTCTGCATCAGGGCTTCCAGCGCGTCCTGGATGTGGCGTTCCGACTCGGAATCCAGCGCCGAGGTCGCTTCGTCGAGCACCAGGATGGGCGCGTTTTTCAGCAAGGCGCGGGCGATGGCCACGCGTTGCCGCTGGCCGCCCGACAAGGTGACGCCACGGTCCCCGACCTGGGTTTCGAGGCCGTCCGGGAACCGGTCGGTAAACTCCAGCACGTGGGCCGCGCGGGCCGCGGACTCGATCTCTGCGGCACTCGCGTCGCGCATCGTGCCGTAAGCAATATTCGCCCGAATGGTGTCGTCGAACAGCTTGACGTCCTGGCTCACCAGACTGACCTGGCGCCGCAGGTCCGCGCGCCGGTAGACGCGGACGTCCTGCCCGTCCACCGACACGACGCCGCTGGTCGGATCGTAAAAGCGCGGGATCAGGCTCACCAAGGTGCTCTTGCCGCTTCCCGAGCGTCCGACGATCGCCAGGCGCTCGCCCGCCCCGACCTTCAGGTCGATGTGCTCGAGCACCGCGCCCTTTTCCTCCTGGTAGACGAAACCGACATCGCGAAACTCGATTTCGCCACGTGCACGATCCAGCGCCACGGGACCGCCCTCGTCCTCGCCCGGCGCATCGAGCAGTTCGAAGATGCTCTGCCCGGCCGCGATACCCTGCTGCAGCGGACCGTTGATGTTGGTGAGGTGCTTGAGCGGCGCCATGATCAGCAGCATGGCGCCGAGAAAGGAGACGAAATCCCCGACGCTGAGCCCGCCGCTCAAGTCGTCGCGCGTCGCGACGAAGACGACGCCGGCGATCCCGACGGCCGCGACCAGCTGCACCACGGGCTGGCTGGCCGCCTTCGCCGCCGCCAGCTTCATGTTGAGCCGCCGGTTCCGTTCGTTGACCTTTTCGAAGCCCTCGACTTCCTGCGTTTCCCCGTTGAAAACCTTGACCACCCGGTGCGCTTCGAGCACCTGTTCGGCGGCCTGCGTGACGTCGCCCATCGAGTTCTGGATCCGGGTGCTGTAGCGACGGAACTTGGTCGACAGGAGCCGGATGATCATGCCGATCAGCGGGGCGGTGATCAGCACGAACAACGTCAGTCGCACGTTGATCCAGAACATGTAGCCCAGCAGCCCGAGGATCGTCAGCACGTCCTTGAACAGCGTGGTCAGGACCTGGCTCGCGGCCTGGGCCACCTGCTCGATGTTGAAAGTCAGCCGTGAAAGCAGCGCCCCCGTGGAACTGGTGTCGTAGAAGCCCGTCGGCAGCACCAGGAACTTGGCGAACACCTCGCGGCGCATGCGCTTGATCACCTGCCGGCCGACCCAGCTCATGGAATAGACCGCGACGTAGTCCGCGATGCCGCGCACGAGAAACACGAGCAGGATCAGCAACGGCACCCAGCGGATGAAGTCGGCGTCCCGCGCCACGAAGCTCTGGTCCGTCACCAGCTTGGTCAGGTAGACGAACCCTGTCTGGCTGGCCGCGTAGATCGCCATCGCGATGATGGCGGCCACGAACATCGGCAGGTACTCCGCCGAATAGTCGAGCAGCCGCCGGTAGACGGCGCCTGCCCGGTCAGGAAGCGCATCCACGCGCGGCTTCACTCGGGCTCACTGACCGTGGCGATCATGATCCGGCTGAACCCGAGCCGGCCGACGATGTCCATCGCCGTGACGACGGACTGGTGTGCGGCGCGCGCATCCGCGCGGATCGTGACGGGCAGTTCGCGTTGTTCGCCGGCCACCTGTTCGAGCGCCCGCTGCAGGGTCTCCGGGCGACGATTGACCAGTTCCTGGCCGTCGACGAAGTAGTCGCCGGCGGCACTGACCACGATCTCGATCTGGGCCGCGGGTTCCTCGCGTGGCATCGCCTCCGCCTGGGGCAGCTGCAGGCGAATCTCGGTGGCCTTTATGAAACTGGTCGAGACCATGAAAAACACCAGCAGCAGCAACACCACGTCGATCAGCGAGGTGAGATTGATCTCGGGCTCGTCCCGCGATTTCGTGCGCAGGTTCATGTCGTCGTGCGCCCCGGCGCCGTCACGCGCCCCGGCGCCACCGCGACATCGGCGGGTGGCGTGCCGTGCAGGGCATCGACGAGCTTCATCGCTTCCTTTTCCATCTCGACCACCAGCGCATCGACGCGTCCCCGCAGGTAGCGGTAGGCGATGAGGCTCGGAATGGCCACGCACAACCCGGCCGCGGTGGTGATCAACGCCTCCGATATGCCGCCCGCCAGGACCCCGGGATTGCCGACGCCGGCGGTGGTGATGGCGGTAAAGACCTTGACCATGCCGATGACGGTGCCGAGCAGCCCCAGCAAGGGCGTCACCGCGGCAATCGTGCCGAGGGAGTTCAGGTAGCGCTCGAGCTCGTGCACGACGTGGCGCCCGGTGTCCTGCACGATCTCCTTGAGCACGTAGCGGCTCTGGTGACGATTGGCGAGCCCCGCCGCCAGCACGCGGCCCATCGGCGAATTCGCCGCGAGCACGGCGAGGTGCTTCTGGTCCAGCTGGCGGTCCCTTGCCCAGTCCCACACCCGCATCGTCATGTCCTTTGGCAGCACGCGGCGGCGCTGCAAGGTCCAGATGCGCTCGAGGGTGATGGCCACGGCCACGATGGAGCAGAGGATGATGGGCAGCATCAGCCACCCGCCCGCCTGGATGATTTCGATCATGGAGCCTCGCGACGGTGCAGTAGCCGCCGATGATACCGGCAACCGTCGGTTGCGAGCCACCGCCGCCCGGCCGCGCGCGCAGGACGCGAGGCGCCGCGGAATGCAGACGGGGCCCCGCAGGGCCCCGTCTTGAGTCGGAGATCGCGTTCGCGACGAGTACCGCGAACGCGCACGCCTCAGAAGCGCAGTTCTCCGCCGACGCCGAACAGCGTCTCGTTGTCACCGTTGTCGACGTTGGTGAAGGTCACGCCCGTGTAAAGCTTGGCGTTCTTCGCCAGGGCCTTGTTCAGCGCAAGCCGGAACCAGGTGTCGTCGGAATCGAAGTTGGCGCCGGCCGCGGCGTTGCCGCTGAGGCCATTGGCGAACGGCAGGTTGCCCATCAGGAACAGCCGGTCGCCGCGGACGTTCGCCGGCCCGCCGTCCACGTAGCCGTCGCGCATCTCGTACTGTGCCGTGAATGCCACCTTGGCGATCGTCATCCTCGCACCGATCTTCGCGTTCTCGTCGCCGCTGTCGGCGGCGTTGTTCCAGCCGGCCCAGACGTCGGCACCGCCGATCTTGCCGGTGAGCAGGATGGCGGCGTCGTTCACCGAGTCGCCATTGGCATCGGTGGTCGGGTTGTATTGCACCTTGATACCGATCCCGCCCAAGGTATTGGAATACTGGATGATGTCGTTGACGAAGGACTGCGAGCCATAGCGACCGCCACCCACCGCCACCGTGTTGCGCGCCTCCAGGAACGTCGTGATGTAGGGGTCCTTCTCGACGTTCTTGAGCACGCCCGCCATGCGCCCGGCCTGCACCGCACCGAAGTTGCCGCGGATACCCACGTAGCGGTCGCGGTACTCGGGTCCGAAGCGGGGCTGTCCGTCGCTCTTTATGCGGTCACGCATATCCAGCGCGAGGCGGCCGAACATCGTGACTTCACCGGCTTCCTGCGAGGCGTCGATCTGGAAGCGCGCGGTGCCGTTGTCGCTCAGCGAGCGGGTGTTGTCGTCGTCGTCTTCCAGCACGAGATCGAGTGCGACGCGCCCGGAAAACTTCACCTCGGCCCCCACCGCAGCGGATACCGGCAAGGCGAGTACGGCCGCTACGCCGGCCGCAATCCATACGTTCTTGCTTTTCATGATAATTAACGCTCTATCCTTGATGAATTTGAGAAACGGGCTCGCCCAGGGTCGCGACGAGCCCGCTCTTTGCTCGATGGTCGGGACTACAAGTCGTGCTTCTCATGGCAGGCGAAGCAGTCCATCTTGCTTTGCGAGTTCTCCAGGTAGCTCGCCTTCTCCGTATGGCAGCTGCGGCATTCCTGGACCTCTTCCGTGATCGGGTACGCCGGGACGAAGGTGTTGGCCGCCTGCGCGTTCAGCAGCTGGGTCACCTTGCGGCCCACCGACGCCGCCAGCTGGCCGCAACGGTCGGACCGCTCGGGCGTGAAAGCGCCCTTGCCGGAAGTCTTCGTCCACGCGTCGATCGAGACATGGCAGAGGATCGAATTCGACACGGCCCCCTCGATCTCGAATTTCGGGTTGTCCGGCGCCCAGTCAGGCAACGACGTGCGCTCGAACCAGCCGTACAAGTCGTCGATCAAGGGACGCGGATTCGGCGAGATCAGGTTCAGCGCGTAGGCGCCGCCGTTCATCGTGCCGCAGATCGAACCCCAGCCGTTCACGCCGGCAAAGCCGTACTCGAGCGCCGCTGTCGGCCACGTGAGATACGGACCGCCGACCTTCTCAGACAACGCGCGGACGAGCCCTTCCACGACGCTGTACATGCAGTGACCGTGCTGGAAAGCTTCGTACGTGAGGTTGCCCACGTAATCCGGATCGAGAGGCGCGTACGGCAGCGCCTGGTGCTTCAGCTTGCCCTTCTCGTTCAAAACCGGCGGCGGCCGCACGGACGGTGTGTCCGCTCCCCCCAGGCTCGGCCTGAATACCATTGTTGCGCCAACGCCGCCGGCGATGACCCCGAGTGCTTGCCTTCGTGAGATCGTCATAGTTTTTCTCCGAGTTCCTTTCAGATCGACACGGCCATGCCGCGTCGCCGATGCGGAAATCGTTGCCGCGGGTATGCCGTCGCATCGGTTTCCGGAAGGGGATTCTGTAAGCCCGGCACTTGTTTTTAATCCGCTAATGTACGTAGATCGCATGTAAGGACTTGCCGAAATTAACGGCGCCTCGATCGATCCGGTCATTTCCCGCGATTCAACGCGGTGGGATTTCAAAAAAAAGGGGCTTCGCCGAACACGGCTGAAACCCCTGGAAGAATGGGGCGGGGCCCCGCTTGCTTCAATCGATAACAGGCTCGAGGGTGTCGTTTGCGATCCCGTCTCTTCCATCGCTACCGGCTGATGGAGACCCGGTTTCCCGACCGCGCTTTCACCTCGACTTAGATAGAATTCTGCGCACACGCCGGCCCAGCAGGAATACGCATGATTCGCTAAGTAACTCTCGTAACAAGCTTTTTATTTCTATCCAAGTAACTGAATACTGTGGCGTATTATTTCTGTAATAAAAATGCCTCGTTAAATTAACCTTCAAAATGGCTCGTTGAATGCCATTGGCCGCATTACCGGGCGCAGTCGAGCCACGCCCGGCAGGCGGCCTGGCGACGCAGCACCGGCCGCGACGGACCCGCGGGCGGAAAGCGCATGACGATCTCGCCGTGGCGCTCGGTGGACAGGGGCACGGCGCCGGCGGCCTGCCACCGGTCGACCACCGTCGCTGCCGGGAAACCCCAGCGATTGCGCCAGTTGGTCGAGAACACGACCCAGGCCGGCCGGGTGGCAACCACCAGCGCGGGACCCGACGAGGTCTTGCTGCCGTGGTGAGGTGCGATCACCACGTCTACCGGAATGCGCCCTGTCGCGTCCAACAATGCCCGTTCACCCCCGGCCTCGATGTCCCCCGTCAGGAGCACTCGCCCGCCGGGCCCTTCGACCAGCAAAACGCAGGAGCCGTCGTTCGTGCCGCCGCGAAACGTTTCGGCCGGATGCAGGACACTGAAGCGAACACCGTCCCACGACCATGCAAGCCCGGGGCGGCACATGTTCTGCGTCACGGAAGAGGTGTCGTGGCCACCCCAGGCCATGGCGCCCGGGAACGCCGCGTTTATCGTCCTTGCACCGCCGATGTGATCCGCGTGCCCGTGGCTGATCACCAGCACGTCGAGACGACGGATCCCCAGCGCGCGCATCGCCGGCACGACGCTCCACGCCGCTGCGTCCCCGCCCGGCCACGCCGCGGCGGTGTCGTACAGCAGCACCTTGTTCCGGGTTCGCACCATGACCGCCAGGCCGTGCCCGACATCGAACACCCGCAACTCGAAGCCGCCGGCCGGCAGTTGTTGCGGCCCGGCCAGCGCCAGGGGCGCCAGCAGGATCAGCCCGAGGCCGCGTCCCGGGGCGGGACGCGGCAAAAGCGACCAGGCGGCCCCGACCGCCGCCAGCGCCAGCGCGACGCCATCGGGTGCGGTCATCGCCCGCGAGGCCAGCGGCCATGCCGCGACGGCATCGATGGCGACGAGCGCGTAGTCCGTGGCCTGGGCCGCGAACATGAACAGTGCTGCGGCGAGACCGGGCAGGACGCCCGACAGCGCGACGCCGAGCAGGGCCGGCGGCACCACCAGCGCGCTGAACCAGGGCACGGCGGCGAGGTTGGCGAGCGGCGCCACCAGCGAAACCCGGCCGAACCACGCCACCGTGCACACCAGCATCCCCACCCCGAGGGCTGCCTGGATACGCAGCACGGCGACGAGCCGCCCGGGAGCGGCGCGCCTTGCGGCGACCACGGCAAGAATGGTCGCCACCGCCCCGAAGGACAGCCAGAGCCCGGGGTCCATGACCGCCAGCGGGTCTGCCGCCAGCACGATGACCAGGGCGCCGCCCAGCGCCCCGGCCGGGGAGACGCCACGGCGCATGACGAAGGTCGCCAGGCCGAACGCCGTCATGAGCGTGGCCCGGCGCGCCGAGACCGGCGCACCCGCAAGCAGGCAGTAGAGCACGGCGGTCACCAGCGCCCCGAGCGCCGCCCAGTCGCGAACCGGTCTTCGGGCGGCGCCCCAGCGGCGCCCGGCGGCGCCGAAAAGCAGGCCGCCGAGCGCGGCGGCCAGGCCGATGTGCAAGCCGGAGATGGCCAGCAGATGACCCGTGCCCGTGGCCGCCAGCGCGTCTCGCGTCGTCGCGTCCAGGCCGCCGCGAAAGCCCAGCGTGATCGCTGTCAGCACCGCCGCCGCACGCGGGTCGGGCACGGCCGCGGCGATCGCTGCCGCCGCACGGCCCCGCACATGCAACAGCCCGTCCGCCTTTGCCGCGATGAACTGCCCGCCCTCCGGTCCGCTGGCATAGCCGGTGGCGCCGATGCGCTGGCGCAGCAGGCCCGCCTCCCGACTCGGGCTGCCGGTATTGAGCAGCCCGCGCGGCCGCTGCAGCTTGGCCCTGAAACGCCATCGCTCACCGACCCGGGGCAACGCCGTCGGCTCGTACCAGGCGAGACGGACGCGACGCGGCAGATCGTCGGGCCCCTCGATGCGGACGATCATCACCAGCCGTCGCGTCTCCTGCCGTGGCAGGTCCGCGATGACACCGGCGAACTCGACCTGCGACCCGTCCAGCGCAGCGTCGAGCCGGTCACCCAGCGCAGCGGCCAGGGCGAGGCTCGCGAACAGGCATCCCGACCCGAGTCCCGCCAGCAGCATCCGCCCTCGCAGCAGCGCGACGAGAATCGCAGCGGCCGCCGGAATGCAGGTCCAGCCTGGCAGCGGCGCCGGCATGCGCAACGCCAGCCAGGCGCCGGCGAGCATCGAAATGCCGAACGCCGTCACGGCCGTGTCGTGCGTGCCTGCGTGATAATCTGCGGCCACACGGTTGAACATGGCGATGCCCCGAAAATTCCTGAATCGCGTGCTGCCCGCCCGGGCCTACCTTCGGGAACAATGGTTCCTGCGGCCGTTCGACGCCCTGCTGCACGATCCGGCGTTATGGGCGACCCATCGTAAGAACGTGCTCAAGGCTTTCGCACTCGGTCTTTTCGGGTGTTTCCTGCCGATTCCCGGGCAGACACTCCTGGTGGTCAGCATCGCGCTCTGGCTGCGGGTCAATCTCCCGGTGACCGTCGCCGCCTCCTGGATCGCCAACCCCGTCACCAGCGGCCCGCTGTATTACGCCTGTTACCGGCTGGGTTCGTGGCTGCTCGACAGGTCGCCGGGAACGTTCCGCATCGAATTCAGCTTCGACTGGTTGTGGTCGGAAATAGAACGCATATGGCAACCGCTGCTGCTGGGCTGCCTGGTGCTCGGGATCGTCGTGACGGGGGTTTCGGTGTTCGTGCTGAACCAGTTGTGGATCCGTGCCTCGCGCCGCCGCTTCGAGCAACGCCGGGACCGCTCCCGGTGGGCGCGGTTCGGACCCCTTTGAGCTCGTTCAGGCCGGCCGCAGGCGACCGTCGACGAGCTCCAGCACGCGACCCATGCGCTCCGCCAGGGCGAGGTCGTGGGTGACGACCACGAGCGCGGTGCCGAGCTCCCGGTTGAGCTCCAGCATCAGCTCGAAGACGCGTTCCCCGGTGCGCGCATCGAGGTTGCCGGTCGGTTCGTCGGCCAGCACCACGGCGGGTCGCGTGATCAGCGCGCGCGCCACCGCGGCGCGTTGGCGTTCGCCCCCGGACAGCTTGGCCGGCCGATGCGACAGCCGCTCGCTCAGTCCCACGCGCGCCAGCAGCGCCTCGGCTTCCTGCGACGCCGCCGGGATCGCCATGCCGCGGATGAGCAGCGGCATCGCCACGTTCTCCAGTGCCGAGAACTCCGGCAACAGGTGATGGAACTGGTACACGAAACCCAGCGCGCGGTTGCGCAATACGCCGCGCTCGGCGTCGTCCAGCGCGGACAGTTCGCGTCCCTGCACACTCACGGTGCCGCTCGACGGCAGGTCGAGTCCGCCGAGCAGCTGCAGCAAGGTCGTCTTGCCCGAACCGCTCGCCCCGACGATGGCCAGCCGGTCGCCGGGCATCACGTCGAGTTCCACGTTGTCGAGCACCTCGACGGTGTTGCCGCCCTCGACGAAACGCTTGCCGAGCGCGCGGCAGGATAATGCCGGGGTGGATTCATTCATGCCGCAGAGCCTCCGCCGGCTGGCTGCGCGCCGCGCGCCAGGCCGGATAGATCGTGGACAGCACGGCCAGCACGAGGGCCGTGCCGCAGATGCGCAACACGTCGCCGAGGCGAAGCTCGGCGGGCAGGTCGCTGATGAAATACACGTCGGCGGCGAGAAAAGTCGTGCCGACGGCCGCCTCCAGCGCGCGCACCAGTTGCTCGATGTTCAGGGCGAGCACCGTGCCGAGCAACAGCCCCGCCAGGGTGCCGGCCACGCCGATGAGCGCCCCCTGGATGACGAACACGCGCATGATTCCCCTGGGCGAGGCGCCGAGCGTGCGCAGGATCGCGATATCGCCCTGCTTGTCTTTCACCACCATGACGAGCGTGGAGACGATATTGAATGCCGCCACTGCGACCACCAGCAACAGGATCGTGAACATCATCTGCTTGGACAGCTGGATGGAGCGGAAGAAGTTGACGTGCTGCCGGGTCCAGTCGCTGACATAGAACCCCCCGCCGAGCTCCATCGCGACGCGCCGCGAAACCTCGGGGGCGAGAAACATGTCGTCGAGCGCGAGGCGCAGTCCCGTGACGCGCGACTCCATGCGCCACAGGCGTGCGGCGTCCTCGAGGTGGACGAACGCGAGTCCGCGATCGAATTCGTACATGCCGGCCTCGAAAATTCCGCTCACCGTGAAGCGACGCAGCCGGGGGGCGAGGCCCGCCGGCGTCACCGTGCCCTGGGAGATGGCGAGCACCACGCGATCGCCGACGCCGACCCGGAGTTCCCGCGCCAGCGCGCTGCCCAGAATGATGTTCCAGTCACCCGGCGCCAGGTCGTCCAGCGTGCCGCTCAGCAGTTTCTCCCCCAGCGCGGAGACGCGGCGCTCCTCGGCCGGGACGATGCCCCGCACGATCGCACCGCTCACCGCCTCCCCTTGCAGCAACATGGCTTCGCCCAGCACGTAGGGCGCAACGGCCGTGACATCCGGGTTCGCCTCGACCTCGGCACGGACCCGCTCCCAGTCGGCCAGCCCGTCGCCGAAACTCTCCAGCGAGGCATGGGAAGTCAACGCCAGGATGCGGGTGCGCAACTCGGTTTCGAAACCGTTCATGACCGAGAGCACCACGATCAGCACGGCGACGCCGAGCGCCACGCCCACGATCGAGATGCTGGAAATGAACGACACGAAGCGGTTGGTGGTGCGCGCCCTGAGATAGCGTGCGCCGACGAACCAGGACCAGCGGTTATTCATAGCGCAGCGCCTCGGCCGGTTCGGTGCGCGCCGCGCGCCACGAGGGATAGATCGTGGACAGCACACAGAGCACGAGCGCGATACCTGTCACCAGCAGCACCTGGGCGCCGCGCAGATCGGACGGCAGGCGCGTGATGTAGTAGACCTCCGCCGGCAGCACGCTGAAGCCGAACAGCGACTCCAGCGCGGGCATCACGGTGCCCACGTGCAGCGCCAGCGGCACGCCGGCCAGCACGCCGAGCAGCGTACCGGCGGCGCCGATCGCGGTGCCCTGCACCAGGAAAACACGCATGACGCGTCCTGGCGAAAGACCCATGGTGCGGAGGATGGCGATCTCGGCGCGCTTGTCCGTCACCACCATCACCAGCGTGGCGACGATGTTGAACGCCGCCACCGCGACCACCAGCGACAGGATCAGCGTCATCATCGTTTTTTCGATCCGCACGGCGCGAAAATAACTGGCGTTCTCCTGCGTCCAGTCGCGGGCCTCGAAATCCGGGCCGAGGTCCGCCGCGATCGAGCGGGCGATGCGCGGGGCCGCGAACAGGTCTTCCAGCTCGATGCGGACGCCAGAGACCTCGCCGGGACGTCCCCGCGCCGCCGCGGCGTCCGCCAGGTGCGTCAGTGCCAGCAGACCGTCCTGTTCCTCCATGCCCACATCGAATAACCCGACGACGGTGAACCGCCGCAGCCGCGGCACGAGGCGGGCCCCGGTCTCGCTGCCGGTGGGCACGAGCAGCGTGACGGAGTCCCCCAGCCCGACGCGCAGCCGGGCCGCCAGCAGGCGTCCCAGCACCAGGCGGTCGCTGCCCGCCTCCAGGAGCTCGAGGGAACCGGTCACGAGGTGCTGCTCGATGCGCGAGACGGCGGATTCGAGGGCCGGGTCGATGCCGCGCAGCAAGGTCCCCTTGAGCAGGCCGTCATGCGCGAGCATCGCCTGCACCTCGACGAACGGCGCCGCGCCCTCGACCCCGGGCATGGCCGCGACCCGGTCAACCACGGGAGACCAGTCCCGCAGCCGGCCGTCCGGTGCCACCACGACCGCATGCGAGGTCAGGTTCAGCAGCCGGTTGCGCAGCTCCTGCTCGAAGCCGTTCATCACCGAGAGCACGACGATCAACGCGGCCACACCGACCGCCACGCCGAGCAACGAAACCATCGAGATGAAAGACACGAAGCGGCTCGCGCGCCGCGCGCGCAGGTAGCGGAGACCGATGCAGAGTGTGAGAGGACGAAACATGGCGCGCCATTAAATCACAGCATCGGCCGCAAAATGAGACATCGATGTACTCCCCGGGTCCGCAGCGGTGTTATATTCGCGGCCAGTATGGCGCCGACAGCATGGCGCAACGCGTATCGACGGGAGCTACCCCATGCCCAAGACACTGCAGTCACTCGCGATCGCCGCGCTGCTCGCGGCCATCCCCGCGGCCAGCGCCGATGTGCTGATACTCGACCGGCTCGAGGCGGCGCAGGTCGAGATGCCCCAGCGCGGCACTTCCATGGACCGGGTCGAGGCCCGTTTCGGCGCACCGCTGAGCGTTTCCGGCCCCGTCGGGGAACCGCCGATCACGCGCTGGGAATACGCCGATTTCGTCGTGGTGTTCGAATATCGCCACGTCGTCCACAGCCTGGAGAAGCCGGCGCGTCCACCCCGCCCCGCCTCCTGATCTCGACGCCCATCGGTTATCCTTGAGGGTTTCCGGCCAGTCCGGAAGCTCGTCTTTTTTGTCCCACGGGAATCGAAATGAATTCATCCACGCTGAAAGCCGGGCTGGTACAGCATGCTGTCGGCCCCGATCTCGCCGCGACCCGTGCCCTCACCGAACAGGGCATCCGCGACGCCGTCGAACGCGGCGCGCAGCTGGTCGTGCTGCAGGAACTGCACCAGAGCAGCTACTTCTGCAAGGTCGAGGATCCGAACCTGTTCGATCTCGCCGAACCGATCCCCGGTCCGGGCACCGAGTGGCTCGGCGAGGTCGCGAAAGCCCATTCCGTCGTCATCGTCGGCTCGCTGTTCGAGCGGCGCGCGGCCGGCATTTATCACAACACGGCGGTCGTGCTCGAGGCCGACGGAAGCCTCGCGGGGCGCTATCGCAAGGCGCATATTCCCGACGATCCCGCCTACTACGAGAAGTTCTACTTCACGCCGGGCGATGACGATATGCGACCCGTGGATACCTCCGTGGGTCGCCTGGGCGTGCTGGTCTGCTGGGACCAGTGGTACCCGGAGGCCGCCCGCCTGATGGCCCTCGCGGGCGCGGACCTGTTGCTCTACCCGACCGCGATCGGGCGCTCCGCCGAGGACCCGGAACACGAGCAAAAGCGCCAGCAGGATGCCTGGGAAACCGTGCAGCGCGGCCACGCGGTCGCCAACGGCCTGCCGGTGCTGGCCTGCAACCGGGTGGGCTTCGAGCCCGATCCCTCGGGCGCCACGAGCGGCATCACCTTCTGGGGCAACAGCTTCGCCTGCGGCCCGCAGGGCGAGATCCTCGCCCGCGCCGGTGACACGCCGGAGACACTGGTGGTCGAGCTGGACCTGCAACGCTCCGAGCGCGTGCGGCGCATGTGGCCTTTCCTGCGAGATCGGCGTATCGACGCCTACGGCGACCTGCTGCGCCGCTACCGGGATTGATCGTCCCGCTCCCCGTCGCAGGCGGCACGGCCATGCGCTGGGGCCAGCTCTACGGCTGCGCGCCGGCGCTGGCGATCGCGCAGGCTGCAGAGACCCACGGCGGACCGGTGCTGGTCCTCGCCGGTTCGCCGCGCCAGGCGGACCAGCTGGCGGCGGAGATCGGCTTTTTCATCGGGCAGCGACACGAGGTGCTGCTCCTGCCCGACGCCGAGACCCTGCCGTGGGACTCGTTTTCACCCCATCCGGACATCACGTCGCGCCGCCTGGCCACGCTCGCGCGCCTGCCTGCGCTGTCCCGGGGCGTGATCGTCGCGCCGACGCAGACCCTCTTGCAGCGGCTGCCGCCGCCCGCCTGGACAGCCACCCAGGGGCTCGACATCGCCGTCCGCGACCGGCTCGACATCACCCTGCTGCGGCGGCAATTGCAGGACGCGGGATATCTCGCCGTCCCGCAGGTGAGCGAACACGGCGAATTCGCGCTGCGCGGCTCGCTGCTGGACCTCTACCCGATGGGCAGCGACCTGCCGTACCGGATCGACCTGTTCGACGAACTGGTGGACTCGATCCGCCGCTTCGATCCGGGGACCCAGCGCTCGCTCGACCAGCTCGAACACATCCGGCTTCTGCCGGGCCGCGAGTATCCCTTTTCCGAGGATGCGATCCGCACCTTCCGGGCGCGCTTCAGGGAACGCTTTCCGGGTGATCCGTCGCGTGTCGGTCTCTACCGCGACGTGGGCGAAGGCATCGCCTCGGGGGGCCTCGAGTATTACCTGCCACTGTTCTTCGAAAGGCTCGCCGCGCTGACCGACTACCTCCCCGAGGAGACGCTGGTGGTGGAAGCGGAGTCTGCCGACGCGACGCTCGAGGCCGCGTGGCAGGGCGTGCTCGAGCGGCACGACCAGCTGGCGCACGACATCGAGCGGCCCATTCTCGACGCCGACGAGGTGTTCCTCTCACCCGCCGCACTCAAGGAAAGTCTCGCGCGCTTTCCGACGGTCAAGATCTCGTCGTTCAAGCAGGCCGCGGGCGGCGTCGATCTCGGTACAGCGGCACCGCCGTCCCTGAAGCTCGACCCGCGGGCCGCCGAGCCGGCCGGCGCCCTGCTCGAGTTTCTCCTGGACTTCGAGGGTCGTGTGCTGTTCACCGCCGAGTCGCCCGGACGGCGCGAAACGCTGCGCTCGTTGCTCGCCGGGCACGGCATCGCGGTGCAATCGGTGGACGACTGGCCGGCGTTTCTCGCGGGCGACTTCCCGCGCGGTCTCGCGGTCGCGCCGCTGGAAGACGGCCTGGTTCTGCCCGAGGCCGCCGTGGCGGTCATCGCGGAAACCCAGCTGTTCGGCGATCGCGTCCGGCAACGTCGCCGCCGCCGCCGCGGGGCCCGCGACCCCGAGGCGGTGATCCGCGAACTCTCGGACCTGCGCCAGGGCGCCCCGGTGGTGCACGTGGATCACGGCGTCGGCCGTTACCTCGGCCTGGTCGGCCTCGAGATCCAGGGCCAGCACAGCGAGTTTCTCGCCCTCGAGTACGCCGGCGGCGACAAGCTCTATGTCCCCGTCCAGTCGCTCGATCTCATCAGCCGGTACACCGGTGCGGCGCCCGAATCCGCGCCGCTGCATCGCCTGGGCGGGGAACAATGGCAGAAAGCGCGGCGCCGGGCCGCCGAGAAAGTCCGCGACGTCGCCGTGGAACTGCTCGACCTGCACGCCCGGCGGGCCGCCCGCCAGGGCCACGGTTTCACCCTCCCGGAACAGGATTACGCCGCCTTTCGCGACGCCTTTCCCTTCGACGAGACGCCGGACCAGCGCCAGGCGATCGAACAGGTCATCGGCGACATGACGACGGCCCGGCCGATGGACCGGGTGATCTGCGGCGACGTGGGTTTCGGCAAGACCGAAGTGGCCCTGCGCGCCGCCTTCGTCGCCGTGCAGGACGGGCGCCAGGTCGCCATGCTCGTGCCGACCACCCTGCTCGCCCAGCAGCATTTCCAGACTTTCTCCGACCGCTTCGCCGACTGGCCCGTGCGCGTCGAATCCCTGTCGCGTTTCCGCTCGCCGAAAGAAGTCGAACGGGTCCTCGACGGCTTGCAATCCGGCGCGGTGGAAATCGTCATCGGCACGCACAAGCTGCTGCAGCACACGGTTCGCTTCGCGCGGCTCGGGCTGGTCATCATCGACGAGGAACATCGCTTCGGCGTGCGCGACAAGGAACGCCTCAAGGCGTTGCGCGCGGAGGTGGACGTGCTCACCCTGACCGCCACCCCGATCCCGCGCACCATGAACATGGCGCTCGGCGGGCTGCGCGACCTGTCGATGATCACCACCCCGCCGACGGAGCGCCTGGCCGTCAAGACGTTCGTGACGGAATGGAACAGCGGGCTCGTTCGCGAGGCCTGCCTGCGCGAGATCCGCCGCGGCGGGCAGGTCTATTTCCTGCACAACGAAGTGCAGAACATCGAGCAGGCCGCCGCCACGCTCGGCGAACTGGTCCCGGAAGCCCGGATCGGCATCGCGCACGGCCAGATGCGGGAGCGCGACCTCGAGCAGGTCATGCTGGATTTCTATCATCGGCGCTTCAACGTCCTCGTCTGCACCACCATCATCGAGAGCGGCATCGACATCCCCACCGCCAACACGATCATCGTGCAACGCGCCGACAAGCTGGGACTCGCCCAGCTGCACCAGTTGCGCGGCCGCGTGGGCCGTTCGCACCACCGGGCCTACGCCTACCTCATCACGCCGCCGAAGAAAGCCATCACCTCGGATGCGGTCAAGCGCCTGGAAGCCATCGAGTCGCTGGAGGAACTCGGCGCGGGCTTCACACTCGCCACCCACGATCTCGAGATTCGCGGCGCGGGCGAGTTGTTGGGAGACGAACAAAGCGGCCAGATCCACGAAGTCGGGTTCAGCATGTACCTCGACATGCTGCAACGCGCCGTCGAGGCGCTTCGTGAAGGGAAGGAGCCGGACCTCGACCGCCCGCTGGACTTCGGCGTCGAAGTGGAACTCGGCGTACCGGCGCTGTTGCCCGAGGACTACGTGCCGGACGTCCACCTGCGGCTGGTCCTCTACAAGCGCATTGCCGGCGCCCGCGACGCGGAGACGCTGGAGGACCTGCAGGCCGAATTGATCGACCGCTTCGGACTGCTGCCGCCCCAGGGCGGGATGCTGTTCCGCGTGGCTGCCATCCGGCGCCGCGCCACCCGGCTCGGGATCCGCCGCATCGAGGCCAATGCCGCCGGCGGCAGCCTGTTGTTCAGGCCGGATACCGGCGTCGATCCCATGGCGCTCATCCGGCTGATCCAGTCTGACCCGCGCCACTACCGGCTGGACGGCCAGGACAAACTGCGCTTCAATCTCGACCTGTCCGATCTTGACGTCCGTTTCGACACGATCCACCGCCTGCTCGATTTGCTCGAGCCGGGGAACCCGACCCATCATGCGCCGGAGGCGCGCCGCGGAACTGCCAGCGATGCTCGATAAACCTGCCGCATTCCGTCGCCCGCACCGCCTGGCATCGCGCCTGGCATCGCGCCTGGCGTTGCGCCTGGGCCTGCTGGCGGGGCTGTCGGCCGCCTCGGCCGCGAGCCTCACGGCCGACGCAGCCGACGCTGCGGAAACGCCCCGGTACTATCAGGTGGAAGTCGTCGTGTTCGCCCAGCCCGCCGGGGGCAGCGTCGAATTGCCGCCCCGTGCCGAAGAACCCCCCGAGTCTCCAGAGACGTCCGAATCCGCGGATTCCGCCGGGTCACCGGCTGCTCTGCTATCGCGGATCCTGCCGGGGGCCCCGGACGATGCGGGCGCCCTGCAAGATGAAGCGCCGAGCCTGCCCGAGGGATTCCAGCCGCCGCGCGAGCCGTTGCGCCTCGCGGCGGTGGCGGCCCGCCTGGATACCGGGGGATATGACCTCCTGTGGCACCAGGGCTGGGTCCAGCCCCCGACCAGCCGGCAGGGGATCGACCTGCCGTTGCTGGCGGCGCTGGGCCAGGGGCCCGCGGACCAACGGCTCGGCGGCAGCATCGGCCTGACGTCGGCGCGCTTCCTGCACCTCGGAATGCAACTCGAACTCCGTTCGGGAGATTTGCTGGAAGCAGAAATGGCCCAGCGCCGGCGGATACGGCGAGGCGTCGAACAGTATTACGATCACCCGCGCATCGGCGTGGTCGCCGTCGTCACCGAAATCGAGAGCGACGCTGCTCAGCCGACCTCGGAACCGTAGTCCTGCACGACCAGTTGCTGCGTCCCCGCCAGCTGGGCCGAAGCCATCGTGCGACGCGCTTCCGCCAGCAGCGCGCGCCAGTCGGGCGCCTGGCCCGGCTGCCCGGTCAACACCACCGCGCTCAAGGTCAGTACGCGCGTCATCGGCGCATGGGGATTGCGAATCGCAAGCGCCTTCACGCGCTCGCATACCCTTCGGGCATGAGACTCGATCAGGTCCTGCTCCATGTTGGTTCCGAGCGCAGCGAACTCCGCCTCGCCGAGGCGGGCCGCGACGTCGCTGGCGCGACGAAACGCCGCGCCCACGCTGCGGGCCAGCATGCGCAGGCACGAGTCTCCCGCGACGCGACCGAAGGTCTCCACGTACATGTCGAAGAAATCCGGCGCGAACAGGAACAATGACAGCGGACGCCGGTCGCGTGCACAGGAGAACCATGACAACTCGAGCGCCAGCTCGAAGCTGTGCTCGTTCTGCAGCCCCGTGAGGCGGTCGACCGTTTCGATCTCGGAGCCTCGGTGCCGGGTGATATCGAGTTCATCGCTGCGCCGGCCGAGCATGATTTCCATTTCCCGCTGCGCCGACATGTCGCGCGCGTAGCCGATCCACCAGCGTTTGCCCAGCTCGTCCCGCCAGGGCGTCACCCGCAAGGCGTTCCAGTAGACTGCGCCATCCGGTCGATGGCTGCGCAGCAGCACGCTGCACTCGCGTTCGTCCTCCATGGCCTTGCGCAATTCTCCGATCGCGGCCTGCTCCAGATCGCCGCCCTGCAGGATCCGCAGGGTGTTGCCCACCAGCTCGATGCGCTCGAAGCCGCTGAGTTTCTCGAACGCCGGGTTGACCCAGCTGATGCGGTGCTCCGGGTCCTCGCCGTCGATGACGACCACCCCGTACTCCGCGGCCTGCAAGGCATGTGCGGCAAGACCGTCCGGCAGCTGGTCGTTCATCACGCCGCTCATTCGACCGTCTCCGCGAGCACCGCCTGGACGAGACGCCGAACCGCCGCCATGCCGCTCTCCACCCAGCGCTCGAGTTCCCCGTGGATATCCTCGCCCCGCCCCGCTGCACGATTGACCACGACCGCGCAACACGCGTAATCGAGTTCCAGTTCCCGCGCGAGCGCGGCTTCAGGCATGCCCGTCATCCCGACGATACCGCAACCGTCGCGGGCCATCCGGTCGATCTCCGCGGCCGTCTCGAGCCGCGGTCCCTGCGTGACGCCGTAGACGGCGCCGTCGATGACCTCGAGGCCGGCACGTGGCGCCGCCCTGAGCAGGCGTTCCCGGAGGGCGGCGCTGTAGGGCGTTGTGAAGTCGATATGTTGCAGCACCCGGCCCGCACCGCCGCAATAGCTGTGCTCGCGACCCCAGGTGTAATCGATGAGCTGATCCGGGATGACCAGGCAGCCGGGCGGATATTCGTCTCCGATGCCGCCGACGGCGTTGATCGCGATGACTTCGCGCACCCCGGCCTCGCGCAGCGCCCAGACGTTCGCGCGGTAGTTGACCGCATGCGGCGCGAGCGTATGCGGCGCGCCGTGGCGGGCGAGAAACACCACCGGCCGGTCGGCAATGCGACCGCGCAACAGGGGGCCGGACGGGGTGCCCCAGGGCGTGGTGGCCGTTTCACGCCGCTGCAGCTGCAGTCCGTCGAAGCCGGGCAGTCCCGTGCCACCGATGATCCCCAGCGTGTTCACTTGCGGTCATCCTCCTCGGCCAGGGCGTACACCGCCGCATGTTGCCTGTGCCGCTCGTGATAATCCATGCCGCAGCCGAACAGGTAATGGTCCGCGACCTGCAGACCGGTGTAGTCGGCGCGCAGGCCAGGAACACGGCGTTCATGGCGCTTCTCCACGAGCACGCCGCTCCTGACGTCTGCCGCGCCCTGCCGGCGACAGTCCTCGAGTATGGCCGCCAGCGTGTACCCCTCGTCGAGGATATCGTCGATCACCAGCACCGTGCGCCCCTCGAGCGGCGTGCGCGGTCGCGCGATCCAGTCGATGTCAGCGCCGCCGCGCGTGCCGCCGCGATAACGGCTCGCGTGGACGTAATCCAGCTGCAGCGGAAAATCCAGTCGCTGCAGCAACCAGGCTGCGGGCAACATGCCGCCGATCATCACCGCCAGCACGAGCGGGTCCCGATCGGCGAGATCGCGGCTGATCTCGGCGGCCATGCGGTCCAGCGCGGCCTGCACACCGGCGGCGTCCGCAAGCCGGGACGCGCGTGCCAGTATGCCGTCGAAATCCTCCTGGATGGCGTGTTCCCTCAAGTTCCCTGTTCCTCCTGGCGTTGGATCAGTCGCCTTCGAGCACCAGCCGCGGCCGGCCTTCCTCGAATTCCCTGACCGCATCGGCGGCGCGGCGCCACTGTGCCGACCCCTCGAGCGGCGCGACAGCCCCGCCGCGCCCGCGCAATCGCGTCAGGCGCAAGTGCGACGCCGGCTCGTACCAGTCGCCGAGGGACTCGACCACCGCGGCGGCCGCAGGGCGATCATTGCATACCAGCACGACATCGCAACCCGCCTCCAGTGCGAGCGCAGCGCGGGCGACCGGCGTGCCGGCGAAGGCTGCACCCGCCATCGAGAGGTCGTCCGAGAATATGGCGCCCTGGAAGCGCAGCCGCACGCGCAGTTCCGTGCGCAGCCACCAGCGGGAGAAACCCGCGGGCATGCGATCCAGCCGTGAATAGACGACATGGGCGACCATCACCCCCGCCAGCCCCTCGGCGATCAGCAATTCGTAGGGACGCATGTCGTCCAGCAGTTCCGAGTATCCGCGCCGGTCCTCCGGCAGGGCATGGTGCGAATCGGCGACCACGCCGCCATGCCCGGGGAAATGCTTGCCGACGGAAGCCATGCCCGCATCATGCATCCCGGCCATGAAGCGCCCGGCAAGGCGGGCGACGGCCTCGGGATCGCGGTGGAAGGCACGGTCGCCGATGACCTCGCTGAGCCCGTAGTCGAGATCGAGCACGGGGGCGAAACTCAGGTCCACGCCGGCGGCGCGCAACTCCGCCGCCATGAGCCAGCCGCAGTTCTGCGCGAGCTGCAGAGCCTGCTCCCGGTCCATGTCGTATTGCCGCCCGAGCATGTGCATCGGCGGCAGCGGCGTGAAACCCGTGCGGAAGCGCTGTACCCGGCCGCCCTCCTGGTCCACCGCGATCACCAGCTCCGGGTGACGCAGCGCGTGGATCTCGCGGGTGAGTCGGCGCAACTGCTCGGGCGACTCGTAATTGCGTGCGAACAGGATCACCCCGCCGACGTTGGGATGGCGCAGCAGCTCGCGGTCCTCCGGCGTCAGCGCCGTGCCCTCGATGTCCAGCATCACGGGGCCGAGGGTCATGTTTCCTGGCCCTCGGTGATCAGCACCTCGGTACCCGGCGGCGCGAGGTCGAACAGTTCCACGACATCCTCGTTGCGCATGCGGATGCAGCCGTGGGACGCCGGCGTACCGAGCGGCTGGTCGTCCGGGGTGCCGTGAATGTAGATATAGCGTCGCATGGTATCGACCGGCCCGAGCCGGTTGCGCCCCGCCTCGCGGCCGCTGAGCCAGAGGATGCGCGTGAGGATCCAGTCGCGCTCGGGGTGCGCGCGCGCCAGCGCCGGCGACCAGGTCTCGCCGGTCGGGCGGCGTCCGACCAGCACTGCGCCGAGGGGCAGTCCCTCGCCGATGCGTGCGCGCACGACGTGCAGGCCGCGGGGGGTGCGGCCGCTGCCCTGCTGCTCGCCGGCGCCGTTGAGGGCCGTGGACACCGGCCAGTGACGCGCAGCTTCTCCGTCCCGCCGCAGGGTCAGCCGCTGCATCGCCAGGTCGATCTCGATCCGCGCGACCGATTCCATGTCACATCCCTAAGCCTGTCCGTCGCGCTCGAACAGCGCGATCGATTCCATGTGGGCCGTATGCGGAAACATGTCCATGATGCCCGCGCCGCTGAACCGGTAGCCGAACTCGTTCACGAGGATACCCGCATCCCGGGCGAGCGTCCCGGGATGGCAGGACACGTAGACGACGCGGGCCGGGCGCAACGCCGCCACGAGGTGGATCGAGGCCTCCGCGCCGGCCCGCGGCGGGTCGAGCAGGAGACTGTCATAGGGTCCCTGCGCCCAGGAGGCGTTCCGGCAATCCTCGAACAGGTTGGCGACGTGGAAACTCGCCTCCAGGCCGTTGCGGACGGCGTTCGCCCGGGCGCGCTCCACCAGTCCGGCATCGCCCTCGACGCCGCACACCTGCGCCCCGCGGCGCGCCAGCGCGAGGCTGAAGTTGCCGAGCCCGCAGAACAGGTCCAGCACCCGATCGCCCGGTTTCACCTCGAGCAACTCGACTGCGCGCGAGACGGCCTGCTGGTTGATCGCGGCATTCACCTGCACGAAGTCCGTGGGCAGGAACGAAAATTCCAGGTCGAAATCCGCGAGGCGAAAACCCGGCCACGGCGTGCCTTCGCGCAACGGCTGCAGCGTCTCCAGGCCGCCCGGCTGTATCCAGACGTCCACGTCGTGTTCGCTGCCGAAACGATCCAGCAGGATCGAATCCGCCGGGCTGAGCGGGTCCATGACGCGGAACACGAGGGCGCGGCGATCGTCGCCCACGGCCACCTCGATCTGCGGCACGCGACGCGCGATGCTCAGCTCGCCGATCAGGCGCGACAGCGCGGGAATGAGGGCGCCGATGTCCCCGGCCAGCACCGGGCAGCTGTCCATGTCGGCCACCAGCGGCGCCCTACGCTCGCGAAATCCCACCAGCACGCGCCCTTTCTTGTCCACCTTCCGCGCCCCGAGCCGGGCGCGGCGACGATAGCCCCAGGCAGGACCGGAGATCGGCGGCCAGCGCCTCTCGGCGGCAACGTGGCCGAGTCGCTGCAGGTTCTCGTGGAGGATGGCGTCCTTCGCCTTGCGCTGCGCCCCGGGTTCCAGGTGCTGGAGGCTGCATCCACCGCAGGTGCCGAAGTGCGGGCAATGCGGCTCCACCCGGTCGGGCGCCCCCTCGAGCACCTCCACGAGCACCGCGTCGTCGTGGCTGCGCCGGCGGCTGACCCGGCTGGCGCGTACCCACTCGCCGGGCAGGGCATCGGCGATGAACGTCGTCTTGCCGTCGATCCGGGCGACGCCGCGCCCGTCATGCGCCAGGTCCAGCACGCCTGCCTCGAAGGGCGCCGGGTCCACCCGGCGGCTGCGGCTCATTCGCGCCCCCAGGCCCGCAAGAACTCCCCGAGATGCGCGCGGCCGTCGGCCTTCAACACTTCCGCGACCAGCGCTTCCTCCTGCTCGAGCTCGAGGGTCGTGCGGCGGCCGCGGAACCGCTCGAAATGCAGGAACACGAGCCACGTGTTCAGCGCATCCGTCTCGCAGTAGTCCCGGATGGCGCCGATATGCCCCTGGCGCCATTCGTCCCACACGCGATCGCCGCTCAGGCCGAGCTTGCCCGGCAGGCCGAGCAGCACGGCCACCTCGTCGAGGCGTGCCGCGCCGCGGAACTGGTAGCCGGACAGCACGTCCATCAGGTCCACGTGCCGCCAGTGGAAACGCCCGAGATAGTTGTTGTAACGGAATTCCCGGTCGCTATCGCCCAGTTCCCAGTAGCGTGGCGCCGCGATGCCGTGGCGCAAGGCACGGTAATGCAGCACGGGCAGGTCGAATCCGGCGCCGTTCCATGAGACCAGCTCGGGACTGTAACGCTCGATGCCGTCGAAAAAGCGCGTCACGAGTTCCGCCTCGTTCGCCTCGGACCCGCCCAGCGACCACAGGCGGAAACCGTCGCGCGAACGCATGGCGCAGGCGATGGAGACGATGCGTTGCTGGTGCAGCGGCAGGAAATCGTTGCCGGTGCGCTGGCGGCGCAGCGCGAACATGGCTTGCCCGACGTCCTCGTCGGACAGTGAGTCCAGGCCGAGGTAACGACGGCCGAAGTCCACGTCGGGCACGGTCTCGATATCGAAGGCCAGCGTCGTCATGCACCCGCCTTGAGCAGGACCGCGAACGCCAGCACGATGCCCGCCTCGTCCGTCAGGCTGACGTGCCCCGCACCGATGCCCAGCTTCGCGCACATCGCCCGGCCGCGGGCCGAATAGACGATCTCGGGCTTGCCCAGGGGATCGGCCACGATCCCCACGTCGCGGATCCACATGCCGTTGCTGAATCCCGTGCCCATCGCCTTGACGACGGCTTCCTTGCCGGCAAAGCGCATCGCGAGAAAGCGGCTCTTGCGCTTGTGGCGGCGGTACTGCGCGTGCTCCTCGGGCAACAACAGGCGATTGACGAAATGCTCGCCGAAGCGCCCCAGCGTGGCTTCCACGCGATCCAGCCGCACGACGTCGGTGCCGATGCCGAATATCATTGCAGGCGCGCCTCGGTCATCAGGCGCTTCATCTCGATCACCGCCGTGGAGAGGCCGTCGAAAATGGCGCGCGCGACTATCGCGTGGCCGATGTTCAGCTCGGCGATCTCGACGATGCGCGCGACGGGCTGCACGTTGTGGTAGTTGAGGCCGTGCCCGGCATTCACCTCGAGGCCCAGCCCGACGCCGGTGCGCGAGGCCGCCAGCACGCGTGCGAGTTCGGCCTGCTGCTGCCGCGGCGTCTCGGCATCCGCATAGGCGCCGGTGTGCAGCTCGACGACGGGCGCCCCGGCGGCCACCGATGCCTCGAGCTGCCGCTCCTCCGGATCGATGAACAACGACACGCGGATCCCGGCCGCCGCGAGCTGCTCCACGGCATCGCGCACCCGCTCCAGCTGCCCGGCGACGTCCAGCCCACCCTCGGTGGTCAACTCCTCGCGCCGCTCGGGCACCAGGCACACGTCGCGCGGGCACACCTCGATCGCGATCCGCAGCATTTCATCCGTCACCGCCATCTCGAGGTTCATGCGCGTCTGCAACACGTCTTTCATGGCCCTGAGGTCGCGGTCCTGGATATGGCGCCGATCCTCGCGCAGGTGCAGCGTGATGCTGTCCGCCCCGGCCTGCTCGGCCATCAACGCGGCGTACACCGGATCGGGGTAGCGCGTGCGTCGCGCCTGGCGGATCGTCGCGACGTGATCGATGTTCACTCCGAGCGCGATCGTGTTCTTCATCGGGAACTCCCGCCATCCAGGCCTTCGATTCACCGCATTTTGCCAGATCGCGCCACCTCGGCGGCGATCCCGCCCAACTCCGTCCCCGGAGCGATGTCTCAGCCGCCACGCAGGCGGCCCAGCATCTCACGCGTCTTCAGCGGTCGGCCCTCGAGATGCACATCGAGGGCCGCCCTGAGGAGGCGACGCGCATCGGCGAGGGCCCGAGGCTCCGCCAGGCGATCCTCCGCGAGCGCCAGCAGCGAGCTGCCGAGCACGGCCCCGGTGATGCCGTCCGGGCAGGCCGCGAGGCCCAGCGCCGGGTCATAGCGGTAGCTCGCGGCCGGATCGACGGCCTGTCCGGTCGCATCGCGCGCGAGATCGGGGCCATAGCCGAGGGCATCCAGGAGGCGTTTTTCGAAGCGGCGCAGAACCGCCGCCACCGGCTCGCCGGCGACCAGGTCATCGACCGCCGTGCCATAGACCGCGTAAAGCGCCGGGTGGGCATCCAGCCGGGCCGTGAGGCGCAGCAGCAGCTCATTCAGGTAATACAGCGCCATGAGGCGATCGCCCCCCGCCGGCATCCTGGCGGCCCGCCCGGCCGTCTCGGCGCCCGTCAGCGTGCCGAGCTCGCCCCGCAGCTGCCACGACAAGAGCAGCGGACGGAACGGTTGCAACAGGCTGCGCAGCCGGCTGCGCGGCCCCCGCGCGCCCCGCGCGACCAGGCCCACGCGGCCGTGGGCCTCGCTGAAGACCTCGAGCAGCACGCTGGTATCCCGGAAAGGCCGGTGATGGAGAATGAAGGCGGGTTCGAGTTCGACGCGCAGCAAGGCCGTCAGTCGCCGTCGTAACCCAGTCGCTTCAGGTCGGCTTCACGATCGGTCCAGTGCTCCCGCACCTTGACCCAGATCTCGAGATGCACGGGGCGTTCGAAGCGCGCTTTCAGCTCCAGCCGGGCGGCCTGGCCGGCGGCCTTGAGCATTTCACCCCCCTTGCCGATCACGATGGCCTTGTGGGCCTCGCGTTCCACCCAGACGACCGCGCCGACCTCGAGGCGGCCCTGTTCGCTCTCCCCGAGCCGCTCGATCTCCACCGCGAGCCCGTAAGGCAGCTCGTCCCGGAGTCGGCGCATCAGTTTCTCGCGCACCACCTCCGCGATGTGAAAGCGTTCGTCCCGGTTGCTCCACTGGTCCGGCGGGAACAGCGCCGGGCCCTCGGGCACGGCCGCCTCCAGGAGTTCCCGCAGCCGTGCCAGGTTCTCCCCCCGCTCGGCCGAGATCGGCACCACCGCCGCGAACTCCCCGCGCGCCGCGGCCTCCTGCAGCATGGGCAGCACCGCCTCCCGGGGGCGGATCCGGTCGATCTTGTTCAGCAACAGCATCACGGGGCGCCCGGCGGCCTGCGCGCGCGCCAGCACGTCCTCGTCTTCCTCGGTCCAGCGTCCGGCCTCCACCACCACCAGCACCACGTCGGCGTCGGCGAGCGACGACTGCGCGCTGCGGTTCATGAGCTTGTTGAGGGCGTGCTTCTCGCGCCGGTGCATGCCGGGCGTGTCGACGAACAGCAGTTGCGCCCGGTCCGTCGAAGCGACGCCGATGACGCGCTGGCGGGTGGTCTGGGGGCGGCTCGTGACGATGCTGACCTTGCGCCCGACCAGCGCATTGACCAGCGTGGACTTGCCGACGTTGGGCCGGCCGACCACCGCCACGAAGCCGCAACGGAACTCCGGCTCACCCATCGAGTTGCGCCAGCATGCCGGCTGCGGCGGCCTGTTCGGCGGCGCGCCGGCTGCTCCCGGTACCGGTGGATACGTCGTTCATTCCCTCGATGGCACAGGAGATCCTGAACTCCTGGCGGTGATCCTCACCCGCCACGGCTTCCAGTTCATAGCGCGGCAACGGCAAGCCGCGCGCCTGCAGCCGCTCCTGGAGAAGCGTCTTCGGATCCTTCAGGTCCTCGTGCGCCGGCAATTCGTCCAGGCGCGCACCGTAGAGGCGCAGCACCACGGGCCGCAGGGCCTCGATGCCGCCGTCCAGGTAGATTGCGCCGAGCACGGCCTCGAGCGCGTCCGAGAGGATGGATTCGCGCCGGAAGCCGCCGCTTTTCAATTCGCCGGAGCCGAGCCGCAGCCGCTCCGGAAAGCCCGCCTCCCGCGCGATCTCCCCCAGTGAAGAACGACGCACCAGGCTCGCGCGCAGCCGGCTGAGATGTCCTTCCGGGGCCTGCGGGAGCCTTTCGTAGAGGGCCTCGGCCACGACCAGGCTGAGGGCCGCGTCGCCCAGGTACTCCAGGCGCTCGTTGTGATTCCCGCCGGCACTGCGGTGGGTCAGGGCGCGCTCCAGCAGGCCCGCGTCTGAAAATCGATAGCCGAACTCGCGCTCCGACCACCCGAGGTCGTCGGTCAACGCGCGACCTCGACGGACTTGTCGAAATCCACCAGCAGGTAGAGATTGCCGATGAACTGCGCCCGGCTCTCGTAGTCGGCCCGCACCAGGTAGCCGTTCGCCGCGCGCTCGATCTTGATGTCCCGCGGACTGATGCTGCTGACGTTGTCGATGTCGAAGCGGCGCTGCAGCGCCGTGCGGATCTGGCCCGGCCCCGCATTGCTGCCGTCCAGGTCGCGTTTCATCGACTTCAGCGCCGAATCCACGTTCATGTACTCGAGATAGATCGGCGTCAGGCGAAGCGCGGCGAGCACGAACACGCCGGCGATAAACGCCACGATCACCATCCCGATCAGGGTCATTCCACGTTGCTTGCGCATATTGTTCCCCCAAGGCGACGCCCGGTTCATGATGCCTGAATGCTCGTGTCCGATCACTCGATCGGGTCGCCGATCCTGTGCCAGAGCGGCCGTTTCGACTCCGCGTCCCAGTTCATCCAGATCCGGACGGCCCGGCCCACCATACTCGATTCCGGAATATAGCCGATGATCCGGCCGTCCCGGCTGCAATCGCGATTATCGCCCATGACCAGGTACTGCCCGGGCGGCACGGGGCGGTCGAGGAAGGGGCTGGGCCGATCCCGTTGCTCGCTCAGAAAGACCTGGTGGCTGTGGTCGCCGAGCGTCTCGACACCCACCTGTGCATCGAACCAGAAACCCCCGCACTCGATCTCCACCGTTTCGCCGAGCAGGGCCGAGGGGACCGGCTCGCCGTTGATCCACAGCTGCTTGTTGCGCATCGAGACCACGTCGCCGGGCAGGCCCACGACGCGCTTGATGTAGTTGGTGCCCGGGTCCGAAGGCAGGCGGAACACGGCGACGTCGCCGCGCTCGGGCTCGCCGGTGGACAGCACCTTGGTGTTCAGCACGGGGAGCCGCAGGCCGTAGCTGAACTTGCTGACGAAGATGAAATCCCCGACGCGCAGCGTGGGCATCATGGAACTCGAGGGGATGCGGAAAGGCTCGTAGGCGAACGAGCGGATCAGCAATACCACGATCACGATCGGCAGGAAGGAGCGGCTGAATTCCACCAGCGCAGGCTCCTGCGCCGCTTCGCCGGAGGCGATGGCGGACGCCTCGCGGCGTGGCTTCAACCACAACACGTCGAGCGCCCATATGGCCGCCATCGCCGCGGTGAGAAGAACAAGAACTAGTGAAAAATCCAAAGCTTGCCCCCGATAACTCAAGCAGTGTATTCGTTATTTACGGTCGACCTGCAAGACGGACAGAAAGGCTTCCTGCGGGATCTCCACGTTGCCGACCTGTTTCATCCGCTTCTTGCCTTCCTTCTGCTTCTCCAGCAGCTTGCGCTTGCGGCTGACGTCGCCGCCGTAGCACTTCGCCGTCACGTTCTTGCGCAGCGCCTTGACGCTGCTGCGCGCCACGATCTGCCCCCCGATGGCCGCCTGGATCGCAACCTCGAACATCTGCCGCGGAATCAGCTCGCGCATCTTCTCCACGACCTCGCGCCCGCGGCGCTGCGCCGCTTCCCGGTGCGTGATGATCGACAGCGCATCGACGCGATCGCCATTGACCAGGATGTCGAGCTTGGTCAGCGGCGCCGCCTGGTACCTGTCCAGGCGATAGTCGAAGGACGCGAAGCCCCGGCTGCATGATTTGAGCCGGTCGAAGAAGTCCAGCACGACCTCCGAGAGCGGCAACTCGTATTCGACCTGCACCTGGCTCCCGGTGTAATGCAGGCGCTTCTGCACGCCGCGCTTCTCTATGCAGAGCTTGATCACTGCGCCGACGTGCGCGTGCGGCACGAGAATGCTCGCGACGATGATCGGTTCACGGATCTCGGCGACGAGATTACTCGGCGGCAGGCGCGAGGGATTGTCGACCTGCACCACCGCACCGTCCGTCTGCAGGACTTCGTAGACCACCGTGGGCGCGGTCGTGATCAGGTTCAGCTTGTATTCGCGCTCGAGGCGTTCCTGCACGATCTCCATGTGCAGCATGCCCAGGAACCCGCAACGGAAACCGAAGCCGAGCGCGGTGGAGGTCTCGGGCTCGAAATGCAGCGCGGCGTCGTTGAGCCGCAGCTTGTGCAAGGCGTCCCGGAAGTCCTCGTAGTCCTCGGAATTGATCGGGAACACCCCGGCGAACACCCGCGGCTGGACCTGCTTGAAGCCCGGCAGGGGCGCGGCGCAGGGCCGTGCATCCAGCGTCACGGTGTCGCCGACGGGCGCACCGTCGATCTCCTTGATGCCGGCGATCAAAAATCCCACCTGGCCGGTCGAGAGCCGCTCGCGATCCGTCCGCTTGGGGGTGAAACAGCCGACCCGGTCCGCGTTGTGGCTGCGCCCGGTGGACATCACGCGGATCTTCGCGCCCTTCTCAAGCACGCCGCTGACGATCCGCACCAGCGACACGACCCCGACATAGTTGTCGAACCATGAATCGATGATCAGCGCCTGCAGGGGCGCCTGCGGGTCGCCCGTGGGGGGCGGGATGCGCGCGATGATCGCATCGAGGACGTCTTCCACGCCCTCGCCCGTCTTGGCGCTGGTGAGGACGGCGTTCTGCGCCTCGATGCCGATGATCTCCTCGATCTCGTTCTTCACGCGGTCCGGCTCGGCGGACGGCAGGTCGATCTTGTTGATGATCGGGATGACCTCGAGCCCCGCCTCCACGGCCGTGTAGCAATTGGCGACACTCTGGGCCTCGACGCCCTGCGCGGCATCGACGATCAGGATCGCGCCCTCGCACGCGGCCAGGGAACGCGACACCTCGTAGGAGAAATCGACATGTCCCGGGGTATCGATCAGGTTGAGGTCGTAATCCCTGCCGTCGCGGGCGCGATAGCGCAGCGCCACGGCCTGCGACTTGATGGTGATGCCGCGCTCACGCTCCAGGTCCATCGAATCGAGCACCTGCGCGGACATCTCCCGGTCCGACAGTCCGCCGCAGACCTGGATGAACCGGTCCGCCAACGTGGACTTGCCGTGATCGATGTGGGCGATGATCGAAAAATTGCGGATTTGATCCATGAAGGGCACGCAGCACGCCGGCGTCGTGCCGGCCCGACATTATACCGGGCGCGAGCCTGTCGAGGGCGCCCGGAGGGCGGCATGCAGGCGCGCCGTATCCAGGAAATGCTTGCAGACGACCTCGTCGTCCAGGGCCAACACCGGGACATCGCGGCCGAAACGGCCCATCAGCTCGGGATCATCATCGATTTCGACCCGGCGGACGATTGCCCCGGGGAACGCGTCATGGATGGCCGCCTCCATCTGTTCGCACAAGCCGCAGCGGCGACGCGTATAGAGCAGCAGTTCGGGGCCCGCGTCGCTCAAGCGGGCGCCCGCCCCGCGCAACCCTCGCCTGCCGCGAGGCCGAGAATCACCGGCTGCAGCGCCGCATCGGCCGCCACTCGTCGGCCGTAGCGCCGCGCCCAGCCCAGGCCGAGAATCAACCCGGCCGCCGCACCCGCGATGGCGGCTAGATCGCCGCCGCCGGTGATCGTCGCGGCCGTGGCGCCCACCGCCAGCGCGGCGACCAGCGGCACGAGGTAAACGGCCGCCGCCGCGCGCAGCACGGCATCCTCGCCCAGGCCGATCAGGACCTGGTCTCCGGGTTCCACCGCGACAGAGCCGGTGGCGGCCCGCACCTTGTGGAGCCGGTCACCGAGCAATTTCCCCAGCACCCCGCCACCACAACCGCGGCCCTCGGCGCAGCGCGGGCATTCCACCTGGCGCCGGCAGGCGACCCAAGCCCAGTCGCCGTCGACCTCCAGGACCCGGCCGGTCTCGGTGATCACTGGCGCGCGACTGCGGCCGGCTGCAGGGCGCGGGCGATGCGCCGCACGGTGTCGGGCGGCACCTCGCCCACGGCCGTGATCTGCTGCCCGTCCAGGATCAGCGTGAACGCATGGGCGGCACCCATGCGCGACAACCCGGCCAGGTCGCTGTCCGCCTCGTTCGCGGGCTCGACGAACACCGACACGGAAGCGAGGCCGTCCGAAAACACCAGGTGCTCGACCGGATGATCGGCGCCGGGCAGCGTGCGCACGCGTGACTGCGTGAGCCGGAAACCGGGCGGCGGTTCCTCCAACACCCAGGCGGCGGTTTCCGGGTCCGTATCGAACGGTGTCCTGGGCTGATCGTGCTTGTACCAGGTGAAGCCGTCGATCTCGACGTCGGGTTGCAGCCGCGCATCGGAAATCTCGGCGGACATCAACATGCTGACGAACTGGATCTGTTCGACCGCAGCGCCGTCGGGATCCAGCAACTGCACTTTCAGCGGCATGGCGGTCGCCGCATCGAGCCACAGGCGGTGCCCGTAGCGATAGCTGTCATGAGGGTGGATCTCGATGACCTGCACGACGCGCCCGAGCTTGTGGCCGGTGCCCGCCTCGCGAAACTCGTACCATTCGTCGGCCGCACCGGTATCGGAAGCGAAGGAACTGATCAGGGGCGTGCCGCGGTCGCCCCTGCGCCGCTCCACCAGGACCATGCGCTGGTCGGCGAAGATGCAGGTCACCCGGTCATTGTGACGCAGGATCTCGCGCCCCGGCTGGTCGAGAGAAAACAATCGCTCGGCAACATCGCCGTCCACCCGCCGGTGGATGACGTGCATCGTCTCCATGCGGTTGCCGACCATGTGCACGAAGGTGCCTTCGTAACTGAGCGTCTCGACCGCGGTTTCCATGCGCTTCAGCCAGTCGCGCGCGCCGTCCGCGAACGCGGCCGCCGGCAGCGCGCAGGCAAGGCACGCGAGCAGCACGGTGGAGCGGGAGAACGCCGCCTTCATCGCGCGTTCCCGGTCTCCTCGACGTTCACGGCGGCATCCTCCGCATCACTCGCCTCGATCTCCATGCTCTCCGGCTGCGTCGCCTCGGGCTGGATCACGATGATGCGCGTCAGCGCGCCGCGACCGCTCATCGGCGGGGCGTATTCCGTGTGGTTGACGTAGTAGCGGGTCAGCCGGTCCGGGCCGCCGCCGGCTGCGCGCGCGGACTGGACGGCGAAGCGCTGCTCCGGCGCAGGCGAGGCGACTTCGGTCGCGGACAACGTCGGCGGCGGCGTCTCGTCGATCTGACGGCCGGGCAGCGCCACCAGGGCGGCCACGGCGACGGAGGCCGCCACGGCGAATCCGCCGGCCGCGCGGGCGAAACGGCTGCTGCGCGCCGGCGCGGCCGTCGCCGGCACGGGCTCCGGCTGCCTGTCCAGCTCGGCGCGCACCCGATCGACGAGGTCGGCGGGCCGGGCCGCCGGGAGCTCGTCGCGCATGGCGTCGCCGATCAGGCTGTAACGAAGCGCCGTGGACCGCAGCCCGGCATCGCGAGTGAGGCGGCGTACCGCCATTTCCGCTTCCGCGTCCGGCAATTCGCCGTCGAGCAGTGCCGAGAGCTGTTCGTGCACTTGTGTCGTCATCGTTATCCTCACGTCCCCTGGTCGAGCAGGGGCTTCAATCGCTTGTCAATGGCTTCGCGCGCGCGGAAAATTCTCGAACGCACCGTGCCCACCGGGCACTCCATGGCCGCGGCGATCTCTTCGTAACTCAATCCCTCGATCTCCCGGAAAACGATCGCCGTTCTCAGGTCCTCCGGAAGTGCTTCGATGGCCTGGTTCACGGTCTCGCGAATCTCGTCGGTGAGTGCGAGACCCTCGGGTGTATCGTTCTCACGCAATCGGCCGTGAATCTCGTACTGGTCCGGATCCTGCAGGTCGAGATCAAAGTCCTCACCCCGGCGCTTGTTCGATGCCAGCTGGTTCTTGGCGGTGTTGATCGCGATCCGGTACAGCCAGGTGTAGAAGGCGCTCTCGCCGCGGAAAGACGGCAGCGCTCGATATGCCTTGATGAAGGCATCCTGCGCGACGTCCTGGGCTTCGTCCGGATCCCGCACATAGCGGCCGACCAGCTTGACGATCTTGTGCTGGTACTGGCCGACGAGAATGTCGAACGCCGCTTTGTCACCTTGCTGGACTCTCTCGACCAGCAACTGGTCGCTGCTTTTCGTGCCCATGCGGGCAAGCACCTCGGAATCCCGGCGAATCCATTCGCCACTCGGAGTGACCGGGGGCCGTGCGTGAAGTTCTCCCGGCCGGAGTGGCGATAACCGCGGCCGTCAACATTCTATCCTGTCCTTCATACAATCTCGCAATCACCATCATGCGCCGCCAATCATCCGGATGCATCGCGTCCCTGGGCAGGACGATGCGCCATATCGAGATGCCGTCGTCCCAATGCAAGAACATTGCGCAAGTTGTGACCACGGAACTCGGGCGTAGTTCCATGCCAAGGGGGTCGTGGCTTATACCGATACGCGTCCAGCCATGTGCTGCGCTCCAGCCGATGGCCCGCACGCCGGCGCCGAGCGGCGCCGCTGCCCGCCGCAGGGACAGGAACAGCGATGATCCGATCACCGCCAGGCCGATGACGGCAGGAAGATCCGCCAGCCACCAGGCCAGGCCACCGAGCAGGTGTCCGAGTGTCAGCCAGGCACCGAGCGTGCGGGAGGGCCCGACGCGAAACTCAAGTGGGCCGTCGTAAACACTCCAGGACACGTGCCAGCGCCTCGTCTTGCGGATCCAGCCCGCCGAAAACCAGGGCGTTGACCTCGGGATCCTGCCGCTCGAGCAACTCGCCGAATGCAGCGCGCTCCGCGGCCGGGGCCGTCGGCCAGTCGCGCTCCAGGTAACGCACCAGCACCACGTCGAGTTCGCGCATGCCGCGGCGGCACCGCCAGCGCAACCGCCCGGTTTCGGCGGACCCCATCATGCCTTCCCGTTCATCCGGATGCATGGCGGATTTCCGCAGGGAAGCGCACGAATCCGTTAATGCTGGCGTTCCGCCAGTTTCAGCTTGATCTCGGCGATGGCCTTGGCGGGATTGAGACCCTTGGGACAGGTCCGCGTGCAGTTCATGATGGTGTGGCAGCGATACAGCTTGAAGGGGTCCTCGAGCGCATCGAGCCGCTCCCCGGTCGCCTCGTCGCGACTGTCCACGATCCAGCGGTAGGCCGCGAGCAGCGCGGCCGGGCCCAGGTAGCGATCGCCGTTCCACCAGTAGCTCGGGCACGCCGTCGAGCAGCACGCGCACAGGATGCACGCTGACGGCTCGTTGATCTTCTCCTGGTCGCTCTTGGACTGCAGGCGCTCGCGGTCGGGCGGCGCCGGGGTGCGTGTCTGGATCCACGGCTTGATGGAAGCGTACTGGGCGTAGAAGTTGGTGAGATCCGGCACGAGATCCTTCACCACGGGCATGTGCGGCAGGGGATAGATCTTCACGTCGCCGCGCGCCTCCTCGATGGCGATGGTGCAGGCCAGCGTGTTCACGCCGTCGATATTCATCGCGCAGCTGCCGCAGATCCCCTCGCGGCAGGAACGACGGAACGTGAGCGTCGGGTCGATCTCGTTCTTGATCTTGATCAGCGCGTCGAGAACCATCGGGCCGCAGCGCTCGAGGTCCACCTCGTAGGTGTCCATGCGCGGCGTCTCGCCGCTGTCGGGATCGTAGCGGTAGACGACGAAACGCCTGATCTTCCCAGCACCCTCGGCAGCGGGAAAATGCTTGCCGCGGGTGATCTTCGAATTGGCCGGCAGCGTGAATTCAGCCATGTGGGCTCATCTCCGTCAGTAAGTCCGCGCTTTCGGCGGGATGGGATCCGCGTCGCTCGTCAATGTCTGCTGATGGACCGGGCGATAGTCGATACCGACCTCGGTGGTCGCTTTTCGCCAGGCCAGCGTGTGCTTCATCCAGGCCGCGTCGTCCCGATCGGGGAAATCCTCGCGCGCATGCGCCCCGCGGCTCTCCTTGCGATTCTCGGCGGAAGCGATCGTCACCAGCGCCTGGCCGAGCAGGTTGTCGAGCTCGAGCGTTTCGACCAGGTCGGTGTTGAACACCATGGAACGGTCCGCCACGCGCACGTCGTCGAACGACGCCGCGATCTTGCGCACCTTATCCAGGCCCTCGCCCAGCACGTCGCCCGTGCGGAACACCGCGGCATGATCCTGCATGGCGCGCTGCATCTCGTTGCGGATCTCGGCGGTGGGGCGGGAGCCTTTCGCGTGGCGCAGCTTGTCGAGGCGCGCGATGCTCTCCTCGCCGGCATCGGCCGGCAGCGGCGCATGTCGTTCGCCGGGCTTCAACGTCGCCCCGCAGCGCTTGGCCGCCGCACGGCCGAAGACCACGAGGTCCAGCAGCGAATTCGAGCCGAGGCGATTGGCGCCGTGCACCGACACGCAGGCCGCCTCGCCGACGGCCATGAGGCCGGGCACCACGTGCTCGGGATCGCCGTCCTTGAGCGTCACGACTTCGCCGTGGTAATTCGCCGGAATCCCGCCCATGTTGTAGTGCACGGTCGGCAGCACCGGGATCGGCTGCTTCGTCACGTCCACGCCGGAGAAGATCCGCGCGGTCTCGGCGATGCCCGGCAGGCGCTCGTGGATGACCTCCGGGCCGAGATGCTCGAGGTGCAGATGGATATGGTCGCGATCCGGGCCCACGCCGCGGCCTTCGCGGATCTCGATGGTCATCGAACGGCTGACGACATCGCGCGAGGCCAGGTCCTTCGCGTTCGGCGCATAGCGTTCCATGAAGCGCTCGCCGTCCGAATTCGTCAGGTAGCCGCCCTCGCCGCGCACGCCCTCGGTGATCAGGCAGCCGGCGCCGTAGATCCCCGTCGGGTGGAACTGCACGAACTCCATGTCCTGCAGCGGCAGGCCGGCGCGCAACACCATCGCGTTGCCGTCCCCCGTGCAGGTGTGCGCGGACGTGCAGGAGAAATACGCGCGGCCGTAGCCGCCGGTGGCGAGGATCACGCGGTGGGCGCGAAAACGGTGCAGCTCGCCGCTGTCGAGGTTCCACGCCATGACGCCGCGACAGGCGCCCTCGTCGTCCATGATCAGGTCGAGCGCGAAGTACTCGATGAAGAACTCCGCCTGGTGCTTGAGCGACTGCTGGTAGAGCGTGTGCAGCATCGCGTGGCCGGTGCGATCGGCCGCAGCGCAGGTGCGTTGCGCCGGCGGGCCCTCGCCCATGCGGGTGGTCATGCCGCCGAAGGGACGCTGGTAGATGCGCCCGTCCTCGGTGCGCGAGAACGGCACGCCGTAGTGCTCGAGTTCGATGACCGCGTCGGGGGCTTCCTTGCACATGTACTCGATGGCGTCCTGGTCGCCCAGCCAGTCCGAACCCTTGACGGTGTCGTACATGTGCCAGCGCCAGTCGTCTTCGCCCATGTTGCCGAGCGCCGCGCTGATCCCGCCCTGCGCGGCCACCGTGTGGCTGCGCGTGGGAAACACCTTGGTGACACAGGCCGTGCGCAGCCCCTGTTCCGCCAGGCCGAAGGTGGCGCGCAGTCCCGCCCCGCCCGCGCCGACCACCACCACGTCGTAGCTGTGATCGACGATCTTGTATCCGGCACTCATCTCAGCGTCCTCCGATGGCGATCTGCAGGATCGCGACGATGCCCACCATGGCGGCGGCCGCGTGCAGGAACTGGAGCGTCACCAGCAGCGGCACCTTGAGCGCGCCCTTCACGTAGTCCTCGACTATCACGCGCGTGCCGAGTTGCGAATGCCACGCGGCGGTCAGCACGAGCAGGGCCAGCAGGGCCGCATTGAGCGGCTGCGCCACCCAGGCGATCACGGCGCTGCGATCGGCCAGTTCCAGGCCGAGCAGGCAGATGGCGAACCAGGCCCCCAGCAAGGCCAGCGCCACGGCCGTGACGCGCTGCTGCCACCAGTGCTGGGTTCCCTTGCCGGCGGCGCCGAGACCGAGCGCGCGGCCCAACGGGGTGCGCAGGCTCACGACGCACCGCCGAACAGGATCCAGGCCCAGGTGCCGAGCGTGAGCACCACGGCCACGACGATCACCAGCCGGCCCGAGGCATACACTTGGGAAATCTCGAAGCCCCGGCCCGAATCCCACCACAGGTGGCGCAGGCCGTTCGCGAAGTGGAAAAAGAAGGCAAAGCTCGCCGCGAACAGCAGCAGCCTGGCCGGCCAGGCGGCGAAAACCGCCACCGCGGTGGCATAGGCCTCGGGGCCGCTAGCGAGCGCCGCGAGCCAGGCCACCAGGGCGAACAGCCCGAAGGCGAGCACCGCCCCGCTGAAACGATGGGAGATCGACAGCACCGAGGTGATCTGCGGACGGTAGATCTGCAGGTGCGGCGACAGCGGCCGATTGCCAGCAGCCATGGGCGAGATCCTCCTTGCCTGGACCTGGAACCGACCTGCCGGACCTCGCGGACGCACGGTGTGTGCGTCCCGTGGACTCGGCGGGGTCGGGATAGTGATCAGAAATCGATACAGCGCCCGTTCTTTTCCCAGTCGCCGTAACGCACCGGTTCCGGACCGTCGCGTCCGCCTACTTCTTTCGGCGGCGCGGTCTCAGCGGTTTCGGCGGCTGCGGTGGTTGCGACGTCCTGCTCGGGTTCGGGCGCGCCCTCGACCGGTTCGTTCTTGTTTGCTTCGGGTGACTCGGACATAGCAGCGAATTCTGCCACGCACCGCAACATGAGGCCAGCGCCACGGCACTCGGGGTAGAATCAGGACGCATTCGAACCCGCCCTGGAGTCCCGCCCGACATGACGCCCCGCCCCTTTTCGTTCGACAGCCTGCGCGCCCTGTCCGTCAGCGGTCCTGACGCCCGCGCGTTCCTGCAGAACCAGCTCTCGTCCGACCTCGACGAGGTGACCGCGGCGCGCGGCCAGTTGTCCGGATGGCACGATCCGAAGGGCCGCGTACTGGCCTTCCTGCGGGTTTTGCCGGCCCCCGAGGGCTTTTTGCTGGTCATGCATGCCGGTCTCCTCGAAACGGTCCAGCAGCGCATGCGCCTGTTCGTCCTGCGGGCCCGCGTCGAACTGCGACCCGGGCCGGCCGTCCATGGCCTGCCGGACGGTGCAGGCGCCGCGGCCGGGGTGGTCGGCGGCCTGGCCCTCGAGCGCACCCCGTTAGCGGCAGGCTGCAGCGAGCAGCTCAGCGTCCTGCGCCTCCCGGGCCACGCCGGATGGCTGCTGGCGGGTGCCCTGGGCGCGGCCGGCGACGGTCCGGATGCCGCGGCCGAAAGCGCATGGGCGCGCGCGGAGATCGAGGCGGGGCTGCCCGAGGTGTATCCCGCGACCAGCGGCCAGTTCGTCGCCCAGATGCTGAATCTCGACCGGATCGGCGGGGTCAGCTTCACCAAGGGCTGTTATCCCGGCCAGGAAATCGTGGCCCGCGCCCACCACCTCGGGCGCGTGAAACGCCGCGCCCGCCTGTTCCGTGCCGAGACCGCGCCGCCGGCGCCCGGTGCGAGCCTCGCGGAGGGCGGCGGCACCGTGGTGCGTGCCGCCCCGGTGGGGGACGGCTGCGTGGTGATGGCCGTCGTGGCCGAGGATGCCCCGGGGCCCTTTGCGCTTGCGGACGGTGTCGCGCTCACGCCATGGGCGGCGGAGTCCGCATAGCCCGGCGGGGTGGCCCGCGCCAGGCGCCGGCCAACGCAGCGCGCTAACCTGCGGGAGGCTCTTCCGGCCGCATCTGCGGGAACAACAGCACGTCGCGAATGGACGGCTGGTCCGCGTAGAGCATCACCAGGCGGTCCACGCCGATGCCCAGCCCGCCGGCCGGCGGCATGCCGTACTCGAGGGCGCGCACGTAGTCGGCGTCATAGAACATCGCCTCCTCGTCACCGGCGCTCTTCTGCGCGACCTGCGCCCTGAAGCGTGCGGCCTGTTCCTCGGGATCGTTGAGCTCGGAGAAACCGTTGGCGAGTTCCCGTCCCGCGATGAACAACTCGAAGCGGTCGGTCAGGAACGGGTCCGTGTCGCGACACCGCGCGAGCGGGGAAACCTCCAGCGGATAACCCGTGACGAAAGTCGGCTGCTGCAGGTCCGGCTCCACCGTCTTCTCGAACAGCTCCAGCAGCAGCTTGCCGGCGCCCCAGCCCGGCTCGACGTGCATGTCGAGCTGCGCCGCGATCTCTCGCAGGTGGTCCACGTCGCGGCTGCGCGCCGCATCCAGTCCCGGGTTCGCCTCCAGCACGAGCGTCTCGAGCGCCACGCGGCGGAAAGCGGGCTCGAGGTCCACTTCCACGCCCTGCGATGCCAGCTTCAGCGTGCCGAGCAGCGCCTCGGCCATGGACCGCAACAGGTGTTCCGCGATGTCCATCATCGCCACCTGGTCCACCCAGGCCTGGTACAGCTCGAGCATCGTGAACTCGGGGTTGTGCCGGGTCGAGAGCCCCTCGTTGCGGAAGTTGCGATTGATCTCGTAGACGCGCTCGAACCCTCCGACCACGAGGCGCTTGAGATAGAGTTCCGGCGCGATGCGCAGGTACATGTCGATGCCGAGCGCATTGTGATGCGTGACGAAGGGTCGGGCATTCGCACCGCCCGGGATCGGCTGCATCATGGGGGTTTCCACCTCGAGAAATCCCTGTGCATCGAGATAGCGGCGCATGAAAGTCACCATGCGCGAACGGAGCCTGAACACCGCCCTGCTGTCCTCGTTCATGACCAGGTCGAGATAGCGCTGCCGGTAGCGCGTTTCGGTGTCGGCGAGGCCGTGATATTTCTCCGGCAGCGGGCGCAGGCACTTCGACAGAAGGCGCGCGCGGCTCACTTTCACCGACAACTCGCCGGTCCGGGTCTTGAACAGCGTGCCCTCCACCCCGATCAGGTCGCCGAGGTCCCAGGTCTTGAAGGCGGCGTAGACTCCTTCCGGCAGTGCATCGCGCTGCATGAACAGCTGGATCGCGCCGCTCATGTCCTCGAGGCGCGCGAAGCTCGCCTTGCCCATCACGCGCTTGGCCATCATGCGCCCGGCCACCGCGACCGGAATGCCTTCGCTCTCCAGCGTCTCGGCCTCGTGCTCGCCGAACGCGAGGTGGAGATCGCCCGCCAGCGCATTGCGGCGAAAATCGTTGGCGTAGGCCTCACCGGCCTCGCGCTGCGCTTCCAGCTTGCGGCGGCGCTCCGCGATCAGTGCGTGCTCTGGCTGCTCGGACATGGTGACTCCCCGTCGCCGACTTACAGGCCCTGCTTCAGGCTGGCCTCGATGAACTGGTCCAGGTCGCCGTTCAGCACGGCCTGGGTGTTGCCGACCTCGACGCCGGTGCGCAGGTCCTTGATGCGGGACTGGTCGAGCACGTAGCTGCGGATCTGGTGCCCCCAGGCGATATCGGACTTGGTGTCCTCGACCGCCTGGGCCTTGGCGCGCCGCTCCTGCATCTCCAGCTCGTAGAGCTTCGCCTTGAGCTGCTTCATGGCGGTGGCCTTGTTCTTGTGCTGGCTGCGGTCGTTCTGGCACTGCACGACCGTGTTGGTCGGCAGGTGGGTAATACGCACCGCGGACTCCGTCCGGTTCACATGCTGGCCGCCGGCGCCGCTGGCGCGGTAGACGTCGATGCGCAAGTCCGCCGGATTGATGTCGATGTCCACCTCGTCGTCGACTTCCGGGGAGACGAACACGCCGGCAAAACTGGTGTGACGCCGGTTGCCGGAATCGAAGGGCGACTTGCGCACCAGCCGATGGATGCCGGTTTCGGTGCGCAGCCAGCCGTAGGCGTAAGGCCCCGTCACCAGCACGGTGGCGCTCTTGATCCCCGCCACCTCGCCTGCGGAAGCCTCGATGATCTCGGCGGAGAAATCGTGCGCCTCGATCCAGCGCAGGTACATCCGGAGCAGCATCTCGGCCCAGTCCTGCGCCTCCGTGCCGCCCTGGCCCGCATTGATGTCGACGAAGGCGTTGCTGGCGTCCATCGGGCCGGAAAACATCCGCTGGAATTCCAGTTCCTCGATCTTCTTTTCCAGGCCGTCGGCATCCGCCGCGATACCTGCGGCCGTCGCCTCGTCGTCCTCCTCGGCGGCGAGGTCCAACAGTTCGGTCGCGTCTGTCAGCCCCTCGGCGAGCGCATCGAGCACGTCCACGACACCCTCGAGCCGGGCGCGTTCCCGGCCCAGCGCCTGGGCTTGCTCCGGCTGGCTCCAGATGGCCGGGTTTTCCAGCTCGCGCCGGACTTCCTCGAGCCTTTCGCGCTTGTTCGGGTAGTCAAAGATACCTCCTCAGGGCATCCGCCCTGGAGGAGAGATCGGCCAGTTGCTGGCGCAGGGGTGAGATTTCCATGTTCGACGGTCAATCGCGGCAGGTGATCCAGCCGGAAAGCTTAGCATGGGCGGCAGGCTCGCCGGCGCTTAGACGCCCGCAGCACGCCGGTCAGGCGGGCTCGAGGTAATCGATGACGAGCTGCGCGGAACGGACGCCGGCATAGTCGTTGACGCCGAGGCGATAGGCGAGGCGCACATGCGCCGGCCGGGCCGCGCCGAGACGCTCCGCCTGGCGGAACGCGATGCCGTCGAGCGTGCGTCGCCCGCCGGCGGTGCGCAGCCGCAGCTTGAGATGATCGAGACCCACCACCCGCGCCTCCAGCAATTCGAAGATCCCGTCGAACAGCGGCTCGGGGAAACCCTGGCCCCAGGGCGCCGCGTCGCGCAGCAGCTCGGCGGTCGCCAGGCCGAAAGCCTCTTCAGGCAACTCGCCGTCCGACAGGATGGCGCCGTCGAGGACGCCTGGCTCGAGCCGTGCCGTGACTTCGGCGGCCAGGGCGGCGCGGAAGGTTGCGAGACCCTCCGGCGCCATGCTCAGTCCCGCGGCCATCGCATGCCCGCCGAAACGCTCGATCAGTCCCGGATGACGCGCGTCGACATCGGCGAGGGCATCGCGAATATGCAATCCGGGCACGGAGCGCGCCGAGCCTTTCAGCAGCCCGCCCTCGTCCGCGGCGAACGCGACGGCCGGCCGGTGATAACGCTCCTTCAGGCGGGCGGCGACGAGCCCCACCACGCCGCTGTGCCAGCCCGGGCGATGCACGCACAACACCGGCGGCAGCGCGCCCGTCCCGGGCTCGAGCCCGGCAATGGCCTTGAGCGCCTCCTGTTGCATGCGCGCCTCGATTTCCTTGCGCTCCTCGTTCAGGCTCGACAACAGTTCGGCCAGTTCGCCGGCCCGCCCGGGGTCGTCGCTCAGCAGGCACTCGATCCCCACCGACATGTCGTCCAGCCGCCCCGCCGCATTCAGTCGCGGGCCGGCGGCGAAGGCGAGATCGGTGGTGACGGCCAGGCGCGGATCACGCTTGCCCGCCGTGAGCAGCGCCGTGATCCCCGGCCGGCAGGCGCCGGCGCGGATGCGCCGGAGGCCGTGCTCGACGAGGATGCGGTTGTTCCGGTCGAGCGGCACCAGGTCGGCCACGGTACCCAGCGCCACCAGGTCGAGCAGTCCCGGCACCAGGCCGCGATCCGCGCCCAGTTCTCTCCCCAGCGCGGCCGCCACGTAGAACGCGACGCCGACCCCCGCGAGGCAGCGGCTCGGGAAGCCCTGGCCGGGCAGCGCCGGATTGACGATCGCCGTAGCGTCCGGGAGGGAGGCGCCAGGGAGGTGATGATCGGTCACGAGCACGTCCATGCCCATTTGCCGTGCCAGTGCGACGCCGGCGTGACAGTTGATGCCGCTGTCCACCGTGACCAGCAGCGCGGGCTCGTGCGCCGCGGCATCACGCACGAGGTCCGGGCTGAGGCCGTAGCCGTGTACGAAGCGATCCGGCACGAGATAAGCCACGGTCCCGCCGAGCGCGCGCAGCACGCGCACCAGCAACGCCGTGCTGGTCGCGCCGTCGGCGTCGAAGTCGCCGACCACCAGGATCCTGTTCCCGGCGCCGAGGTGGCGCGCCAGCAACGCCACGGCCGCTTCGATGCCGTCGAGGCTGCCGATCGGCGCCAGGGCGGCCAGGCCGAGATCGAGCTCCGCCACGCTGCGGACGCCGCGGGCCGCGTAGAGCCGCGCCAGCACCCCGCCGGCTCCGCTCAAAGCCGTCACGGCCGCGGGATCCGCGGCCCGCCGGTGGATGGGGCGCCGGCTCAGCACAGCTCGTGCACCGGACGGGGCCGGCGCCAGAAACGCAGTGCGGCGAAGCGACTCGTCTCGTGGATGGCACGGCCCGTGACGAGGCGGATCCCGCTCACGCCGCCGCGCAGCAGCGCCGCCAGCAGGGGCGCCGCCCAGTCCGTTTCCACCGCCTCCCACGGCGCCGTGCCGACGGATTCCGCCGCAACGGGCCAGGCGAAACCACCGGGCGCGGCTCCGGACGTGTAGCGCGGGCCTTGCGCGCCCCCGATGACGCCGAGCCGGCCGAGACCGGCGAGATAAGGTTCTCCCGGCGTCGGCGCAGGCGCAGTCGCAGTCGCAGTCGCAAAGGACGACTCCGGCGCGACGCCGGAACGAACCGGGCTCGCTGCGCGGGCGTCGTTGTCGGCGTCGTTGTCGGCGTCGTTATCGGCGTCGTTATCGGCGTCGTTATAGGCATCGCTATCGGCTTCGGCTGCGGCTTCGGCTTCGGTTTCGGCGTCGCCACCGCCCACCAGGCCGCCGCCCCAGGGATGCAGGCCGGCGATCGTCGCCTCGCCCTGTGCGCGCCGCGCCTCGTTGACGGGATGCGCGTGGAACAGCATTTCGACTTCCGACAACAACAGCCGCAAAGCCGGCTCCGGTGGCGCCGGGCGCGCCTGTTCCGCCAGCGAACGGGCCGGGCCACCGAAGCCACGCCATTGCAGCGCGCTCCAGCGCGCCGCGTCGATGCACAGGTACCAGCGTTCGGGCGTGACAGCCTCGAGGCGCAGACCGTCCGCCGCGAACAGTTCGCCGAAAGCCGCGGCCAGCGCACCCGCTTCGTCCATGCTGATCCCGAGGGCGGCGGCCGGCAGGCGGAGCATGCCCTGTTGCTCCGCCTGCGCGCCCAGCGGCTCGACGCGCAGGCAGGCATGCGCCTTCGCAGGCAACTCGGCCAGTGCGCTCACCGGCCCGACCGGAAAGCGGCCCGGCGCGGCGCCGCCAAGACGGGCCAGGGCAGTCCATGGGTCATCGTCCAGCGGAAAACGTCGCCCCCGGGCGAGCAGGCGTTCCAGCGCCGGCAGGCGCGGCGCACCGGCGGGCCGGCCGGATTCGATACCGGGAACCAGGAGAGTAAACACGTTCCTCGCAAGCGCCTTGTCGTGCGTCCGAATTTGGTTATCGTAGCGGCATGAGATTCACACTCGACAATCATCCCACAGCCAACCTCGTCACGGGACTCACCCGGGACGGCATTCATGTCGGCGAGCGGTTTTTCGGCAGCAGCCTGATCCTGAGCGCGAGCGCGCTGTTTGCCGACTGGGCGGCGACGGACGTCGCGACCCTCGATCTCGAGGCGCTTGCACCCGCACTGCAGATGGATCCGGAGATCCTGATCCTCGGCACGGGCGCGCAGATTCGCTTCCCTGAATCCGCGCTGTACGCCGCCCTCGCCGCGCGCGACATCGGACTGGAAGTCATGGACACCGCCGCGGCCTGCCGGACGTACAACGTGCTGGTCACCGAGGAACGTCCGGTGGTCGCCGCGCTGATCCTCTCCTGACGATCAGCGCGGCGCCCGGCCGTTGCGGCGCGGTCGCCCCGCGTCTCCGCAGCGCGGGGCAGGCGCTAGTCCAGCAAGGCGTCCTGCGAGAGCCCCTGGTTCTCCATGAAGCTGCGCAAGCGCGACAGGGCGTCCATCTGGATCTGCCGGACCCGTTCGCGGGTGACGCCGATCTCCGCGCCCACCTGCTCCAGCGTCGCCCGCTGGTGACCGTGCAAGCCGAAACGGCGCTCGACGACGGCCCGCTGCTTGTCGCTCAGGCGGTCCAGCCAATGCTCCACCGCGTTATGGACGTCGTCCTCCTGGCAGACCTCGGCCGGCTCGGTGTCGTCCTCGTCCGGGATGAGATCGAACACGCTGCGTTCGCCGTCGTGGCTGAGCACGCTGCCGCTCATGACCTGTCGTTCATGCAGGCCCAGCATCCGATCGACGTCCGCCGGATCGCGACCGAGGTCGTCCGCGATCTCGTCGACGCTGGGTTGCCGATCGAGCTCCTGCGTCAGGCGCCTCGCCGTACGGAGATAGACGTTGATCTCCTTCACGACGTGGATCGGCAACCGGATGGTCCGGGTCTGGTTCATGATCGCCCGCTCGATGGTCTGGCGGATCCACCAGGTCGCATAGGTCGAGAAGCGGAAACCCTTTTCCGGATCGAATTTCGTGACCGCGTGCATCAGCCCGAGATTGCCTTCCTCGATGACGTCGAGCAGTGGCAGGCCGCGGTTGAGGTACCTGCGCGCGATCTTCACGACGAGCCGCAGGTTGCTCTCGATCATGCGCTTGCGCGCGGCTTCGTCGCCGCGGCGCGCCCGCCGGGCGAAATAGACTTCCTCTTCGGCGGTGAGCAGCGGAGAGAAGCCGATCTCCGAGAGATAAAGCCGGGTCGCATCGGGTGCGGCGCCTTCGCCCGCAGACATGCGCTCGTCATTGCGACCGGTTTTGCTTCTGGCGGTGCCTTGCGCGCGGGGCGCGCCGGTTTCGGTCTCTTCCGTGAGTTCCGGCGTGTCCGCCATGGTCGCCGTCGTAGATTGGCGCGCTGCGGCGCCGCGACGACCCGTATCCTTCTTGGTCGTGTTTCCCATTCTGGCCCTCCGTAAGGGTCTACGGAACGTGGCTTGATGGGGGCTCGCGTCACTGCGAAGGCAGGAATCGTACCGGATCTGCTGGTTTTCCCTCTACTCTGATCTCGAAATGCAGCAGCGGCACGTCGGCAGGTCCTCGACCCATCAGGGCAATCACCTGGCCCGACTTCACGCGCTCCCCCTCGGATACCTTGAGCGTCTCGTTGTAACCGTAGGCACTCAAAAATGTATCACTATGTTGGACAATAATAAGCTGACCATAGCCGATAAGTCCACTTCCACTATAGACCACCTCGCCGTCGGCTGCTGCCCGGACCTCGGCTCCCTCGGTGCCGCCGATGCCGATTCCCGTGGGATTCCGCCGACTTTCGCCGAAACGCCACAGCAACGGACCGCGCACCGGCCAGCCCCATGCCGGCGCCGGGCCGCGCGGGACGCTCGCCGCCGCTCCCGCGGGTCGGCGGGCTGTGGTGGCGGAGTTCGAAGCCGGCCGTGACGGCGCTGTCGCCGACCCCGCAGCGGGCCTGGAGGCCCGGGCGCCACCGGGCGGCGACAGGCGCAACTCCTGGCCGGGATAGATCCGGTGCGCATTGCCGAGCCCGTTCCACGCGGCCACGTCGCGCCAGTCCAGGCGGTGCTTGAAAGCGATCTGGAAAAGCGTGTCGCCACGCTGCACGACGTGCACGTCCGGAGGATCCCAGCGGGTCAATGCGGCGCAGCCGGCCAGGACCAGGGCCAGGCCCACGACGGCCGCCAGCCGGGTCAGGCCTGGACCAGGAACCACGCGATCAACAACAGCCCGACCAGCAGCCACCCGAGGAATTCCACGTGGCGCCGCAGCTGGGCTTGCATGGGCGCCCCGCCCCAGCGGATCAGCCCGGCGACGAGAAAAAACCGTCCGCCGCGGCCGACGAGGGAGGCCAGCACGAAAGCGGGCAGGAACATGCTGAGCGCACCGCCGGCCACGGTGAAGACCTTGTATGGGATCGGCGAGAACCCTGCGGCGAGGATGGCCCAGAAGCCCCAGGTCTCGAACCAGTCGCGCGCCTGGAGGTAGCCCTCCCAGTAGCCGGCGGAAACCAGCCAGGGCTCGATGAGCTCCAGGGCAAAATAACCGATCAGGTAGCCGAACATGCCGCCGGCCACCGAGGTGACCGTGGTCAGCAGCGCGAGGCGCCAGGCATCGACGGGACGCGCGAGCGTCATGGGCGCCAGCATGACGTCCGGCGGGATCGGGAAAAAACTGGACTCCGCGAAGCTCAGCGTGCCGAGGTACCAGCGCGCGTGCGGATGCCCCGCCCAGCGCAGCACGCGGTCATAGAGCGGGCCGAACAGGCGCATCAGGCGGTGCCGCCCAACAGGGGAACGAAACTGACCAGCCCCAGGCTGCGCCGCTCGAAGGTATCGCCGGTCCGCGTGATCTCCATCAGTTCCTGCCGGCCCCGCGGCCCGACCGGAACGATCAGGCGACCGCCTTCGCCCAGCTGCTCGAGCAGCACCGGGGGCACTTCTTCGGGCGCCGCCGTGACGAGGATGCCGCCGTACGGCGCGTGCTTGTTCCAGCCCTTGAAGCCGTCACCGTGTCGCAGGTGCACGTTGTAGAGGTCGAGCGATCCCATCAGGGGGCGCGCGCGGCGCAACAGCGGCGCCAGGCGCTCGATGCTGTAGACCTGCGACACGATCCCCGCCAGCACGGCCGTCTGGTAACCGCAGCCGGTGCCGATCTCCAGCACTTTTTCCGGGAGCGGCTCCGCCACCAGCGCCTCGGTCATGCGGGCGACGACATAGGGCTGGGAAATCGTCTGGCCGAGACCGATCGGCAGGGCCGTGTCCTCGTAGGCCCGGCTCGCCAGCGCCTCGTCCACGAACAGGTGGCGCGGCACGCTGCGGATGCGCTCGAGCACCCGCGGATCCGTGATGCCGCGCTCCTTGAGACGCGCCACCAGCCGGTCGCGCGTGCGTGCCGAGGTCATGCCGATGCCGTGCTGATCCAGCCGGTCGATCAACGGCGCGGACTCCCCAGCCACTTCTCGATGCGGCCGACGTCTTCGTGCTTCGTCAGGTCGACCTTGAGCGGCGTGACGGAGACCTGGCCCGATTCGATGGCGTGGAAATCCGTGCCCGGGCCGGCGTCCTGCCCCGCACCGGCGAAGCCCACCCAGAACAGCGGCCGTCCCCGCGGGTCCGTGCCGCGCACCACCGGTTCGGCCTTGTGCCGGTAGCCGAGCCGGGTCGCGGCAAAGCCTTCCAGCGCGTCGAAAGTACGGTCCGGCACGTTCACGTTGAGGATCGTGTTCGGCGGCAGCGGGTGCTCCTGCACGCGGCTCACCAGTTCCCGCGCCACGCGGCCGGCCGTCTCGAACAGCCGGCCTTCCCGGCACACCATGGAGATCGCGATGGTCGGCAGGCCCAGGAAGCGACCCTCCATGGCCGCGGCGACGGTGCCCGAGTAGATCACGTCGTCGCCGAGGTTCGCGCCGTCGTTGATCCCCGAGATCACCATGTCGGGTTCCTCGTCGAGCAACCCGGTCAACGCCAGGTGCACGCAATCCGTCGGCGTGCCGTTGACGAAGAAAGAGTCGGGGCCGACTTCGGTGAGGCGCAGCGGCTGCTCGAGCGTCAGCGAATTGCTGGCGCCGCTGCAATTGCGCTCCGGCGCCACGATGACGATGTCGGCCACGTCGCGCAGGTGCTCGGCGAGACACCGCAAACCCTCGGCCCGATAGCCGTCGTCATTTGAGAGCAGGATTTTCAAGGAGTGGACAACCGGTCCGGAGAGATGCAATTACTATACCGATGAGCCTCGGGAGGAACCAGCGATGACGCCAAGCGATGACGACCGCGAATTGTTCCGCAAGGCCGTGGAAGGCGTGCGCCCGTTGCCGCCACGCGAAGCGCCGGTGACGCCGCCTGCCCCGCTGCCGCGCGCGCGCTTCAGGCGCGCAGACGAGGCGCAGGTGCTCGCCGAGAGCATGGCGGTGGACCCGGAAGGCGTCGACGACACCGGGGAAGACCTGAGCTTTCGCCGCCCCTCGGTGGGGCTGCCCGTGTTTCGCAAGCTGCGGCGGGGCGAGTTCAGCGTGCGCGAGGAGATCGACCTGCACGGCCTCACCGCGGTCGAGGCGCGTGCCGCGCTGTACGAGTTCCTCGCCGAGGCGGGCTTTTCCGGCGCCCGCTGCGTTCGCGTGATCCACGGCAAGGGACGGCGCTCGGGCCACCGCGGCCCGGTCCTCAAGCGCAAGATCGGCAAGTGGCTGCAGGTCCGCGACGACGTGCTTGCCTACTGTTCGGCCCGCCCCGTGGACGGCGGCACGGGCGCGATCTACGTCCTGCTCTCCTGATCGCGGTGTCAGTCGGCGATCCCGGCACGACCTTCGACGGCCATCATGGTGCCCAGCATCGTGAACACGTGGCGCTCGTCGTCACCGCTGCACATGAAGCCCTCCCCGGCGACGATCGTCAGCGTACGACCGCTGCGCACGACCCGGCCCCGCGCCAGCAGCCGTTCGCCGGCCGCGGGCGCCATCAGGTTCACCTTGAATTCGACCGACATGACCGCGGCGCCCGGCGCCATCAGGCTCAGGGCGGCGTAGCCGCAGGCGCTGTCCACCACCGAGGTCAGTGTCCCGGCGTGCAGAAAGCCGTGCTGCTGCGTGAAGGCCGCGGCGAACGGCATCTCCATGTCGCACTCGCCGGGTGCCACGCGCAACAGGCGCACGCCGAGGGTCTGCATGAGCCGCTGGCGCGCGAAGCTGGTCCGTACGCGGGCGTCGAAATCGGGGTCCCTGGGGACGAACTGGGTCATGCGTGGTTCCTCTCGGGGTGCTCAGCCACTCGCTCTTTCAGTCGGTGTCCAGGATCTCGCGCAGCACCGCGGTCGCATAAGCCCCGGCGGGCAGCCCGAAGGACAATTCCAGTAGGTCTGGCGTGCGTCGCCACTCGAGTGCGCGGACCCGCAGCCGGAGCGCACGCCGTTCCTGCTCGAGGCCCGCCGCCGCAAGCCCGCCTGCATACACCGGGAAACGCCCGGCGACGGCCGCCTCCAGCTCGCTCCCCGGACCGTGGCCGGGCGGCATCCCGCGGCCCCACAGGGGGCCCGTCGGGTGCACGTCGAGCGCATCCAGGCGCGCGGCCAGCGCGGGGTCGTCGTCTGCCGCGATGAACCAGCTGCCGCTGCCGTCGAGTCCCACCGGATCGCCGGGCGCCGCACGATTCCAGGTTCCCGCAGCGATGCGTTCGGCCAGCACGGCGTTGAACAGCAGCGAGCGGGCTGCCGACAGGGCGAAGCCGCGTTCGGCGCGGCGCGGCTCGCGCCCGCCCGAGAACCACTCGGCCGCGAGACGCAGGTTGCCGCGTTCCCGGCCGAAACGCTGCGGCCCGAAGGCGTTGGGCACCCCCGCTCGCCCGACCTCGGCCAGCCGCGCCTCGAGCAATGCGGGATCCGCCTCGAGTCCGGTGACGCGCAGCCGAAAGCGGTTGCCCGTCAAGGCGCCGCGCTTGAGCTTGCGGTTGTGCGGCACGGCCGCCAGGCACTCCACGCCGGGAATCTCCAGCGCCTCGAGCGCCGGATGACGGCCGCCGGGGAAGCGCACGCTGAACCATTGCTCCGTGACGGCATGGCGATCCTTGAGCCCGGCATAGCCGACGTCGTTGCGGGGGCGCCCGCCCCAGCGCGCCAGCCGGCCGGCCACCCAGTCGGTGTTGCAGCCAGTCTGGCGCAACTTCAGGAACAGGTGCTCACCCTCGCCCGTCGGTGCGAAACCCAGTTCTTCCTCGACGATGAAGTCCTCGTCACGCGCCCGGATCCGTCCGCGGCCGACGACGCCCCCGAGGGCGGCCGGCAGGTCGCTCCAGGGATCGAATTCCGTCGTGCTCAAGCGGCTTCCTGCAGCAGCACGACCGCATGCGCCGCCAGGCCCTCGCCGCGGCCGATGTAACCCAGCCGCTCGGTGGTGGTGGCCTTGATATTCACCTGCCCTACGGAAACCCCGAGCACCGTGGCGATGCGGGTCCGCATCGACTCGAGATGAGGCGCGATCCGGGGCGCCTGGGCGATGACCGTGATGTCTGCGTTTCCGACGCGCAGGCCTGCCGTGCCCAGCCGGGTCACGACCTGGCGCAACAGCTCGAGGCTGTCCGCCCCGGCCCAGCGCGGATCCGTGTCGGGGAACATGCCGCCGATGTCGCCGAGCCCGGCAGCGCCCAGCAGCGCGTCGCACAGGGCGTGCAGGGCGACGTCACCGTCCGAGTGCGCCACGACGCCCCGCTCGTGCGCTATCCGCACCCCGCCGATCATGACGTGGTCGCCGGGCCCGAAAGCATGCACGTCGAAGCCATGGCCTATGCGCATCGTTCCTCCTCGCGGCCGCGCAACACCGCGGCGGCCAGCGCCAGGTCCTCGGGACCGGTGATCTTGATATTGGCGGCATGACCGGGCACGAGCGCCGGCCGATACCCGGCATGTTCCATCGCCGCCGCTTCGTCCGTCACGAGCACTCCGGCGGCGACGGCCGCTGCCAGCGCCTCGTGCAACAGGCCGAAGCGGAACATCTGCGGTGTCAGCGCACGCCACAGGCCCTCGCGCGGCAGCGTTTTCGCCACCCGGCCGGCCTCGTCCGCCGTCTTCAGGGTGTCGGCCAGCGGCGTCGCCAGGAGTCCGCCCACGGCATCGTCTTCCAGTGCATCGAAAAGCCGCCCGAGCTCTTCGCCCGACAGGCACGGCCGCGCCGCATCGTGCACCAGCACCCAGTCGTCCTCGGCGGCGCGGCCCACCAGCGCCTCCAGCCCCGCGAGCACGGAATGACATCGCTCGGCCCCGCCGGCGGCGACGATCATCCGCTCGCCCGGACTGACGATCCCCGCCCAGCGCTCATCACCGGGCGCCACCACGAGCACGACCGCGGCGATCCGCTCGCAGGCGGACAAAGGCGCCAGGGCATGCGCCAGCACCGGCCGGCCGCACAAGGGGAGATACTGCTTGGCCACTTCGGCGCCCATCCTGCGTCCGCTCCCCGCGGCCGGGACCACCGCCCAGGCGCGCGCCATCAATCGCGCTCCGCGGACGTGTCGGGCTCGACCACCTGGTAGAGCGTCTCGCCCTCGCGGATCATGCCGAGTTCGCTGCGCGCGATCTCCTCGACGGCGTCCAGCCCCGTCTTGAGATCGGCCACTTCGGCTTTCAGGGCGCGGTTCCGCTCCACGAGCATGGCGTTCTCGCGCGCCTGGGACGCGACCTGGTCCGAGAGGCGCCAGGCGGCGCGATAGCCGTCGTCGGCGATCCAGAGTCGGGCCTGCAACACTGCCAGCAACAGCAACAACAGGAGCAGCACGACCCGCACGCGTGGCCTCGCGTGCCGCTCAGCCCGAACTGAGCGGCAGGGCCGCGCGGCCGGGATAGCGCGCCGAGGCGCCGAGCTCTTCCTCGATCCTGAGCAGCTGGTTGTACTTCGCCACCCGGTCCGAACGCGACAGCGAGCCGGTCTTGATCTGCGTGGCCGTGGTCGCGACGGCGATGTCGGCGATCGTGCTGTCCTCGGTTTCGCCGGAGCGATGCGAGACGACGGCGCTGAAGCCGCCCTGCTCGGCCATGCGGATCGCCTCGAGTGTCTCCGTCAGCGTGCCGATCTGGTTCACCTTGATGAGGATGGAATTGGCGATGCCCTCCTCGATGCCGCGCGCGAGGATCTTCGTGTTGGTGACGAACAGGTCGTCGCCGACGAGTTGCACGCGCTTGCCGAGACGCTCCGTGAGCAGCTTCCAGCCGTCCCAGTCGTCCTCGGCCATGCCGTCCTCGATCGACACGATCGGGTAGCTCGCCACCAGCCCCTCGAGGTAGTCGCAGAACCCGGCCGCGGCGAACTCCCGGTTCTCGGAAGCGAGCCGGTAGACGCCGTCCGCATGAAACTCGGAGCTGGCCACGTCCAGCGCCAGCACGATGTCGGCGCCGGCCTTGAAGCCTGCCTGCTCGATGGCCTCCAGGATCGTCTCCAGCGCCGCCTCGTTGGACGGCAGGTTCGGCGCGAATCCGCCTTCGTCGCCGACCGACGTGGCCAGCCCCCGGCCATGCAGGACCGCCTTCAGTGCATGGAAGATCTCCGCCCCGTGACGCAGTGCCTCCGAGAAGCTCGGCGCGCCGACCGGCATGATCATGAATTCCTGGATGTCCACGTTGTTGTCGGCGTGCGAGCCGCCGTTGATGATGTTCATCATCGGTACGGGCATCGAGAAATCGCCGTCGTCGTGCAGGTAACGAAACAGCGATTGACCGCTGGCGATCGCCGAGGCGCGGGCGGCCGCCAGCGACACGGCCAGCAGCGCGTTGGCGCCGAGGCGGTGCTTGTTCTCGGTGCCGTCCAGCTCGATCAGCCGGTGGTCGAGGGCTACCTGGTCCGCAGCATCCATGCCCTGCACGGCCTCGCGGATCTCGACGTTGACGTTGGCCACCGCCTTGCGCACGCCCTTGCCGAGATAGCGTGACTTGTCGCCGTCGCGCAACTCCACCGCTTCGCGCACGCCGGTGGACGCACCCGAGGGCACGCCCGCGCGCCCCAGGTAGCCGCCCTCGAGCGTCACGTCGGCCTCCACGGTGGGATTGCCGCGGGAATCGAGGATCTCGCGGGCGCGTACTTCTGTGATTTTCGCCATGTCTTCCTTGTCTCCGGGGATGCGACGGGCGGCGGCCGGGAGGCCCGGCGCCGGCCGGCGTTCAGCTGATGTCGGTCTCGTCGAAGGGCCGCGATTTCACGGCCGCGTCCAGTTGTCGCAGCGTTTCGAGCAGGCCCTCGAGCCTGTCGAGCGGCCAGGCATTCGGGCCGTCGGACAAGGCGTGCGCCGGGTCCGGGTGCGTCTCCATGAACAGGCCGGCCACCCCCGCCGCCACCGCCGCACGCGCGAGCACGGGAACGAACTCGCGCTGCCCGCCGGAAGCCGAGCCCTTGCCGCCGGGCAGCTGCACCGAGTGCGTGGCGTCGAACACCACCGGCGCACCCGTGTCCCGCATCACGGCCAGCGCGCGCATGTCCGACACCAGGTTGTTGTAGCCGAAGGTGAAGCCGCGCTCGCAGACCATGATCTGCTCGTTGCCGGTGGAACGCGCCTTGTCCACCACGTTGCCCATTTCCCAGGGCGAGAGGAACTGGCCTTTCTTGATGTTGACGGGCCGGCCCTGCGAACACGCGGCGACGATGAAGTTAGTCTGCCGGCACAGGAAGGCGGGCGTCTGCAGGACGTCCACGACCGCCGCGACCTCCGCCAGCGGCGTGTCCTCATGCACGTCGGTCAATACCGGCACGCCCAGTTCGCGCTTCACCGCCTCGAGAATCTTCAGGCCCTCGGCCACGCCGGGGCCGCGGAAGCTGCCGATCGAGGAGCGGTTGGCCTTGTCGAAAGAGGACTTGTAGATGAACGGCACGCCGAGCCGCCCGGTGATCTCCTGCAGGCGCCCCGCGGTCTCCATCGCGAGCTCGCGGCTCTCGATCACGCAGGGTCCGGCAATGAGGAACAACGGTTGGTCTATCCCCGCCTCGAAGCCGCACAGCTTCATGCCCGGGCCACCTCGTAGCCGGTGTACTGGCGACGCGCATGCGCGGCCGCGATGAAGCCCGTGAACAGGGGATGCCCGTCGCGCGGGTTCGAGGTGAATTCCGGGTGGAACTGGCAGGCGATGAACCACGGATGGTCGGGGAGCTCGATCATCTCGCACAGCCCGTCGAGCGACCAGCCGGACATGACCAGGCCCGCCTCCTCCAGCGCGGCGCGGTAGTTGTTGTTGAACTCGTAGCGGTGACGATGGCGCTCGATGACCCTGCCTGCCCCGTAGGCCTCGGCGACGCGGCTGCCCGGCGCGAGCACGCATTCCTGGCCGCCGAGACGCATCGAGCCGCCGAGATCGGACGCCTCGTCGCGCTTCTCGACTTCGCCGCTGCGGTCCATCCATTCCGTGATCAGCGCGATCACCGGGTGCGGCGTGTCGCGGTGGAACTCGGTGCTGTGGGCGCCCTCGAGGCCGGCCACGTGGCGCGCATATTCGATCACGGCGATCTGCAGGCCGAGGCAGATGCCGAGATAGGGCACGCCGTGCTCGCGGGCGTAGCGGGCCGCCGCGATCTTGCCCTCGATGCCGCGATCGCCGAACCCCCCGGGCACCAGGATCGCGTCCATGCCCTCGAGACAGCGCGTGTCCCCGTCGCGCTCGATATGCTCGGCGTCGACGAAGTGGATCTTGACCTTAGTGCGGGTGTGAATGCCCGCGTGGATCAGCGCCTCGTTCAGCGACAGGTACGAGTCCTGGAAATCGACGTACTTGCCGACCATGGCGATGTCGACGTGGTGCAGCGGATCGGCCTTCGCATCGACCACCGCCTGCCACTCCGACAGGTCCGCCTCGGGCGCCTCGATGCGCAGCTTGTCACAGATGATCTGGTCGAGATGCTCGGCTTTCAGCAGCAACGGGATCTTGTAGATGTCGTCGGCATCCACCGCCGAGATGACGGCCTTCTCTTCGACGTTGGTGAACAGCGCGATCTTGCGGCGCTGGTCGGCCGGCAGGGGCCGGTCGGCGCGGCACAACAGCACGTCGGGCTGGATGCCGATGCTGCGCAGCTCCTTCACCGAGTGCTGGGTCGGCTTGGTCTTGATCTCGCCCGAAGTCGCGATGTAGGGCACGAGCGTCAGGTGCATGTAGGCGACCCGGTCGCGCCCGAGTTCCGAGCCCATCTGGCGGATCGCCTCGAGAAAGGGCAGCGATTCGATGTCGCCGACCGTGCCGCCGATCTCCACCATGCAGACGTCGGCGTCGCCGGCCCCGGCGCGCACGCTGCGCTTGATCTCGTCGGTGATGTGCGGGATGACCTGCACCGTCGCGCCGAGGTACTCGCCGCGGCGTTCCTTGGCGATGACGTTCTGGTAGATCCGTCCCGTCGTGTAGTTGCTGTGGCGCGACGTGGTGGTGCGCACGAAGCGCTCGTAATGGCCGAGATCGAGGTCGGTCTCGGTGCCGTCCTGGGTGACGAACACCTCGCCATGCTGGAACGGGCTCATGGTGCCGGGATCCACGTTGATGTAGGGATCCAGCTTGATCATGCTGACCTTGAGGCCACGCGCCTCGAGGATTGCGCCGAGGGACGCGGAGGCGATGCCTTTTCCAAGCGAGGAAACGACACCACCGGTGACGAAGACGTAACGGGTCATCAAAAATACCGCCGTTCAGGGAAGAATGGCGCGCCGTCGGCGCGTGGAAACGACGGGAAGTCAGACTAGCAGAAGCCCCGCCCGCCGACAACGAAAGTCTCGTGCCCGGGCAGAGCGGAACCGGTCCACTCGAGTCGCCAGGCGGGCTCGCCCGGCGGCGCCCAGAAAGCCGTGTCCACCCAGAGACCGCCCACTGCGGCGAGCTGCCCGCCGATTTCCAGCAGCGGCAGGCGCGCGCGGATCCACGGCGGCATGCCCTGTTGTTGCAGCAGTTTCTTCAGCGCGCGGTGTCCCGTCCGACCCGGCAGGGCCAGGCGCTCGCCGCCGCGCCGGGGCACCACCCGCCACGGCCCGGCAACCAGGGCCGCCTCCCCCAGCCCGCCCCGGTTGCTGGGTGCCAGCGCGAGATGCCCGAGGCCCGTACCGAGCGCCAGCGGCGCGCGCGGGTCCGGCCAGTCGATGTCTTTCGCGGGCGGCGGCAAGGACGAGGCCGGCGCAAGCCAGAGCAGGTCCGCGTGGCGCAGGGCGACGACCTCGCCCCACTCGACCTGCGGCCGGGCATCGGGTGCCGCCTCCAGCACCTGCTCCAGCAGGGTCGCCAGGCGGCTTTCGTCGGGCACCGCCAGGCCCAGCCGGCGCGCCTGCCAGCGCACCAGGTTGCGCCGCCGCGCCGGGGACAGGCCCCGCAGGGCCGACACGCGGATCGCCTCGCCCGCCACGCTCGTCGCCGCATCCAGCGCCGCGAGGTCCTCCAGCAGGCCGGCGGCCTCGGCACAGTGGCGCGCGCTGCGCCCGACTGCGGCCGCCGCCCCCGGCCAGTGCGCGCGCAACGCCGGCAGCACCTCGCTGCGCAGGTGATTCCGGGCGTAGCGCAGTTCCTCGTTGGCGGGATCACGGAGCCAGCCCGAGAGCCCTTCGCGCGCCGCCCACTCGACCAGCTCGGCCCGCGTGAAGCCGAGCAGCGGCCGCAGGTGCAAGCCAGGACCAAAGGCTGCGGCCGCCGGCATGGCGGCCAGGCCGGCCACCCCGGCGCCTCGCAACAGCTGGATCAGCACCGTCTCAAGCTGGTCGTCGGCATGGTGAGCCGTCAGCAGCGCCTCGCCCGGCGCGAGTGCTTCCGCGAGCGCGGCATAACGCACGTCGCGGGCCCTGGCCTCGGGGCTCTCGCCGCGCGCGGGCCGGGCATCCGCCCGCAGCACCGACAGCGTCACGCCCAGGCGAGCGCACAGCGCTTCGCAATGCCGCGTCCAGGCATCGGCGTCCGCATGCAGGCCGTGGTGCACGTGAATCGCCCGCAGGCCATCCGCCGGCAGCCGGTCACGGACCCGGCACAGCGCTTCGAGCAACACCGTCGAGTCGAGCCCCCCGCTCAGGGCGACGCACAGGGGCCGCGAGCCGGCCCGCGAGTCGGCGGCGGCCAGGGCGGACCAGAGGGATGCAGGATGAAGGTGCGACACCGCAGCCATTCTGCCACTGAAAAAGGGGCACGACGCCGAAGTGCGTACCCAGGGCGCTTACTCGCTGCGATCTGGGCCGGGAGCGAGGATGTCGAAATCGCGATAATCCTCGATCGCATCATCCATCGTCCATGCCTTGGCGGTAACGTCCACCCTGGACAACGCCAATCCGGCCAGCATGGTTGGCGATCCAGCCGGCGACTTGCCAAGGGATCCGGACCCATCAGCGATCGCATCCACGACCAGCCAGTAATTCACGGTTGCTGGCACATTGATCTTCAGGACAGCCCTCTCGGCGTCCCGCTTGTAGTCGATGTTCACCCTTGACGTGGCGTCGGAAAGCCGGCTGACCAGGGGGCTAAGCGCAGCCTCGTCCGATGCTGCGAACACAAAGACCGTGTCAGCTATTCCGTCCTCGGGTTGCCCGGGACCGACGAAGCCATCTAAAACGATCACGAGGTTGCCGTGCTCGTTGATCTCTGCCACCACCGAGCCGTGCACGACCTCGTCTGCAACCACGACCGAAGAAAACAACACGAGAAGAGACACAAACAACGTCGATCTGGAAATAAAGGTTCTCATCCTCTTTCTCCTCTACCAGTCGATCACGTCGAAAGGCGCTACTGAGAAGAATAGCGGACGTCGACGAGCATAGGTTCGGCGATGGCGAGGTTGCGCCCGAACCCCAATCAACCCTCGCGGAAATCCCCATAGCCGACCAGGCGCTCGTAGCGCTCCGCCAGCAGCTGCTCGCGCGGCAACTCGCCGAGCTTCGCGAGGTGCTGCACCAGCCGGCCGCGGAGCGATTCGGCCATGGCATCGAAATCGCGGTGCGCGCCGCCGAGCGGCTCGGGCACCACTTCGTCCACCAGGCCGAGCTCGTGCAATTTCTGCGCCGTGATGCCCATGGCCTCGGCCGCGTCGGCGGACTTCTCCGCGCTCTTCCACAGGATCGAGGCGCAGCCTTCGGGCGAGATCACGGAGTAGATGCTGTACTGGAGCATCAACACGCGGTCCGCCACGCCGATCGCCAGCGCCCCGCCGGACCCGCCCTCGCCGATGACCACGGCCACGATCGGCGTCTTGAGGCCGGACATCTCGAGCAGGTTGCGCGCGATCGCCTCGCTTTGGCCGCGCTCCTCGGCGCCGACGCCGGGATAGGCGCCGGGGGTGTCGATGAGCGTGATCACGGGCAGGCCGAACTTCTCCGCGAGGTGCATCAGCCGCAGCGCTTTACGGTATCCCTCGGGCCGCGGCATGCCGAAGTTGCGGTGCACTTTCGCCTTCGTGTCGCGGCCTTTCTGCTGGCCGATGATGACGATGGGCCGCCCCTCGAGGCGCGCGAGCCCGCCGACGACGGCCGGGTCGTCCGCATACGCGCGGTCGCCGTGCAGTTCCTGGAAATCGGTGCAGATCCGCTCGATGTAGTCGAGCGTGTAGGGGCGCTGCGGATGGCGCGCCACCTGCGCCACCTGCCAGGCGCTGAGACTGGAGAAAATGCTGCGCGTCAGCGTGTCGCTCTTCGACTTCAGTCGCTTGATCTCGGCCGACAGGTTCACCTGCGAGTCGTCGCCGACGAAGCGCAACTCGTCGATCTTCGCCTCGAGCTCGGCGATGGGTTGTTCGAAATCCAGGAAATTCAGGTTCATACGCTTCGGAAAGCAGCCGGCCAGGGCGCCAAAGCTAACATACTCCCGCCGAACCATCAGCGGGCAGCCCATACTCGAGTCGCACGTTCGCGCCCCCGACCAGCGCGCCGAGCTGGTGGACGAGTTCGAGGCTCGGCCGCACCCGCCAGGTCTCGCCGAGGTGCAGGCGCGCGGCGGCCTGCGACCCCGTGTAGACGACGATCACCGGGCAGCGCCCGCCACAAAACGGCTGCAGGACGTGCCGCAACTCGGCGACGAACTTCGCGCCGCCGAGTTTCTCGCAGCGCAACAGCAGGCGGCGGCCGCGTTCCTGCATGGCCGTATCGAGATCGACCACGCGCTTCGCGGTGAGGCGCCAGTCGTCGATGAAATCGTCGAAGCGCAGCTGGCCCTCGGCGATCACGATGGTGTCCTTGGCGATGACGTGCCGGCACTGCTGGTAGGTTTCCTCGAACATCGTCACTTCGAGCCGCCCGCTGCGATCGTCGAGCACCACCGTCACGCGGTTGCCGCGTCGCCGGATGTCGACGATCAAGCCGCCCACCACCGCTTCGCGCCGGCCCATGCCGTAGCCGCGCTCGCCGTCCGCCGGCCGATCCGCGGCGAGCTCGGCGATCCGCGCGCTGGTCAGGGCCTTGAGGTCGGTCTCGACCTCGTCGATCGGGTGGCCGGTCAGGAACAGGCCCAGTGTGTCGCGCTCGCCGGCCAGCCGTTCCGCGGAGCTCCATTCGGGCAACGGGTCCCCCTCGTCCGTCGGCGAGGCGGCCGCCGGGCCGGGTGTCGCCGCCATGCCGAACAGGTCGTCCTGTCCCGCGGCGGCGGCCCGGGCGCTCTGCTCGGCACGACCCAGCGCGCCCGGCAGGCGGTGGGCGAGGGTCGCGCGGTTGGGGCCGATGCTGTCCAGGGCGCCCGCACGGATGAGCGCCTCGATGGTGCGGCGATTGACGCGCTGCAGGTCGATACGCGAGCAGAACGCGGCGAGCGAATCGAAGCGCCCGCCGCGCTCGCGCTCGCTGATGATCGCCTGCACGGCGCCCTGGCCGACGCCCTTGATGGCGCCGAGACCGTAGCGCAGGCGACCTTTGCCGGCCACGTTGAACGCATGCTCGGACTCGTTGACGTCCGGCGGCTCGACGGCGAGCTCCATGTGCTGGCATTCGTCGATCAGGGTGACGATCTTGTCGGTGTGGTCCATGTCGGTGGACAGCACCGAGGCCATGAACGCCTCCGGGTAGTGCGCCTTCAACCAGGCCGTCTGGTAGGACAACATGGCGTAGGCGGCGGAATGGCTCTTGTTGAAGCCGTAGCCCGCGAACTTCTCCATGAGGTCGAAGATGTGGGTCGCCGTCCCCCGGTCCACGTCGCGCGCCACCGCCCCGTCCACGAAGATGGAGCGTTGCTTGGCCATCTCCTCGGGCTTTTTCTTGCCCATGGCCCGGCGCAGCAGGTCGGCGGCGCCGAGGCTGTAGCCGGCCAGCACCTGGGCGATCTGCATCACCTGCTCCTGGTACAGGATCACGCCGTAGGTCGGCTTGAGCACCGGCGCCAGCTCGGGATGGAAATAATCGATGGGGCCGTCCTGGCGACCGTGCTTGCGATTGATGTAGTCGTCCACCATGCCCGACTGCAGCGGGCCGGGGCGGAACAGCGCCACCAGGGCCACGATGTCGTCGAAGCTGTCCGGCTGCAGGCGCTTGACCAGGTCTTTCATGCCGCGGGACTCGAGCTGGAACACCGCCGTCGTGCGACAGGCCCGCAGCAGCTCGAAGGTCGCCACGTCGTCGAGCGGCACCGCGGCCATGTCCAGCGGCGCTTCGCCGGCCGCGCTGCGCAGCCGGTTCACTTTCTTGACGGCGCGATCGATGATCGTCAGCGTCCGCAGGCCGAGGAAATCGAACTTGACGAGCCCGGCGGCCTCCACGTCGTCCTTGTCGAACTGGGTGACCGGGGCCCCGCCGCCCTCTTCGCAGTACAGCGGGGTGAAGTCGGTCAGCACGGTGGGCGCGATCACGACCCCGCCGGCGTGGCGCCCGGCGTTGCGTGCGAGCCCCTCCAGGGACCTCGCCAGCTCGATCAGGCCGCGCACCTCGTCCTCGTTCTCGTAGAGCCGCTTCAGCTCGGGCTCCTGGCCGAGCGCCTTGTCGAGCGTCATCCCCACCTCGAAGGGAATCAGCTTGGCGATCCGGTCCGTGAATCCGTAGGGATGCCCGAGCACCCGGCCCACGTCGCGCACCACGGCCTTCGCCGCCATGCTGCCGTAGGTGATGATCTGCGCCACGCTGTCGCGACCGTAGCGCTGGGCCACGTAGTCGATCACGCGGTCGCGGCCGTTGATGCAGAAGTCGATGTCGAAATCCGGCATCGACACCCGCTCCGGATTGAGAAATCGCTCGAAGAGAAGGTCGTAACGTAATGGATCTAAATCAGTTATTCCAAGAACGAATGCGACCAACGAGCCGGCCCCGGAACCGCGACCCGGCCCCACGGGAATGTCGTTCTCCTTCGCCCAGCGAATGAAGTCCGCGACGATGAGGAAGTAGCCGGGAAAGCCCATGTCGCAGATGACGTCGAGTTCGCGCGCGAGACGCGCCGCGTAATCCTCCGCGGCATGACCGGGCGCGGCCGCGAGCAGCGTCGGCAGGCGCTCTGCGAGGGCGGCCCCGGCGAGCGCCCGCAGGTGGCTGGCCGCCGTCTCGCCGGCCGGGACCGGGAAGTCCGGCAGGAAGGTCTGGCCGAGTTCCAGTTCGAGATTGCAGCGGCGCGCGATCTCCACGCTGTTTTCCAGGGCTTCCGGCAGGTCGGAGAACAACGTCGCCATCTCCGCCGCGGGCTTGAGATATTGCGCCTCGCTGTAATCCCGGGGACGCCGCGGATCGCTCAGCATGTGGCCCTGGTGGATGCAGACACGCGCCTCGTGGGCATCGAAGTCGGTGCTGTCCAGGAAGCGCGCATCGTTGCTGGCGACCACCGGCGTGCCGCTCTCCGCCGCGAGGGCCACGGCCTCGGCGACGTGGAACTCGTCGCCCTCGCGCCCGGTGCGCTGGAGCTCGAGGTAGAAACTGTCGGGAAACCTCGCCCGCCAGAAGGCCAGGTACTCCGCCGCCGTGTCGCGCCGTCCCGACACGAGCGCGCGCCCGATGTCGCCCTCCCGCGCCGCGGACAGGGCGATTAGCCCGCCGCATGCTTCCGGCGTCAACCACTCCCGCGACAGCAGGACCTGCCCGAGGCGCCGGCCCTCGAGGTAGGCCCGCGTCAGCAGGCGGCAGAGGTTGCGGTAGCCCGCGTTGTCCCGGCACAGCACCGCGAGCCGGGTCGGATGCCGCGGGTCGCCCGGCTCGTCGATCCACAGGTCGGCGCCGACCAGCGGCTTGATGCCGCGCTTCAACGCCCCCCGATAGAACTTCACCATGGCGAACAGGTTGACCTGGTCGGTCACCGCCACGGCCGGCATGCCGAGTTCGGCCACGCGGTCCAGCAGCTGCGGGACCCGGATCACGCTGTCGGCCAGCGAATATTCCGTGTGCACGCGCAGGTGAATGAACTCGCCGCTCATGGACGCGCGCCCTCGAGGTCGGGCGGCCAGCGGTTCACGAGACGCAACACGACCTCTGCAGCGCGCCGGTCGGCGCCCTGGCGCAGGGTGTCGTGCAGCTCGGCGAATCGCGTGACGACGTGCGCGCGACGGGCGGCATCGCCGAGCAGCGCACTGAACTCGCGCGCGATCCGCTCGGGATTGGCCGCCTCCTGGAGCAGTTCGGGCACCAGGTCCTCGCCGGCCAGCACGTTGGGCAACGCGAAGCGCCGCGTCTTCATGAGTCGCAGCGCCCGGACCATCCAGGCGGTCAACGGCGCGACACGGTAGGCCATCACCATGGGTCGCTTCAGCAGGGCGGCTTCCAGCGTTGCGGTGCCTGAGGCCAGCAGCACGAGGTCGGACGCGGCCATCACCTCGCGGGAGCGCCCGTCCACCCGCTCAACCTGGAGCCCCGGCGCATGCTCGGCCAGCAAGGCCTCGAAACGAGCCCGGATCGCCGCCGAGGCCATCGGCGCGATGAAGCGCAGCCCGGGGTGGCGCGCGGCCAGCAGCGCCGCCGCCGCCGCGAATGCTCCGCCGAGCCGCTCCACCTCCCCCGTGCGGCTGCCCGGCAGCAGCGCAACCAGCTCACGCGCGCCGGCAGGATCGACGATACCGAGCGCCGCACGGCTGGCGGCCTGGTCCGGCTCGAGCGGAATCGTGTCGGCCATCGGATGGCCGATGAAGGTGGCGGGAATGCCTTTCTCCGCATACAGCGCGGGTTCGAACGGCAACAGGCAGAGGACGTGATCCGTCGCCCGGCCGATGGCATCGATGCGACTGGCACGCCAGGCCCAGATGGACGGACTCACGTAGTGCACCGTGCGAATGCCGGCGGCGCGCAACTGGCCCTCGACGCGCAGGTTGAAATCCGGCGAATCGATCCCGATGACGACGTCGGGTTGCAGCGCCTGGAAACCGCGTACCAGCCGCTTGCGGATCCGCAACAGCTCGGGCAGGTGGCGGATCACTTCCGCCAGGCCCATCACGGACAGGCGCTCCATCGGTACCCAGCTGTCTACGCCTTCCGCGATCATGGCGGGGCCGCCGATGCCATGGAATGTCGCATCGGGGTACCGGCGCCGGATCTCGTGCACGAGCCCCGCGCCCAGCAGGTCGCCGGAGGCCTCGCCGGCCATGATGCCGACGCGCAGGCCGCCCCGCCGTGAATCCAGGGAATGCTCGCTGCTGGCCGGCATCGCCCCCCCGGCTAGCGCACGATGCTGCGCGTGGCGTCCCGGATGGAGGCCGCGAAGATGTCCAGCTCGGGGTGGTCCGCGGCGAGCTTCTCGATCTCGGCGAGCGCCTCGGACAGCTTGAGCCCGCTGCGATAAAGCAGCTTGTAGCCGTGGCGGATGTTCGCGATCTGCGCGGCGCTGAAGCCGCGCCGTTTCAGGCCCTCGGAGTTGATGCCGTGGGGCCGCGGCGGGGAGCCGCCGACCATGACGTAGGCCGGCACGTCCTGGCTGACGCCGGCGTACTTGCCGAGAAAGGAATGCGCGCCGGCGCGGCAGAACTGGTGCAGGCCGGCGAAGCCGCCGAAGATCACCCAGTCGTCTACGCGGCAGTGACCGGCCAGCCCCACGTTGTTCGCCAGGATGACGTTGTTTCCCACCACGCAGTCGTGCGCGATGTGGGCATAGGCCATGATCCAGTTGTCGTTGCCGACGCGGGTGACGCCCTCGTCCTGCACGGTGCCGCGATTGATCGTCACGCACTCGCGAATCGTGTTGCGATCGCCGATTTCCAGGCGCGTCGGTTCGCCGGCGTATTTCTTGTCCTGCGGTTCGTCGCCGATCGAGGCGAACTGGAAAATCCGGTTGTCGCGGCCGATCACGGTCGGGCCCTGGATCACCACGTGGGGACCGATGGAGGTACCTGCACCGATCTCGACGCCCGGGCCGATGACGGAATAGGGCCCGATGGAAACTGTCTCGTCGATCCGCGCATCGGGCGCGATGATCGCGGTCTGGTGAATCACGCCTTGCCTCCTTCCGGCGCCACCATCATCACCGCGGAAGCGACCACTTTGCCGGCCACGCTCGCCTCGGTGCGAAAACGCCAGATCGTCCTGATGCGACGCTCGATCGTCGCCTTGAGGATGAGTTGATCGCCGGGCACGACGGGCGCGCGGAACCGCGCCTCGTCGATGCCGACGAAATAGAACGTCGAGTGCTCTGTCGGTTCGACGCCCGCCGTGCGGAACGCCAGCACGCCGGCGGCCTGGGCCATTGCCTCGATGATCAGCACGCCGGGCATGATCGGCCGGCCGGGGAAATGGCCCTGGAAAAAAGGCTCGTTGAAGGTCACGTTCTTGAGCGCCGTGATCTCCCCGCCGGGCGTGTGGGAAAGGATGCGGTCGATCAGGAGAAATGGGTAACGATGCGGCAGGTAGACCAGGATCTGCTGCAGGTCGAGCGTGCCGTCGTCAGCCATTACGTTCTCCGTCACCGTCGTTGCCGTCCTCGGCCGTTATGCCGTCGCGCCCCTGCCCTGCTTCGCCCTCCGCGCGCTCGAGTTGCGCCACGCGCTTCGCCAGCGTGTCGAGCTGGCGAAAACGCGCTGCATTGCGCCGCCAGCGGCTCGCATCGTCCACCGACAGGGCGCCCGAGTATACGCCCGGCTTACGGATCGAGCGGCTCACCATGCTCAGCCCCGTCACGACCGTGCCATCGGCGATCTGGAGATGCCCCGCGATGCCGACCGCGCCCGCGATCATGCAGTTGCGGCCGATGGTCGTGCTGCCGGAGATGCCGGCGCAACCGGCGACCACCGTATGGGCCCCGATGCGGACGTTGTGCGCCACCTGGATCTGGTTGTCCAGCTTGACGCCCGCCTCGATCACCGTGTCTTCGATCGCACCCCGGTCGATGGTAGTGTTGGCGCCGATCTCGACGTCGTCGCCGATCGTGACGCCACCGAGCTGGGGCACCTTGATCCAGCCCTCCGGCTCGCGCGCGAGCCCGAAACCGTCGGCGCCGATGACCGCCCCCGGATGCACCAGCACCCGCGCCCCGAGGCGCACGCCATGGCACAGGGTCACGTTGGCCACCAGGCGCGTGCCGGCGCCGATCTCGACCCCCGCGCCCACCACGCAATTCGGTCCGACATAGGCGCCCGCGCCGATGACGGCGCCGTCCTCGACCACCGCGCCAGGAGCGATGCATGCATCCGGCGCGACCCGGGCGCTGCCGTCGACGACCGCGCCCGCGCGGATGCCCGGCACCACGGCCGGCCCCGGGTGCAGTTCCGCGGCAATCCGCGCGTAGGACGCGTAAGGATTCGAGGACAACAACACCGCGACGGGGCACTCCGCCGCGAACTCGGGCGAGAGGATGACGACGCCCGCCTGCGTCCCGGCCAGCTGCTTGCGGTACTGCGGATTCGCGAGGAACGACACGGCATCCGGCCCCGCGTTCTGCAAGGTCCCCACGCGCGTGACACGCGTCTCCGGGTCACCGCGCAGCTCCAGGCCGTGGCGGATGGCGAGTTCGCCCAGGCTCAGCGCCATGCCGGGGCGGCCGGTCTCAACCGCCCTGGTGCCGGCGCTGCAATACCTGCAGCACCTGCCGGGTGATGTCGATCGTATCGCTGGCGTGAATAAAACCTTCCACCAGCACCAGGTCGTAGCCCTGGGCCTGGCCGTAGGCCTGGATCTCGGTGATGAACAGCCGCTGCAGTTCGCCGAGCCGCTCGTTGCGGCGCAGGTTCAGGTCTTCGACGAACTCGTTCTGGGCGCGCTGGAAATCCCGCTGGCCGTCGCGGAAGTTCTGCTCGAGACGGCGGCGCTCGTCGTCCGAGATGAAGTCCTGGCCCTCTTCGAGACGCTTCTCGATCGCCACCAGCTCCTCGCGCTTGGCACGGATCTCCCGCTCGCGGGGAGCGAATTCCTCGGTGAGGGAGCGCTGCAGCGCCATGGCCTGCGGCGCCTCCTCGAAGAGCAAGTTGAGCTTGACGACGCCGATGCGGGTTTCGGCCAGCGCGGCGGCGGGCGCCGCCGCCAGCGTGGCCAGCAGCAGGGCGGCGAGAGTTCGAGTCATTGCGTTCATACGTACGCTGTCCTCATCAAGAGTTTTGTAATTTGATCCCGGCCGTCAGAACGCCGAGCCGATGGAAAACTGGAACCGTTCCAGCCGGTCGCCGGGCTCGCTGTTCAACGGGAACCCGTAGCTGAATTTGAACAGGCCCAGCGGCGCCAGCCATTGGGCCGAGAAGCCCGCAGAATACCTGAGGTCCGAGGCAGAGAGCTCAAAGTTCTCCGGCTCTCCGGTCTCAGGATCGAAAAAGGGCGTCGTGTCACTGGAGAATATATTACCGGCGTCGACGAACAAACTGAAACGCGTCGTGCTCGCGACCGCCTCGGGGGACGGCAGCACGAGCTCCAGCTGGGAACTTGCGCGCACGTTGCCGCCATAGGGATTGTTGTTCGTGTCGCGCGGCCCCAGCCAGCCCTCGCGGTAACCGCGCACCGTCCCGGGGCCGCCGCCGAAGAAACGCTTGAACGGCGGGATTTCCGTGGTGTCGCCCACTGCGTCCGCGTAGGAGATGCCCGCATTCAACTCGAAGAACGTCGGCCCGATGAAAGGGAAATACCGCAGCAGCTCGTAAGTGGCCACGTAGTATTCCACGTCACTGCCGGGCACCGTGTAGTTGAGTGACACGCGGTGACGCGCGCCGCGGTTCGCAAACAGCACCCGGTTTCTCGAATCGAACACCCAGCCGAGCAGCAACTCGTAGGACTGGAACTGGCTCTCGACCAGCGTGGAGCCCGCCACGTCGAAGACCTCCGAGTCGCCGTTCAAGAGCACCCAGCGCGAGGACTGCAGCGGACTGAACTGGTTCGTGAGCAGCTTCGTGTCGAGCAGCTGCATGCCGAAGCGCAGGCGCGTGAACTCCGAGATGGGGTAGCTGTACTCCAGGCCGAGGGACGCCGTCTTGGCGCTGAACTCGGAGGCGCCCGAGACGAACTGCGTGACGTCGCGGTAACCGGCGGACACCGTGCGCGCCACGCCGTCGGGCGTCACGTACGGGTCCGTGTGCAGGAAACTGTAGACCGTGCTGAAGCGCCCGGTGTTGACGTCGGCCTCGATGCGGTTGCCCGTGCCGAGGAAATTCGTGTGCACGAAGTTGGCGTTCAGGAGTACGCCCTGCAGCCCCGAGTAGCCGATCCCTCCGCCGAAACTGCCCGGCAGGCCTTCCTTGACGCTCATCTCGATATCGACGAGATCGTCGCTGTCCACCACCGGGAGCGTCTCTTTCTTGACCTCCTCCACGAACGGCAGGCGACGGATGCGTTGCTCGGAGCGTTCCAGCGCGCGGTTCGACAGGTAGCCGCCCTCCATCTGGCGCATTTCCCGGCGCAGCACCTCGTCGTTGATGCCCGTCGTGCCGGCGAAATGAATGCGTCGCACGTAGGCGCGCTTGCCCGGATCGATGAAGAAGGTGACCGCCACGCTCTGGCCGTCCTCGGAGATTTCCGGCACCGGATCGACGCGCGCGAATGCGAAGCCCTCCTCGCCGAGGCGGAAGGTGATCAGTTCCGCCGACTGGGTCAGCTGCCGGCGCGAAAACGTCTCGCCGGGCTTGACCACCACGAGGCGGTTCAGCTGCTCCTCCGGCACCACCATGTTTCCGGCGAGGCGGATGTCGGAGATGCGGTAGGGCTCGCCCTCGTCAATGTTGACCGTGATGTAGATGCCCTGGCGGTCCGGCGAGATCTGCACCTGCGTCGAGACCACTTCGAAATTGGCGTAGCCGCGATCCATGTAGTAGGACTGCAGGGCCTCCAGGTCCCCGACGAGCGCCTCGCGCGAGTACCGGTCGTCCTGGCGATACCACGACAACCAGTTGCCGGTCGTGAGTTCGAACTCGGAGCGCAGCTCGTCGTCGTCGAAGACCTCGTTGCCGATCAGTGTGATCTGGCGGATCCTGGCGCGCTCTCCCTCGTTGATGACCACGCTGATGTCGACGGTGTTTTCCGCCTCGTTCTCCCTGACGTTCGCCTCGATCTTGACGCTGTACTTGCCGCGGGCATAGTACTGGTCGGTGAGGAACTGCTTCACGTCTTCGAGCACCGGCCGATCGAAGGTCCGGCCGCGGGTCAGGCCCACGCCGACCAGCGACTCCTCCAGGTCCTCCGTCTTGATGTCCTTGTTGCCGGTGAAAGTCAGCCGACGGATAGAGGGGCGCTCGCGCACGGCGATCACCAGCGTATCGTCGTCGCGGCGCAGCTCGACGTCGGAGAACAACCCGGTGCCGAACAGCACGCGGATCGCCTCCGCGATGCGCGTGGCGTCCAGCCGGTCGCCGAGGCTGACCGGCAGGTAGTTGAACACGGTGCCCTCGGCGATGCGCTGCAGGCCCTCCACACGCATGTCGCGCACCACGAAGTCGTCGCCCTGCTGGGCGAATGCCGGCGCGGTCGTGGTTGCCAGGGCGATGCACAGGATCGCCATCCCGATCGAGAGAAGCTGTTTCACTCGCACCTCAGCCAGTCGCCAGCCGGACGATGTCGTTGTAAAAGGCAAAGGTCATGAGCATCAACAGCATGACGATCCCGACCTGCTGGCCGACGATCTGCGCGCGCTCCGACACCGGGCTGCCCTTGGTGATCTCGACGACCTGGTAAACGATCTGCCCGCCGTCCAGCAACGGGATCGGCAGCAGGTTGATGATCCCGAGGCTGATACTGACGACCGCAAGAAAGGCGAGAAACGTGGTCAATCCCGCGGCGGCGGTGAATCCGGCGACCTGCGCGATGTTGATCGGCCCGCTGATGTTCTTCACCGAAACCTGGCCGAGCAGCATGCGCCCCATCATCGTCACGGTGAGTGCGGACATGCGCCAGGTCTCGCCGACGGCTTCGGTCGCCGCCCCCAGCGGACCGTAACGCTGCTCGGTGCGCGCCGGGTCCCACAGCTCGGGGGTGACCAGCGGTCCGGCGCCGATGCGCCCCACGAGCTCACCCTCGTCGTCGGCCGCGCCGATGAACAAGGGCATGACCTGGCGGCTGCCGTCCCGTTCCAGCGCCAGGTCCACCGTCTCGCCGGGATGCGCGCGGATGAAAGCGACCCATTCATCCCAGTTCTCCAGTGGCCGCCCGTCGGCGCTCACCAGGCGGTCGCCCTGCCGGAGTCCGGAACTGGCGGCGGTCCCTTCGGGCAGCACTTCCCCGATGACTGCGGGGAGCTCGGGGCGCCATTGCTGGATCCCGAGTTGCGGAAACATGACACCCGGCTCCGAGAGGTCATGGGTGTCGCCGTCGTAGCTGATCTGCACCGTCGCCCGGCTGCCGTCGGTCCGTTCCAGTTCGAGCGTGGCCCGGCCGCCCGGCACCATGGCCTGCAACATCTCCAGCTGCGCCGCCATCATGGTGTCCGTCCGGGCATCATCCACGGCCACGATGAGGTCTCCGGCGCGCAATCCCGCTTCCGCGGCCGGCGAATCCGGCTCGATGGCGCCGACCAGCGGCTTCATCGCCGGCACGCCGACGACGAACATGAGCCAGTAGGCGGCGATGGCGAACAGGAAATTGAACGCCGGCCCCGCGAACAGCACGGCGATGCGCCGCGACGGCGGCTGCCGGTTGAAACAGCGTTCCAGGTCCTCGGGAGCGACGTTGCCTTCGCGCTCGTCGAGCATTTTCACGTAGCCGCCCAGGGGGATGGCCGATACCCAGTACTCGGTGCCATCGGCGCCCGTCCGGCGCCACAGGGGCCGGCCGAACCCGATCGAGAACCGCAGGACCTTGATGCCAAGGCGCCGTGCGACCCAGAAATGCCCGAACTCGTGCACCGCCACCAGCACCGCGATGGCAACTACGAAAGCCAGGGCCGAGGTCAGTATTCCGCTCAAAATGTTCCTCAGGTCGCAAAGGTCTTCCGCCGGCAAGGCGCCGGCGAAGGGTTAGAGTGCCAGATCCCGTATTTTCTCCTCGGCCGACAGCCGGGATTCCGCATCCAGCGCCAGGATCGCCTCGAGGTCGGCCGGATCGGGACCCGCATATTGTGCCAGAACCGAGTCGATGACCGACGAAATCGAAGTGAAACCGATCGTGCCCGCGAGAAAAGCCGCGACCGCCGCCTCGTTTGCCGCGTTCAACACGACGGGGGCCCCGCCCCCCGCCTGCGCCGCCGCGATCGCCAGGCCCAGGCACGGGAAACGCTCCGGCTCGGCGGGCCTGAAACTCAGTTGCCCGAGCGCGACGAGATCCAGTGGCGTGGCGCCGGACAGCATCCGCTCGGGCCAGCCCAGTGCATGGGCGATCGGGGTGCGCATGTCCGGGTTGCCGAGTTGCGCCAGCACCGAGCCGTCCCGGTACTCGACCAGCGAGTGCACGATGCTCTCCGGGTGGATCACCACCCTGACGCGCTCCGGGCCGACCCCGAACAGCCAGCAGGCCTCGATGATCTCCAGGCCCTTGTTCATCATGGTCGCCGAATCCACCGAGATCTTGCGCCCCATTTCCCAGTTCGGGTGGCGACAGGCCGCGTCGGGCGTCACGCCCGCGAGCGCCTCCAGCGGGGTGTCCAGGAACGGCCCTCCCGATGCCGTGAGCAGGAGGCTGACCACGCCCGCCCCGTCGGGGTCGTTGCGGCCGTCCGGCAGGCACTGGAACAGCGCGTTGTGCTCGCTGTCGATTGGCACCAGCGTGCCGCCCGAGGCGGCCAGCGCCTCGTTGAGCAGCCGCCCGGCCATCACCACCGCTTCCTTGTTGGCCAGCAGCACGCGCTTGCCCGCGCGGGCCGCGGCGAGGGTCGGCAACAGCCCGGCCGCGCCGACGATCGCCGCCATCACGGCATCCACGTCCTCGCGCCGCGCCGCATCCTCGAGCGCCGCGGCGCCGGAGCGCACCTCCACGGCCAGGCCCTCCGCCGCCACCGCGGCCGCGAGCTCTGCCGCGGCGTCGTCGTCGGCGAGCACGGCGACCGACGGCGAGAACCGGCGGCACTGCTCCAGCAGCACGCGCCAGTTGCGACAGCCGGTCAGCGCGCGCACCGCGAAGCGTCCCGGGTTGCGCGCCACGACATCCAGCGTACTGACGCCCACGCTGCCGGTGGCGCCGAGAATGGCCAGGCCGATCAAGGCGACACCAGCCAGCGCAGTCCGATGACGTAGACCGGCAGCGCGGCGAGGAGGCTGTCGATGCGATCGAGCACGCCGCCGTGGCCCGGAAAGACCTGGCCCGTATCCTTCAGGCCGATGCTGCGCTTGAGCATGCTGATGCCGAGATCGCCGATCACGGAGACCGCCGCCACCGCCAGCGACAGCGCCGCGACGTGCGGCGCCGGGACGTCGAACCACCAGGCCGCGCCCAGGCTGACCAGCGCCACGAAGGCCAGGCCACCGAACAGCCCTTCCCAGGTCTTGCCCGGACTGACCTGCACGGCCAGCTTGATGCGCCCGAAGCGGCGCCCGACGAAATAGGCCCCCACGTCGGCGGCCGCCACGACGACGAACAGGTAGAGAGCCCACCAGGCGCCGAAAGCGTCGGTCTTGAGAACGTGGGCGAAAGTCAGCCAGGCCAGCGGCAGGATGACGAGCCCGGAGAGCGCCACGGCCGGGCGCGGAACAGCCACGGGGAAACGCGCCAGCAGCACGGCGGTTGCGACCCATACGAGCAGCTGGAGCCACAGGAACGGGGCCGGCATGTCGCCGGTGGGCGTCCACCACGCGAGCCAGCCGATCAGCAGCGCGGTCAGCAGGGTGTATGCCGCGCGGATCACGGGCCGCGCCGCCTGGGCGAGTCCGGCCCACTCCCAGGCCGCCACCAGCAACAGGAGGCCGAACAGCACGACACCGACGTCTTCCGAGGCGAAAAACAGCACGGTGAGCAGCGCAATCACCAGCAACAGCGCCGTGATGATCCGCTCCTTCAGCATGCATCGTCCTCCAGGGCGTCCTCGAGCTGCTCGGATATCCGGCCGTAGCGCCGTTCCACGCCGCGGAAACGGTCGAGCGCCTTGTCCAGGTCCTGTTCGTCGAAGTCCGGCCACAGGCGATCCGTGAACCAGCATTCCGCGTAGGCCAGGTTCCAGAGCAGGAAATTGCTGATGCGGTGGTCGCCGCCCGTGCGGATCAGCAGGTCCGGGTCCGGTAACCCGGCGAGGGCGAGCCGATCCGCGAACATCGCGTCGTCGATCGCCTCCGGATCCAGCCGGCCGGTCGCCACCTCGCGGGCGAGCGCCCGCGTCGCCGCGACGATGTCCCAGCGCCCGCCGTAGGCGAGCGCGATCACCAGCGTGAGCCGCGTGTTGTCCCGGGTGGTTTCTTCCGCCGCCGTCATCCGCGCCTGCAGCGTGTCCGACAAGCCGCTCCGGTCACCGATGAACATGAGCCGGACGCCGTTGCCGTGCAATTCGTCCACCTGGCGATCCAGCGCTTCGACGAACAGCCGCATCAGCGCACCCACCTCGCGGCTCGGCCGCCGCCAGTTCTCGCTGGAAAATGCGAACAGGGTGAGGACGCCGACGCCGCGTCGGGCGCAGGCCTCGACGATGCGGCGCGCCGTCTTGACGCCGGCGCGGTGCCCCGCCTGGCGAGGCAGGGTGCGCTGCTTCGCCCAGCGACCATTGCCGTCCATGATGACGGCGACGTGGGCAGGAATGTCTGGAACGTTCACCGGATGTGCGCCAGGCCCTGCGGGCTCAGACCTCCAGGAGTTCCTGTTCCTTCTCCTCGACGACCTTGTCCACGATCGCGATGTGCTTGTCGGTCAACTGCTGGATCTCCTCGTGCGCGCGGCGATCGTCGTCCTCGCTGATCTCCTTCTCCTTGAGGAGTTCCTTGACCGTATGCAGGGCATCGCGGCGGATGTTGCGGATCGCGACCTTGGCGTTCTCGCCCTCGTGGCGCACCACCTTGCCCATGTCGCGGCGCCGTTCTTCAGTCAGCGGCGGCAGCGGCACGCGGATGACGGTCCCCGCGGTGTTGGGGTTCAACCCGAGGTCCGAGGTCATGACCGCTTTCTCGACGGCCTGCACCATGGTGCGCTCCCAGGGCGTGATCGTCAGCGTGCGCGAATCCTCGACCCCGATGTTCGCCACCTGGCTAAGCGGCACGGGGCTCCCGTAGTACTCGACGGTGATGTGATCGAGCAGGCTCGTGTGGGCCCGGCCGGTGCGCAGTTTCTTGAGCTCGTTGCGCAAGGCGTCGATGCTCTTGACCATGCGTTCAGCGGCGTCTTTCTTGATGTCCTGCAACATGCTGGTCCCCTCTCACGCGTCCGCGGCGGAGTCGGCAGCCCGGGTCACCAGGGTGCCGATATCCTCGCCGTTGATGATCTTGAGCAAATCGCCCTTGGTGTGGACGTTGAACACGCGCAACGGCAGGTCGTTGTCCCGACACATCACCACGGCGGTGGCGTCCATGACCCCGAGCCGGGCATCGAGCACCTGGTCGTAGGTGAGACGCGTGTAGCGCTCGGCATCCGGGAACTTCGCCGGATCCGCCGAGAACACGCCGTTGACCTTGGTCGCTTTCAGCAGCAGGTCCGCGTTCATCTCGATCGCCCGGAGGCTCGCCGCGGTGTCCGTGGTGAAGAAGGGGTTGCCCGTGCCGGCGGCGAGGATCACCACGCGGCTCTTCTCGAGGTGCCGGATCGCGCGGCGCCGGATGTAGTCCTCGCAGACCTCGTTGATCTTGATGGCCGACATCACCCGCGCATGCACGCCGAGCTTCTCGAGGGCGTCCTGCAGCGCCAGCGAGTTGATCACCGTGCCCAGCATGCCCATGTGGTCGCCGGTGACGCGGTCCATGCCGCCCTGCGCCAGCCCCGCGCCGCGGAAGATGTTGCCGCCGCCGATCACGACCGCCACCTGGATCCCGAGTTCGCGCACGTCGCGCAACTCGCCGGCGATACGGTTGATCACTTCCGGATCGATGCCGTAGTCCACGCCCCCGAGGAGCGCCTCGCCGCTCAACTTGAGGAGGATTCGTTTCGGAATTTTCCGGGTCATCTCGCCCCCCGAGATCTGTGTCCTGGCAGAGCCTGCCGCAAAAAAGAACCCCGCTGTCCGCGGGGCCCCAAAGCTTACCTCATCTGCGGGCGCCGTGACCCATGGCCAGCGAGATAAAGCGTCGCAAGGGCCGCGGCTCAGCCGCCACGCACCTGCGCCATCACTTCCTCGACGAAGTTGTCGGCCTTCTTCTCGATCCCTTCGCCGACCTCGAAGCGCACGAAGCCCGCGACGGTCGCGTCGTGGCTGGACAGCAGCTTGCCCACGGTCGTGTCCGGATCCTTGACGAAGGGCTGGCCGACCAGTGTGATCTCGGCAAGCTGCTTGCGCAGCCGCCCTTCCACCATGCGGGCCACGATCTCGGCCGGCTTGCCCTCGCCTTTCGCCTGCTCGACGAGAATCTCGCGTTCCTTGTCCAGGAAGTCGCCGGGGATCTCGCTCTCGTCGATGTACTGCGGACGCGAGGCCGCGACATGCATCGCCAGGTCGCGGACCAGGGCCTCGTCGCCACCCTCGATGGCGACCAGCACGCCGATCCGCGTCCCGTGCAGGTAACTGCCGATCGTGCCGGTGGACTCCAGGATGGCGAAGCGGCGCACGCCGATGTTCTCGCCCAGCTTCGCGACCAGGCCGCGGCGCGTCTCCTCGACGGTGGAATCGCCGAGCGGCAGCGCCAGCAGCGCCTCCAGGTCCGCCGGGCGCTGCTCCAGCACCAGTTCGCCGACGGTATCCGCGAACCCCTTGAAGTCGTCCCCGCCCGCCACGAAGTCGGTTTCGCAGTTGATCTCGACCACGACACCGGTGTGCTGGTCGCTCGTCGTCTTGACGACCACCAGCCCCTCGGCGGCGATGCGGCCGGCCTTCTTGTCGGCCTTCGCGAGCCCCTGCTTGCGCATGTGCTCGATCGCGGCCTCGATGTCGCCGTCGGTCTCCACGAGCGCCCGCTTGCACTCCATCATGCCGGCGCCCGTGCGCTCGCGAAGTTCCTTGACCAGGCTTGCTGAAATACTCATATCCGGATACCTCGCTTACTCTGCGGCGGGCTTGGGCGCTTCGTCGGCGGCCGGGGCCGCAGCGTCCTCGCCTGCCTGCTGGAGTTCGGCGCCCTCGGTCTCGGCGACCTGGGGACCCGCGGTGGGCGGCGCCGGCTTCGCGGCGGGCCGGGGAGCGCCGTCCTTGCGCGCGGGGGGGGCACGGTCGTCGACCTCGACGAAGTCGTCCTCGCCCTGCGGCACCTGCGGCACGGAGGCCTTGCCTTCCAGCACGGCGTCCGCGATGCCCGCGGTGTAGAGGCGGATCGCGCGCATGGCGTCGTCGTTACCCGGGATGACGTAGTCGATGCCTTCCGGCGAGCAGTTGGTATCGACGATCGCGACGATCGGGATGCCCAGCTTGATGGCTTCCAGCACGGCGATCCGCTCGTGCTCGATATCGACGATGAACAGCACGTCGGGCAGCGAGCCCATGTTCTTGATGCCGCCCAGGCTGCGCTCGAGCTTTTCCATCTCGCGCTTCAGGCCGAGGACCTCTTTCTTGGTCAGGCTCTCGAAGGTGCCGTCCTCGGACATCTGCTCGAGCTCGAACAGGCGCTTGATCGACTGGCGCACCGTCTTGTAGTTCGTAAGCATGCCGCCGAGCCAGCGATAGCTGACGAAGGGCATGCCGCAACGCTCGGCTTCCTTCTGGATGGATTCGCGCGCGGAGCGCTTGGTGCCGACGAACAGCACGCTGCCGCCGTCGGTGGCGAGCTTGCGGACGAAGTCCTGCGCCTTGAGATAAAGCGGCAGGGTCTTCTCGAGGTTGATGATATGAATCTTGTTACGTTCGCCAAAGATGTAGGGTGACATCTTCGGGTTCCAGAAACGGGTCTGGTGGCCGAAATGAACGCCGGCCTCCAGCATCTGGCGCATGGAGATAGAAGCCATGTTGTACTCCTTCGGGTTGAGCCTCCACGCACCCCACCCGGCAACCCGCTTTCCCGAGGAAAAGAAGGCACCCAGCCGGGCGTGACGGTGCGTGTGTGGGATTTAATTGCGATTAAGGCGCGCGCTTTATACCATAGGCCGCCGCTCCGGACAATCTCCCCGGAGGCGCCGGGGCCACATAAGTGGTTGAACCGGGATGAAGTTCTCCCCCACGAACAGCACAATGCCAACGCGGGCGAATATCGAGAGGCCGCGGCTCGGGAGGCCGCAGACACCATGCCGGTAACGATCAAGAAAACGGCTGCGGAACGAGACGGCATGCGGGAAGCCGGGCGCCTTGCGGCGCAGGTCCTCGACATGATCGGCGAGCATGTCCAGCCAGGGGTTTCGACCGAGGAGCTGGACTCGATCTGTCACCGCTACATCACCAAGACCCTGGAGGCTGTCCCCGCGCCGCTGAACTACCGCGGTTTCCCCAAGTCGATCTGCACCTCGGTCAACCACGTCGTGTGCCACGGCATCCCCGGCGAGCGCAAGCTGAAGAAAGGCGACATCGTCAACATCGACATCACGGTGATCAAGGACGGCTGGCACGGGGACACCAGCCGGATGTTCTACGTGGGCGAGCCGACGGTCATCGGGCGGCGGGTCAGCGAGGTGGCGCACGAGGCAATGCGCATCGGCATCGACATGGTCGCGCCCGGCGTGCGGCTCGGCGACATCGGCCATGCGATCCAGGCCTGGGTCGAGGCGCAGAACTGCGCGGTCGTGCGGGAGTACTGCGGGCACGGCATCGGCCGGGAATTCCATGAAGACCCCCAGGTGCTGCACTACGGCAAGCCGGGCACCGGCCTCGAGCTGCTGCCCGGCATGACCTTCACCATCGAGCCCATGGTCAATGCCGGCAAGCGCCAGGTGCGCCTGTTGCCCGACAACTGGACGGTCGTGACCAAGGACCATTCGTTGTCCGCCCAGTGGGAACACACCATCCTGGTCACCGAGGACGGCCACGAGGTGCTCACGCTGGGCGCTTCGGGGCAGGTTTGAGCGCCTCCGTGGACGGCAGCGAACAAGTCGCCGCGGCGGACCGGCCGGACCTGCCGGCCGAAGACGGCGCGCCCGGGCCGGACACCGTGCGCCAGTTCCGCAGCGTCCTCGACGGCGGCGATGCGGAGTTGCGCCAGCGCTTCACGGCCGACGAGCCGGTCGAGCACCTGGTACGCGAGCGGGCGAGGCTCATCGACATCGTCCTGGTGCGCGCCTGGCGCCTGCACCTCGGCGAGGTCGCAAACCAGCTCGCCCTCGTCGCGGTGGGCGGCTACGGCCGCGGCGAACTGCACCCCTGTTCGGACATCGACATCATGGTGATCGTGCCGGACGGCGACACCGCGGCCTGGCGCGACCGGGTGTCGGGTTTCCTGACCTTTCTCTGGGACATCGGCCTCGAGGTCGGCCACAGCGTGCGCTCGATCGCCGACTGCGCGCGCGAGGCGGAAGCCGACGTCACGGTCGTCACCACGCTGATGGAGTCCCGCCTGCTGGACGGGACCGCGGGCCTGTTCGAAGCCATGCAGGACGTCACGGCGCCCGACAAGCTGTGGCCGCCCCAGGCCTTTTTCACGGCGAAGTGCGCCGAGCAGACCGCCCGCCATCATCGCTACCACGACACGGCGCACAACCTCGAACCGAACATCAAGGGCAGCCCGGGGGGACTGCGCGACATCCAGGTCGTCTGCTGGCTCGCGCGCCGCCACCTCGGCATCGGCAGCCTTCACCAGCTGGCGCAACACGGGTTCCTGACCGACTACGAGTATCGCCGCCTGCTCGCGGGGCAGAATTTCCTGTGGCGCATCCGCTGGGCGCTGCACACCGTGACGGGCCGGCGCGAGGACCGCCTCCTGTTCGACCACCAGGTGAAGCTCGCGCAGATGTTCGGCTACGAGGACGCCAGCTTCACCCTCGCGGTCGAACAGTTCATGCAGAAGTACTACCGCACGGTGCAGGAACTGGCGCGGCTCAACGAAATGCTGCTGCAGCTTTTCGAGGAAGCCATCCTGCTCGACCCGGCGGCGCCCCCGCGCCCGCTGAACGCGCGCTTCCAGGTACGCAACGATTTCCTCGAAGCCACCGACGAAGAAGTCTTCGAGCGCACGCCCGCGGCGCTGCTGGAAATCTTCCTGTTGCTGCAGCAGGAACCGGGCCTCAAGGGCGTCAGCGCCGGCACCATCCGCCGCGTGCGACGCGCATTGCCGCTGATCGACGAAGAGTTCCGGCAGAACCCGCGACACCATCGGTTGTTCATGGACATCATCCGCGCGCCGGAGGGCGTCACGCACGAGCTCAGGCGCATGAATCGCTACGGGGTGCTCGGCCGCTACATCCCCGCCTTCGGGCGCGTCACCGGGCGCATGCAGTTCGACCTGTTCCACGCGTACACGGTGGATGCGCACACGCTGTTCGTCGTCTCGAACCTGCGGCGCTTCGCGCTGGCGCGTTTCGACCACGAAATGCCGATGTGCAGCCGCATCATGCAGTCGCTGCCGAAGCAGGAACTGGCCTACCTGGCCGGACTGTTTCACGACATCGCCAAGGGGCGCGGCGGCGACCACTCGGAGCTCGGCGCAGTGGACGCCGAAGCGTTCTGTCTCGAACACGGCCTTTCGCCCTACGATGCGCGGCTCGTGGCCTGGCTGGTGCGCAACCATCTCGTGTTCTCCATCACCGCGCAGAAAAAAGACATCCACGATCCCGCGGTGGTCGCAGAGTTCGCCCGCCGGGTCGGCGACGAGGCGCATCTCGATTACCTGTACGTGCTGACCGTGGCGGATGTTCGCGGCACCAGCCCGAAACTCTGGAACGCGTGGAAGGCCTCGCTGTTCGAAGAGTTCTACGACAGCGTCAAGCGCGCCCTGCGGGCGGGACTGGAGTCGCCGATCGATTCCGAACAGCTGATCGCGGAAACCCAGGCCGAGGCGCTGGCCCTGCTCGCCGCCCGCGGGATCCGCGAGGCGCGCGCCCGGGAAGTCTGGGGCGGATTCGCCGGCGAGTATTTCCTGCGCCATACGCCGGAGGAGATCGCCTGGCACATCCGCGTGCTGGCGGGACTCGAGGACCGGGGCGAGCAATCCGCGGTCTCCGTCGAGGAGCAGACGGGACGCGGCGGCACCGCCATCATGGTCTGCACGATGACCGGCCAGCACAGCTTCGCGCGCGCCACGGGGGCGCTGGACGAGCTCGGCCTGAACATTCTCGATGCGCGCGTCGTGCCGGTGGGCGACGGCCGCAACGTCCACACCTACGTGGTGCTGGAGAACGACGGCTCGCCGATCGGCGACGCGGAACGGCTGCAGCAGATCGAGGCCGCCGTGCGCAAGGCCACGCTGGAGCACGGCGGGGGAATGCCGACCGTGCAGCGCCAGCCGCCCCGCCAGGTGCGGCTCTTCTCGACCCCCACCCGGATCGCCTTTTCCGAGGACCTCGACGGCCGGCGCACGGTGATGGAGCTGGTCGCCGCCGACCGGCCGGGGCTGCTGTGCGAAGTCGGCAAGGCCTTCGTGGAAATCAACGCGTCCCTGCGCGCAGCGAAGATCATGACCATCGGCGAGCGCGCCGAAGACGTGTTTTACATCACGACGCTGGAAGGCGACACGCTGGACGCCGGGCAGCGCGAGGCGCTGGGACACCAGCTCAGGGCGCGGCTGGACGAGGCGGCCGCGACACGTTGAAGACCCCGCAGCACGACAGGCAGGCAAACGCATGAATCCGCTGCTCGACAGGCTTCATCCCTATCCTTTCGAGCGGCTCGCCGCACTCACGGACGGCGTCGCGCCGCCCCCGGACCGGCCGCACATCGCGCTGTCCATCGGCGAACCCCGGCATGCGCCCCCGGCGTTCATCGGCGCCGCCTTGAGCGCGGCGCTCGACCGTCTCGCCGTGTATCCCAAGGCCGCGGGGCTGCCCGAGCTGCGCGCGGCCTGCGCCGCCTGGCTGGAGCGCCGCTACGCCCTGCCGGCCGACGCCGTCGATCCCGCCACCATGGTGATCCCCGTCAACGGCACGCGCGAAGGCCTTTTCTCTTTCGTCCAGGCGGTGCTCGATCCCGCAGCGGGCGGCCTCGTGCTGATGCCGAACCCCTTCTACCAGATCTACGAGGGCGCTGCGCTGCTCGGCGGGGCGACGCCCTGCTACCTCGACACGACGGCGTCGACCGGCTTCCTGCCGGACCTGGACGCGGTTTCCGAGGAGACCTGGGAGCAATGCCGCATCCTGTTCATCTGCAGTCCCGGCAATCCCACCGGCGCGGTCATGGACGAGGCCTACCTGCTGCGTGTGCTCGAGCTGGCGGAACGCTACGACTTCGTCGTCGCCGCGGACGAGTGTTACGCGGACATCTATCTCGACGAAGGCGCGCCGCCCCCCGGACTGCTCGGCGCCTGCCTGCGCGCCGGCAACACGAGTTTCACGCGCTGCGCCGTGTTCCACAGCCTGTCGAAGCGCTCCAGCGTTCCCGGGCTGCGCTCCGGCTTCGTCGCCGGCGACCCGGCGATCATGGAGCGCTTCAGGCTGTACCGCACTTACCACGGCTGCGCCGTGCCGGAGATGGTGCAGTTGGCCAGCGTCCCGGCCTGGGCCGACGACGCCCATGCCCGGAGCAACCGGCAGCTTTACCAGCAGAAGTTCGATGCCGTCGTGCCGATTCTCGCCGCAGTCATGCCCGTCGAGCGGCCTGCGGCGGCCTTCTATCTGTGGCTGGCCGTCCCCGGCGACGACGAGGCCTGGACGCGCGACCTGTACGCTGCGGAGAATGTCACGGTCCTGCCCGGCCGCTACCTGTCGCGCGACCACGCCGGCGGCAATCCCGGGCACGGCCGGGTGCGCATCTCGCTGGTCGCCGAACCGGAGACCTGCATCGAAGCGGCGCAACGCATCGCGCGCTTCGCGTCCGCACGCCACCCAACCGCCTGAGATCGATCGGAGAAGCTCATGAGCACGCTGCAGGAAACGATAGAAGGCGCCTTCGAGGAACGGCAGCGTTTCTCGCCGGACGACACGCCCGCCGCGGTCCGCCAGGCGGTGGCCGAAGCCATCGATGCGCTCGACGACGGGCGCGAGCGCGTGGCGGAAAAAGTGGATGGCGCCTGGGTCGTCAACGAGTGGCTCAAGAAAGCCGTCTTGCTGTCGTTCCGCATCGAGGCCAACCGGCTCGTCGAAATGGGCGCGCTGCGCGGCTGGGACAAGGTGCCCCTGAAATACTCCGGCTATGACGCGGCGGCCTTCGGGGCGGCGGGCGCACGGATCGTGCCGCCCGCGATCGTGCGACGCGGAGCCTACATCTCCGCAGACGCCGTGCTCATGCCCAGTTACGTGAATATCGGCGCCTGGATCGGGCCGGGCACGATGGTGGACACCTGGGCCACGGTCGGCTCCTGCGCGCAGATCGGCGCGCATGTGCACCTGTCGGGCGGCGCGGGGATCGGCGGGGTGCTCGAGCCGCTGCAGTCCAACCCGACCATCATCGAGGACCACTGTTTCATCGGCGCCCGCTCCGAAGTCGTCGAGGGCGTCATCGTCGAGGAAGGCGCGGTAATCTCGATGGGCGTGTTTCTCGGCCAGAGCACCCGCATCTATGACCGGGAACGCGACGAAGTCACGTACGGGCGCGTGCCGGCCGGCGCGGTCGTCGTGCCCGGCTCATTGCCGTCGAGTGACGGCCGCTGCCACCTGGCCTGCGCGGTCATCGTCAAGCGCGTGGACGCCGCGACGCGCGCGAAAGTCGGCATCAACGAACTGCTGCGCGCGGCGCGCTAGCGAACACCGCGGGGCCGCGCCGGATCCCCGCAACACGAAGGTCGCATGAAAGTGGACTTCCGATTCCCGGCCTGTTGCCGGTCAGTCCTGCTGCTGCTCGGCGCCGTGCTCTGCTCGGGCTGCGGCGCGCTGACCGTGGTGAATGCACTGAGCCCGTCCGAACATTACGTCGCCGAAACCGGCCAGGCCTACGGCGACGCGCCGCGCCAGCGGCTGGACGTCTACCGTCCCGACGCCGCCGCGCCGGACGCGCCGGTGGTGGTGTTCTTCTACGGCAACGGCTGGAGAGAGGCATCGCGCAGCGACTTCGAGTTCGTCGCTGCGGCGCTGACCGAAGTGGGTTACATCGTCGTGATCCCCGACTACCGGGGCCATCCCGACGCCACGTTCCCGCGCTTCGTGGAAGATGGCGCCGCCGCCGTCGCCTGGACCGCAGGACACGTCGACGGGGTCCGGGACGGCCGTCGCAGGCTGTTCCTGGCGGGGCACTCCGCGGGGGCGCACATCGCCGCCATGCTCGCGTTCGATCGGCGTTATCTCGATGCACTGGAGGACCCGCCACCGGTCGCGGGTTTCATCGGGCTCTCCGGGCCCTACGACTTCCTCCCGCTCGAGGAGGGCTACCTGCAGGAAGTCTTCCCGGAGTCCTTGCGCGAGCGGAGCCAGCCCATCAATTTCGTGTCCGCCGATGCGCCGCCGACACTGTTGATCCATGGCGCGGACGACACGCGGGTCCTGCCCGGGAACAGCGTCCACCTGCTGCAGGCGTTGCGCACCCACGATGTGCCGGCGACGCTCGAGATCTATCCCGACACGGGCCATGCCCGGGTGGTCGCGGCGCTGGCGCCGCCCCTCGGATTCCTCGGGGACACGCTCGGCGACATCGTCGAATTCATCGCGGACACGCCACGCTGAACCGCGGAGCGCCGGCCAGCCCCGATCCGCCGAAGCGCGCGGCCGGGGCCGTGGATCAGCCTGCGTCGTCCTCCTCGTCGGTCTTGCCGAGCGCCTCGGCGAGCCGCTTGCTCTTGACGTGTCGCACGTCGCGGCCGGCGACCTGGTAGACCACCAGTTTCGCCATGTTCTTCGCATGATCGCCGATGCGCTCGATGGCCTTGATGATCAGCACGGACTCGGCGGCCACCGGCAGCAGCGAGGGCGTGGACACGAGGCCCTCGTGGATGGCGCGCAGCGCATCCTTGTATTCGATATCGAGCAGCTTGTCGCGTTCGGCCACCTGGATCGCGAGGTTCTCGTCCTGCTCACGGATCGCGCGCAGGACTTCGACCAGCGAATGCTCGGCCGCAATCGCCATCCGCTTGACGGAATCGCGATAGGCGTCGATGGGATCCTGTTCGTCCACGATCATGCGGCGCGCGATCTTGGCGATCTTCTTGGCCTCGTCGCCGACGCGTTCCAGTTCGGTGAAGCTCTTGAGCATCACGATCACCGAGCGCAGGTCCACCCCCATCGGCTGGCGCCTGGCGATCACCTGGATCGCCATTTCCTCGCCCTGGGTGTCGTAGGCGTTGATTTGTTTCTCGCGGGCCACGACCTCCTGGGCCAGTTCGTCATCCCGCTCGAACAGCGATCGCGTTCCGTCCCGCACCTGGGCTATGGCGAGGTCGCCCATGTCCAGCAGTACGCCCGAGAGGCGCTTCAATTCCTCGTCGAAACTCTGCACCGTGTGTCCGCCGTGCCCGTCGCTCATGATCTTCTTCTCCTCGTGGACCCAGGATGGCCGCCGCCTACGCGACACGGCCCGTGACATACGCTTCGGTCAAACGGTGCCGGGGCGTCGTCAGCAATTCGTCAGCCGCGTTCACCTCGATGAGGCGTCCGGCATGCAGAAAGGCGATACGCCGGGCGACCCGCCCCGCCATCTGCATGGACTGCACGGTCAGGATAACGCTGCAACGGGTCGCAAGACCATGCACCAGGTCTTCAATGCGCGCCGCCGCCGTGGGATCGAGACCCTGGCAGGGATTCTCGAACAATAGCACCTGCGGCTCGAGCGCCAGCGCGCGGGCGATGCACAGGCGATGCAGCTGCTCCGGCCGCAGCCCCTCGGGTGACGCACGCAGGCGTTCGCGGACGTCATCGAACAGGCCCGCCAGCTGCAGGCTGTCGCGGACGCGGCGTTCCAGTTCGGTGCGATCCGGCGCCAGGCCGTGGATGCGCGCGCCGTAGGCCACGTTGTCGAACACCGACATGCGGAAGGCCGTCGGCTGGGCAGGCAAGAGCACGACCCGTGCGCGCAAGGCGAGGACATCGACACCGGGCGCACGCAGGTCTTCGCCGTCGAGCAGCACGCGACCCACCGTGCGATAGATCGAATCGAGATCCATCATGCGATTGAGCGAGCGCAGCAGGGCCGTCTTGCCCGCGCCCAGCGCGCCGACGATGGCCGTGACCTCGTGGCGGCCGAAACTCAGGTCCACGCCGGTCACGAGGGGTTCCTGCCCGCGGAATACGCTCAGCCCCTGGCACTCCAGGACCGGATCAGGATGCCCTGGCGAGCCGGCCGGGCGGACCCTTGCCACACCCTCCGCGGCCGGCGCGCCCGACTCCGGATGCGCGCTCATGCCGCGCGCCCGCGCCGCTCGAGCAGCCAGCCCAGCAGGCCCAGCAGCAACACCACCGCGAGCAGCGTCAGCGCGGCTGCGGCGGCCTTCGCGGCAAACAGCTGGCCCGGCAGTTCGGCCCAACGAAATACCAGCACCGGCAACGGAATGCCGGGTTCGGCCGGCGATGCGGGCAACCCGGCGGCGAACGCCGCGAATCCGACCAGCAGCAGCGGGGCGGCCTCGCCGAGCGCCCGCGCCAGCACGGTGAACGCGCCGCCGAGCATGGCGGGCGCCGCACGCGGCAGGACATGCCCGGCCACGACCTGCAGCGGCGCGGCCCCCATTGCGTAGCCCGCCTCCCGACCCGCGGCCGGCACCCGTCTCAGCGCCGCCTGCCCCACCATCACGATCCTGGGCAGCATCACGAGGCCCAGCACGGCGCCGGCGAGCAGCGGCGTCCCGACCGGCAGGCCGAGCACGACGACCAGGCCGCCGAAACCCAGCAATCCGTAGATGACGGGCGGCAGCATCGCCAGGTGGTGCAGGCTGCGGTTCACCAGGGCCGCACCGCGCCCCCGCCGGGCGATTTCTTCGAGGTAGACCGCCACGCCGAGGCCGAGCGGGATCGCCACCAGCAGCACCGGCAGCAAGGCCAGCCCGGAGGCGATCACGGCGCCGGCGATACCGGCGGTCTCGGCATCGATCGAATCCGGCTGCAGGAAAGTGATCGCACCGAGGCCGGGCCCCGCATGGCGCAACAGGTCGAGCAGGGGCAGCGCGAGGAGCGCCACGAGCAGCCACGCCCCGGCACGGGCGAGTGCGCGCATCGCACGCTCGCGGCGCTGCCGGCCGGCAGCGATTTCAGAAGATCGGCGAAGGGGCGACATCGGATCTCCGTAACAGGCGCAGCGCCCAGGCGTTGAGCGGCAGCACGATGATGACGAGAAACAGTCCCAGTACGAAGGGTAGCTGAGTTCTGACGTTGTCGAGGGCATGGGTGCCCGACATGAGCGCGACCATCTGGGCGGTCAGCGTCGTCGTGGCCCCCAGCGGATCCACGCTCCAGGTGGCCACCAGGCCGGCGGCCATCAGCACGATCACCGTCTCGCCGAGCGCGCGCGATACGGCGAGCAGCACCGCCGCACCGATGCCGGGACGTGCCTGGGGCAACACGATATCCCGCAGCGTCTCCCAGCGGGTCGCACCGAGGCCGAGGGCCGCCTCCGCCGCGCCCCTGGGCACCCGGTCGAGCGCCTCTTCGAGACGCACCGTCAACACCGGCAGCAACATGATGCCGACGGCCACGCCGGCCGCGAGCGTGCTCTGGGTCGCCGCGGCCATCCCCAGGCTCGCAGCCGCGGCCGCCACCAGGGGGCCGAGCGTGAGCACGGCGAACAGGCCGTAGACGACGGCCGGCACGAGGGCGGCCAGGCGCATCGCCACGCGCCAGCGTGCGCGCCGCCTCGCGCCGGTCCAGGCATAGCTGTGCAGCGCGGTCGCCAGCGCCAGCGGCAGGGCGACGAGCAAGGCGATCAGCGCGACCATGACGCTGCCGAGCAATACGGGAAGCACCCCGAAGGCGCCCTCGCCGACCGCCTGCGCGGCGCGAATGGCGCTCTCCGGACTCCAGTGAGTGCCGCCGAGAAATGCCAGCGGCGACACCTGCAGGAAGAAATTCATCGTGGGCACGAGCAGGGTCACCCAGACCAGCGCCAGCACGCCTGCCGCCAGGCCCGTACTCCCCCACAGGGCCAGGCCGACCGAGCGTTGCAGCATGCGTCCCACGGGCGCAGCACGGCGCAGCAACGCCAGGCCGACAAGGAGGGCCAGCAGCACGCCGAGCAAGGCCAGGGCCAGCACCATGGAGCCGACCTTCGGGCCCAGCGAGAAACTCGCCGGCTGGCCCCGCGTCAGCGCGGGCTCGGGCGAAGCACCCGCTACCGGCACCAGGCCGAGCGCCAGCAACCAGCCGCCCGGACCGATGGCCCCCGGCGAAAAGAAGCCCGCGACGAATTCGTCGAGCCCCGGCACGAAGTCGCGGTGCGCCCTCTTGACGTAGAGGTAGAGCGCGCGCGCCAGCGGATAATCGCCCGCCGCGATGCTCGACATATCCGGGCACACGCCATCGATGCAGACGGCCGCCACGCGTCCGGCGTTGCGCACCAGCGTGCCGAAACCGAACACCCCCACGGCCACCGGGTCGGCCTGGAGCCTCGCCACCAGTCCGTCGTCGTTCTCGCCCGCATCCACCCAGGCGCCGTCGCGCCGCAGCTCACCGCAGCGGGCGGGATCGAATCCCGACTCCGGATTCGTCCGCAGCGCGGCGCGGCAGGCGGGTTCGATGGCGAGCCGGGCGAAGCTGTCGCGCGTGCCCGAGGTCGCCGGGGGGCCCAGGACGCGAATCGGCATGGCCGGCAGACCGGCGCCGATCTCGTTCCAGTGCGTGTAGGGGTTCGCGATCCAGCGCGAGCCCCCTGCGGGATCCGGCACCCGCTGCGCGAGCGCGAGCCAGAGCTGGGTGCGGGTGAGGCTGCGCAGGCCGGCATCCGGATGGGCCCCGATCACGATCCCGTCGCGCCCCACCTCGAACTCGCTCATCGGCACCGCGCCCGCCACGCGGCAGGCACTGGCCTCCTCGGGCGTCATCGCCCGTGATGCGATCGCCACGTCGGGCGTGGCCGGCCCGAGGCCTTCGCAGAACCACGCAATGCCGGCCCCGGTGCCCATCGGCAGCACGAGTGCACCACGGCCGACCTCGCGCTGCGCCACGGCCACCGCGAAGGGGTACATCGTGGAAGAGCCCGCCACCAGGGGATGATCACGAACGCCGGCGGCCGTATCGCGCGTTCCTTCGGCGGCGGCAGCGGCAACCGCAGGCGCCGGCCAGGCAAGCAGCGCCGCCAGCAGCAGGACGATGGACGGCCCGCGCCTAACCGAAGCGTCCCGTGACGTAGTCACTGGTGCGCTTCGCTTTCGGATTCGTGAACACCGTCTCGGTGTTGCCGTACTCGATGAGGCGGCCGAGATACATGAATGCGGTGTTGTCGGAAACACGCGCCGCCTGCTGCATGTTGTGGGTCACGATCACGATCGTGTAATGGCCCTTCAACTCGTCGATCAGCTCCTCGATCTTGGCGGTGGCGATCGGGTCGAGCGCCGAGCAGGGCTCGTCCATCAGCAGGATCTCGGGATCGGAGGCGATCGCCCGCGCGATGCACAGGCGCTGCTGCTGCCCGCCCGAGAGCCCCAGCGCCGATTCCGTCAGCCGGTCCTTGGCCTCGTTCCACAGCGCCGCGCCGCGCAAGGCCCGCTCGCAGGTCTCGTCCAGCACCTTGCGGTTCCTGACGCCGTCGACGCGCAGCGGGTACACGACGTTCTCGTAGATCGACATGGCGAAGGGGTTCGGCTTCTGGAAGACCATGCCCATCCGCTTGCGCAGTGCGATGACGTCGATCGCCGGCTTACAGATGTTCTCGTCGTTGACGATGATCTCCCCGGAGATTTTCAGGTTGTCCACCAGGTCGTTCATCCGGTTGAGCGAGCGAAGCAGCGTGGACTTGCCGCAACCGGAGGGTCCGATCAGTGCCGTCACGAGACCTTTCTGGATCTCCATGTCGATGTCGTACAGCGCCTGCGCCTCGCCGTACCACAGGTTGTAGCTGCGCACGTCGAGGGCCGGCCCGTCCGGTGCCTTGGTGAAATGGTAATTCGTGGGCTCGATGGCGCCGGACGTGACGCCGGACGCTTGCTGGGCAACCGAATTCATCGGCAGGCCTCCATTGGTTGATCAGAACTGGCCGACCGCGAACTTTCGCTTCAGCCGGTTACGAATGTAGATCGCCGACGCGTTCATCGTCACGATCAGGAACAGCAGCAACAGCGTGGTCACGAAGACCATCGGCTTGCCCGCCTCCGAGTTGCGCGACTGGAAGCCGACGTCGAAGATGTGGAAGCCGAGATGCATGAAGCTGCGCTCGAGGTGCAGGTACGGGTAGAAGGAATCCACCGGCAGCATCGGCGCCAGCTTCACCACCCCGACCAGCATCAGCGGCGCGACCTCGCCGGCGCCGCGCGCCATCGCGAGGATCAGCCCGGTCATGATGCCGGGCATGGCGCGCGGCAGGACCACCCGCCGGATGGTCTGCCATTTCGACGCGCCGCAGGCGAGCGATCCTTCGCGCATCGAGCGCGGCACCGCTGCGAGCGCTTCTTCCGAGGCGACGATGACCACCGGGACGGTCAGCAGGGCCAGCGTCAGCGCCGCCCACAGGATGCCGCCGGTGCCGAAGGTCGGACTGGGCAGGCGCTCGGCGTAGAACAACTGGTCCACTGTCGTGCCGAGCGTGTAGGCGAAGAAGCCGAGGCCGAACACGCCGAACACGATCGACGGCACCCCGGCCAGGTTGTTCACCGAGACGCGCACGATGGAGACGATCCGCCCCTGCTTCGCGTATTCGCGCAGGTACAGCGCCGTGATCACGCCGAACGGCGCGACGATGACCACCATGATGAGCGTCATGGCCACCGTGCCGAAAATCGCGGGGAGGACGCCGCCCTCGGTGTTCGCCTCCCGCGGCTCCGAGGTCAAAAACTCCTTCCAGCGCGAGAAATAGACCCCGAGCCGCTCCATCGGGCCCAGGTCGTTGGCCGGATACAGGCGGACGATGTCCGAGAGCAGTTCCTCCTTGGTCCGCCCGCCGATCTCCTCGAGGATGATCCGGTCCTGCCGGTCCTCGACGCGGATCTCGCTGATGCGGGCCTGGTGCCGCGCGAACTCCGCCTCGAGCTCCGCGATGCGCGCCCGGGCCTCGGCCTGGCGCTCCCGATACGCCTCGGAATCCCTGCCCTCGCGCAACTCGACCTTGCGCAACGCGAGCCGCTCGCGCTCCATTTCGTAGTTGACCCGGCCGATGTCCTTTTGCTCGATTTCGCGGATGCGGTGGAAGCGCTCGCGGGCGTCGTCCTGGGCCTCGCGAAGCTGCGCATAGCTCACCTTCGCCATGTCGCGGGGTTCGCCGCCCACGACGAGGCCGGCGATGCGGCCGACGAACGGCCCCCATTCCTGCCGCTCCACGAGGAACATGTCGGCCGGACGCGTGACGTCGGCGACCTCGTAGTCGGAGACCCAGCGGAAATCATCGCCGTAGAGGTCGTAGTTGGCCGAGCGATACAACACCCGGCGGGCATAACCGTCGTTTTCGTCCAGCGCCGCAAGGACGTCCGGAGGGAGGGTTTCGCGGACGTTCTCGCCGACACGGTAGATGCCCGAGCGGGTCGGCTCGCCCGCGATGACCGAACCGTCCGTAAGCGTCACCACCTCGATGGGCTTCGGCCAGAAGGTCGTCGCACCGTTCCAGAACACCATCGCCAGGAAGCCGGCCACCAGGATGATGCCGAGCGCCAGGGCGCCGCCCAGCGCCCACAGCCACGGTTCGCCGACGGCCGACAGGTCGGCGGAATACTTGCGCACGCTGTAGCGTTGCAGGGGTGCCGGATCGGCAGGCAGTCGCGCGGACCCCGGGGCCTCCTTCATCGCTCAGATCCTCCCGTTCACAGCTGGAACGCCCGCTTGCGGAAGCGCTGGCGCACGAGCTCGGCAAGCGTGTTGATGACGAAGGTCATGACGAACAACGTCAGCGCGGCAAGAAACAGCGTGCGGTACAGGGTGCTGTCCTTGACCGCTTCCGGCAGTTCGACCGCGATGTTCGCCGACAGGGTCCGCAGCCCGGAAAAGATGTTCCAGTCGAGTATCGGCGTATTGCCGGCCGCCATGACCACGATCATCGTTTCGCCGACCGCACGCCCCATGCCGATCATGACGGCCGAGAACACGCCGGAGGCCGCCACCGGCAGGATCACCCACATCGCGGTCTGCCAGGGGGTCGCGCCCGCGGCCAGGGACGCGGCGCGCAGGTGGGACGGCACCGAGTTCAGCGCGTCCTCCGCGAGGGTGTAGATGTTCGGAATGACCGCGAAACCCATGACGAAACCGACCACCAGCGCATTGCGTTGCGAATAGGTGTCGATGACGCCGCCGCGTGGATCGTAGCCCAGCGCGGTCAGCAGCGCCGACAACCCCAGGGAGAGCCCGGACGCCGCGAGGAGGAACACGATCCAGCGAGCGAAATCGAGCCGCCCGGCCTGCTCGCGGCGCCGCTCGCGCAGCATCAGGCGCCAGTGGTGGCCCCAGCCACGACCGAATCCCCAGGCCACGAGCATGAAACTCAGCGGGAAACCGACCAGGAAAAGGAACGGCATCCCGGTGCCCACGTCGCCGTTCACCCAGGCCTTGAAGTCGCCGTAGAAGAACAGTCGCTCGAAAGCGGGCCCGAGGCGGTAAGCGACGTAGCCGAAGACGAAGATCGACAGGATCATGAAGAAGAACTTGGGCACCCCGCCGAGCCTGAGCCCCACCTTCGGCGGCAGCATCTGCCAGGTGAAGGCGCCCAGCATCAGCCCCATCGGGATCGAGACGAAGGCGAGCAACACGGCCGCGATCCACTCCTCGACGATCGGCGCCAGCACCAGCGCCGCCACGAATCCCAGCACCACCGTGGGCAGCGACTCCATCATTTCCATGACCGGCTTGACGGTGGCGCGCACCCTGCGATGCAGGAACTCCGAGGTATAGATCGCCCCCAGCAGCGCGATCGGCACGGCGAACAGCAAGGCATAGACCGTCGCCTTGAGCGTGCCGAAAATCAGCGGCACTAGCGAGTACTTCGGTTCGAACACGTCGGTGCCGGAGGACGACTGCCAGGTGTAGGTCGGCTCGGGATAGCCCTCGTACCACAGCTTGCCGAACAGGGCGCGCAGGGTGGTCTCGGGATGCGGGAAATAAAAACGCCAGGCGTCCACGGCGCCGGTGTCGTCCGCCAACAGCAGGCCGTCCATGCGCGGCATGAGCATCAGGTTCGCATCCACGTCGGGATCGCTGTCGCGCTGCAGCTTGAACAGCGTGCGCTCGGCGGTCGAGTAGCGCACCCAGACGCTGCCGTCCGCCCCGAGCGTGGCCATGGCCTTCTTGCGCTGCGCCACCGAAATTTCGGTGACCGGGGTGCCCTGGTTCTCGTGCACCCGGGCGCGCACCATCTCGTAGCCGTCGGTGGTGCCCGCATCCGGCGCCTCCAGGCGGAAGAACACGTCCACCGCGCCGTTCGAACCGCCGACCACCAGCGCGTGCTCCGCGTTGAGGAAGTCCATCGCGGTGATGGCCACGCTCTCGTCGAAAGCGCGGGTGGTCTCGGCCAGCACCGGGTTGTTGAAGTCCCGCAGGTCGTAGCGATAAAGTGTCCCCACGGCCGTGGCGATGATCACCCGATCCGCGGCGCTGTTCATCAGGACGCGGGTGACCTCCGTGTCCTCCGGCAGCGTCGGCAGTGTGGTGGACGTCAGCCGGACGGTCTCCGCGCCGGTCATGAGGTTGCGCTGGACCACCGCGCGCGAGACACGCGCCACGCCGACGGCATCCACCGTGACGAACGAGCGCGTCGGTCGTTCATTCGTGCCGCCCACGCGGTAGTCGATGGCGACGATCGCGTGTTCGGACACCTGCTCCGGCGGGTTCACCCACCAGTTCGGCGACACGGCGCGGTAGTCCCCCGTGTTCAGCAGCCGGTAGACCGTGCCTGCCACCAGGCTGTCCGTCTCGTTCAAGGGTTCGCGCTGTGCGGGAAGGTCTTCCGCCAGGCGCACCGCGACATCGAAACCCACCCCGCCGAAACGCACGCTGCCGTCCGCGAAGCCGAACGCCACCTGGTCACGGGTGACGATCCCGCCGACGGCCGTGGCCCGCGTAGCGAAATCGAACTCGGTCGCCGCGACGGCGGCGCCGGTGGGCAGGTGGAACGCGCTGGCCGTGCCGTCCGCCGTCACGCGGATCCCCATCGTGTTGTACTCGTCCGCGTTCAGCCAGGCGACGCGCTTCGCCGTATCGAGGGTGTAGACGCGATGCTGTTCGACGTTGCCGCCGGAAGCGAGCGGCAAGGCCACCGAGACGAGGAACACCATGATAGTGATGACGGCGACGATCACCAGCAGTCCGCCGATGGTGATCGTCCAGTTGGCGACCCGGTCCCCGACCAGGACGGATTTTTTCGTGCTCTTTTCGCGGCGATGCACCGCGAAGGCATGGGCGTCACCGCTGTTTTCGCCTGAGCGCTTGTCCATCTTCAAGATGTCCCTGGGCCTCGACCTGGTGCCACCGCGAGGGCCCTTAAACCATGCAGCGGTGCGGGACGGGCCCGCACCGCTGCATGCCAGGGTCCTGTAGAACGCTTATTTCAAGCCGAAGATCGCGAGATCCTGGTCGGCGAGCGGCTTCAGCACCGGAAAATAACCGTCACGAACCACGGCCTCCTGGCCCTGCTTCGAGTACACGTAACGAATGAACTCGCCGCGCAACGGGTCGAGCGGCCGGTTCGGGTTCTTGTTGACATAAATGTAGAGGAAGCGGGCGATCGGATAATCGCCGGATACCGCGTACTCCGCCACGGCGTCGTAGCATGCGCCGTCGGCATCCGTTTGCAGCGGCACCGAGCGCACGTCGGCGGTCTTGTACCCCACGCCGGAGTAACCGATCCCGCCGATGTCCGAGGCCACGCCCTGCACCACCGTGGAGGAACCGGGCTGTTCCTTGACCTCGTCCTTGTAGTCGCCGTTGAACAGCGCGACTTCCTTGAAGTAGCCGTAGGTGCCCGAAGCCGAGTTGCGCCCGTAGATCGAGATCGGCCGGTCGGCCCACTCGCCCGTCAGGCCGACGTCGCCCCAGGTCGTGATGTTGTCCGGATACCCGCCATTCCGGGTCTTGGAGAAGATTGCGTCCACCTGCTGCAGCGACAGGCACTGGATCGGATTGTCCTTGTGCACGTACACCGCCAGCGCATCCACGGCGCTGCGGACCGGCGTCGGCGGGTAGCCGTAGCGCTTCTCGAACTCCTGGATCTCCGCGGACTTCATCGGCCGCGACATGGGGGCGAACTGCGCGTTGCCGCCGATCAGCGCCGGCGGGGCCGTGCCCGAACCCTTGCCCTCGATCTCGATCTGGACGTTCGGGTACACCGAGCGGAACCCCTCCGCCCAGAGCGCCATGAGATTGTTCAGCGTGTCGGAGCCGATCGACTTCATGCTGCCGGAGACGCCCGAGACCGGCTCGTAGGTCGGCAATTCCGGATCAACGGTGAGCGCCTGGCCGAACGCCGAAGCGGAAAGGACCAGGCCGGCGCCCAGCGCGAGAAGCTTGCGGGTCATTCGTTGACTCCTTGGGAAATACATGGGGGGGTGTCCTGCCGAATCCGGCATAGATAAGAGACCCGCACACACTAAGGCCCATATGTTACAGAACTATTACAGGGATGACAGTGTTACAAGGAGCCATCAGGCGCCATAATCGGCAAGCCCCCACGGGCCGCGACCGGACCGGGACCGGACCGCGCGAGCCGGCCATCGCCTCGCCGCGAAAAAAGAACGAGGCCGCAGATCCAGCACCCGTGCACGAGCCTGTCCGGGGCCGACGTTGACCGTGAAGAAGGATGAATTAGTTGTCACAAGTTGTTGAATTAACAAAGGAGCTGGTCGCCAGGGCCTCGGTGACGCCGGACGATGCCGGCTGCCAGGAGCTGATGATCGCACGGCTCGAAGCGGTGGGTTTCAGCGTAGAGAGGATGCGTTTCGGCGAGGTGGACAACTTCTGGGCGCGCCGCGGCACGACGGGTCCGCTGCTGTGTTTCGCCGGCCACACGGACGTCGTGCCGTCCGGCCCCGAGACCGCCTGGACCTCTCCGCCCTTCGCCCCCACCGAGCGGGACGGCTGCCTTTGGGGCCGGGGCACGGCCGACATGAAAGCCAGCCTCGCGGCGATGGTCGTGGCCTGCGAGGAGTTCCTCGCCGCGCACCCCGACCCGGCAGGCTCGATCGCCTTTTTGATCACCAGCGATGAAGAAGGCCCGGCGCAGGACGGCACCCGCGCCGTCATCGAGACGCTCGAGGCGCGCGGCGAGAAGATCGACTGGTGCCTCGTCGGCGAGCCCTCCAGCAAAGAGCGGCTCGGCGACATGCTGCGGACCGGGCGGCGCGGCTCCCTGTCCGGCGACCTGGTCGTCACCGGCATACAGGGCCACGTCGCTTATCCCGAGACGGCCGTGAACCCGCTGCACAAGCTCGCGCCCGTGCTCGCCGAGCTGGTTTCCCTCGAGTGGGACGCCGGCAACGACGCGTTCCCCCCCACCAGTTTCCAGCTCACCAACCTGCATGCCGGCACCGGCTTTCGCAACGTCACGCCCGGCTCCGCCGAGCTGAAATTCAATATCCGCTACTCCACCGAGCAGACTTTCGAAGGCCTGCAGGCGCGGATCCACGAAGTGCTGGACCGCCACGGCCTGGATTACCGGGTCCAGTGGCGCGATGCCGGGCGGCCTTTCCTGACCCGGCCGGGCGTGTTCCTCGATGCGGTTCGTGCGGTCGTCCGCGAGGTGACCGGCATCGACCCCGAGCTGTCGACGGGCGGCGGCACCTCGGACGGGCGGTTCATCGCCCCCACGGGCGCCGCCGTCGTGGAACTCGGGCCGGTCAATGCGAGCATCCACAAGATCGACGAGCATGTGCGGATTGCGGACCTCGAGCCGCTGAAGGACCTTTACCTGGCGCTGCTCCGGAAGCTGCTCTAGCGGCGGTTCGCCGGGCCCTGCCGGCTCGCGTGTCTGCCGGCCTGGCGGTCCGCTGGGCCAACTGGTCGACCGCAGGCGCGCGGCGCCACAGGCCGGCCTGCGCTCAGACAAGGAAAAACTCGCTCGGCCGGCCTGTGACACCCCCCGCCCGCTGCCCGGATCGCCAGGGAGACGCCGACGGTCGCCCAGCCGACGCCGTAGCGGAACCGGGGCGTCATGGGCGCACTGCGCGAGCTCAGATTTCGCCGAGCGAAGGGCGCCCGTGATGACCCGGATCCGCGGTCGACCGGAACGAAGGCGCTAAGTGACGACCCGGATCCGCGGTCGAACCGAAACGAAGGCGGATCGAACGTCAGCTGCAGCGATTTGCTAGCTCAAATCTATACCGCACTCGACCATGATGGATTGTGTAAGGAAGCAACCCTTCATGGTGAAGCCTTCCCGTAACAATGCCCGGGCCGATATCAAGGTTTGCAGCAAATCGCATAATGGCGTCACGCGAAAAGTCGCCGGCAAGAACGAATTTCTGGAACTCTGCAGGAGGGATAAGAGTGACCTGTGCAAACTTGTCAGCTTCTTCTTCTTGCTTGCGTCTGCCTGGATGGTGACTTCCGTCTTCCAAAAACGTCGATCGCTTGTCATGCAACAAAATATGTCCAAGCTCGTGGAATAGACTGAACCAGAAAATATCCGCCCAACTTCCTCGAAGAGACATCATAACTACGGCTCTATCCTTCCCGGACCAAAAGGTGGCGCCGTTCGTATAAGTCTTCGGAAAGTGAGGGATGACGATCAAGGACACCCCGCACTCGCATAGAAGCGATCTAAGCTCGCTGAAGAACTCACTCGGGTCGTTGCGCTTTGTCAGCTTTCTAATTTCTGGCAGCGCCTGCTCGAGTCGCTTCTTCGAATACTCTGCACAGCCATCCCGCTTTGAGAGCACCGTACCAGCACGCAACCAAGCCGCTAATGCTTCATGGTTGAGCCCGTCCTTCGAACCCTGCCGAAAGGCCGGACTGTAATCTCTAGTACCTTGGAGGTTGAAAAGAGAAGAAACTCCGAAAAACGAACGGAGATTTTCCACCCGCTCGATCTTTGAATTGGTTTTTTCAACAAGGCCCAGCTTGGCAAGAAGAGCGTAAGGAAATTTCGGAACCAGAACTTCTTCCTTTTTCGCCTCCTTCCTGTCATTCAAGTTCGCTTGAATCAGGCGAAAATCCGCTTCAAGGCGAGACCAGATGTGCGCCGGAACTCCTACAACTTTCTCGAGCTGTATAGACGTTTCAGGCGTAATGGCCTTCTCCCCACGAATGATTTCGTTAATGGCCTGCGCGGGCCTTCCCATACGACGCGCCAGCTCGGCCTGATTCAGCTCTAAATCTGCAAGCACCTCCTCGAGGTACTCACCAGGAGGAATGGCCAAGTCAGACATGAAATGCGTTTCAGTCATCATAGTGTTTGCTCACTTCCTCAATCATGACGATGTTCATCATGTCGCCTTCGAGAGTAAAAATAAGGCGATAAAAACCAGTCAAATTTACGGCGTACTGACCACGTCTCTTGCCCTTCAGCTCATGGCATCGAAGTCCCGGTAGGCACTCAACCTCTTCAAAGGTGTTAGCTGCTTTGATCAGGTTGATCCGCTGGATGTACTTTCGAGCGACATCCTTCCCGAAGGCCTTAACCGCGTGCTTTGACTCTACAAAGCACTTCGCGAGTTTCTTGGTTCGAAACCTGATCTCCACCGTCTTTGATCCGGTCCTGCATGCTGTCCGCCGGAATATTCACCCCATGGGTGAAGACTTTAGCACAAAGGCGCTCCGAAGTTAGGACAACATTCGGGATTGGAGCGCTAACGCGCTCATCGACCGCACTCAACTGCACTCAACCGCAACGGAGACGCGAATCGACCACGGCCGCGCGCCGCCACAGGCCGGCCTGCGCTCAGACAAGGAAAAACTCGCTCGGCCGGCCTGTGACACCCCCCGCCCGCTGCCGGGATCGCCAGGGACATGCCGACGGTCGCCCTGTCGATGCCGCAGCGGAGCCGGGGCGTCATGGGCGCACTGAGCGAGCTCAGATTTCGCCGAGCGAAGGGCGCCCGTGACGACCCGGAGCCGCGGTCCATCGGAACCAAGGCGCTAAGTGATGACCCGGATCCGCGGTCGAACCGAAACGAAGGCGGATCGACCGCGGCGTCACGGCGCTGAAAAATCCGAATCCTTGGATCAAAAGCCCAGAAACAACATATCCAGCGCCGTGGAGATTTCGTCCTGCTTCTCAGCAAGGCTGCCAACTCGAGAGCGCAATTCGCCTGCGGGAACAGCAGCCATGTACTGCGTTGCCATTACCAGCTCCTGACCCTCGATGCGAAATACAGGATTCAGCCGCTGGGCAGGGGACGGCGCGGAAGATTGGGGCAACAAGGGCACGACAACTCGCGTATTCAAGCCGCTGAGAAGGTCTGACTGAACGTCCAGCAGATAGCCGGCCTCATCCTCGTTTTTGAAGATGTCAAAACGGGCCATCAGAATTGACGGTGGCGAGCCAGGGGCAAGCCATTCGCTTCAACGTACGAGTTAGAGCTTGCCAGTGCTGTGGCATTCTCCTTGAGCCACCTCTCCTGCTTGTGCAGTCTCACGGCCTCGGCGATACCCGCCTCCGCGGCCCGCGACACATTGATTCCAAGGGCTTTCGCCTCTTTGAGAAGCGCACTATCCAGCGACAGGTTGGTCGGCTTTCGGGTGGATTTGTCAGCTTCAGTAGCCCGCATGGTCTAGTCCTTGCTCACCATCATGCGCCTATCCTATGCCCACATGAAATGCCCATCAAGCATGCATGGCGAGCTCATGCCTCACGCAGGCGAATGCTCCAATTCAGTCGCCTGAAGAACGAAACAAAGTCGCTGGTCGACCACGCTCGCGCGAGCCAAACCCGCCTCGACGACGCGGATCGACCGCAGCGGCCCGAGCCACGCCTGCCCTGCCGACGCCGCAGCGGAACCGGGGCGTCATGGGCGCACTGAGCGAGCTCAGATTTCGCCGAGCGAAGGGCGCCCGTGATGACCCGGAGCCGCGATCGACCGTGATGACCCGGATCCGCGGTCGACCGGAACGAAGGCGCTAAGTGACGACCCGGATCCGCGGTCGACCCTGACGGGCCGAGCCGTCGATCAGCGCCCGACCGCCCGAAAGTTGTTCCAGAGCGCGACCAGCGCCAGCGGCGTGAGGATGATGAGCATCCACCCGGCCATGCTCAGGCCGAGAAACGTCCAGTCGATCTTCGCGCAGTCGCCCGAACCCTCGAGCACCATGCCGATCGCCTCCCAGAACGGGAACACGTCCATGATGAAGTCCAGCCCGGGCCCGCACTCGGGCACCTCGTCCGCCGGCAGGCCCTGCAACCAGACCTGGCGCCAGGCGAAGCCGATGCCCGCCGCCGCGGTGACGGCCGCAAGAACGCCGTAGACCCGCGCGCCGCTGCGTCCGGGGTTGTGCGCATAGGCGGCCAGCAGGACGAAGCCGAGCGCAAGCACGGCCACCCGCTGGAATACGCACAACGGACACGGTTCCAGCCCGAGCACGTGCTCGGCATACATGGCATAGCCCAGCAGCCCGCCGCAGAGCAGCGCGCCGGCCCCGTTCACCATGCGGCGATCGAGGCCGCGCAATCCCGTTCTCTCAACCATTCCTGACCTGTCGCTCCGCGTCTTCGAGGCTCACATGGCGGATGTCCTTGCCGCGCACCATGTACACCACATACTCACAGATATTCTTGCCGTGATCGCCGATGCGTTCGAGCGCCCGCGCCACCCACAGCATGTCCAGCACCCGGTGAATGCTACCCGGATTCTCGGTCATGAGGGCGATCGCCTGGCGCGACACGGCTTCGTACTCCCGGTCCACCGCCTGGTCCTGGCGCACGACACGCATCGCTTCCTCCGGGTCCATGCGCGCGAAAGCATCCAGGGCACGATGCAACATGCCGCCCGCGAGCTCGGCCAGCTGCTGGATGGCCTCGTAGCTGTCGGTCGGCCGCTCCTGCGACGCCAGGCGCGATGCAAGGAAGCCGATCTTTTCGGCTTCGTCGCCGATTCGCTCGAGGTCCGTGATGGTCTTGACGATGGCCATCACGAGGCGCAGGTCGCCGGCCGTCGGCTGGCGGCGCGCGATGATCCGGCTGCAATCCTCGTCGATCGCAACCTCCGCCCGGTTGACCTTGTAATCGTCCCGTGCGACGCGCTCGCCAAGCGCGCTGTCGCCCCGGACGAGCGCCTCGACGGCCCGGCGCAGCTGTTCCTCGACCAGTCCGCCCATCGCCATCACGCTGTTGCGCACGGCTTCGAGTTCGGCGTTGAACTGGCGCGACCAATGGTGGGTGAGATCCTGGTGTTCCATGGCGGGACTCGACGGACGGCGGAACAAAAAGTGTTGCACGCGAATATGACGCTTGGATGACAGCCCGGTTACGACTGCGCGGAAGACTGGAACAATACACCATCGGACACGCCGTTTCCGGAAAAAATCCCGCCAAAACAGCCGTCAGCCGCTGTCACTCCATTGTAATAAACGTGCGCAGCCCGGCGCTTGATGAAGCACGGGATGACGGTCAATATGAGCGGCATGCACACCGAGATCGAGCGCAAGTTCCTGGTCGCCGGGACTGAATGGAAATCACGGGCGGAAGGCCGGCGTATCCGGCAGGGCTACCTGTCGGTGGACCCGGCCCGCAACGTCCGTGTGCGCGTTGCGGGAGAGCAGGCCTGGCTGACCATCAAGGGCGTCACCACGGGCGTGTCGCGCGCCGAGTACGAGTATCCGATTCCGCCGGACGATGCGGACCAGCTGCTGGAAACGATGTGCCTGCAACCGCTGATCGACAAGACGCGTTACACGCTGTGCGAAGCAGGGCAGCGCTGGGAGATCGACGAGTTCCACGGGGCCAATGCCGGCCTGGTGATCGCCGAGATCGAACTGGACAAGGAGGACCAGGCCTTCGATCGCCCCGCCTGGCTCGGTGCCGAAGTCTCGGACGATCCGCGTTACTACAACGCGAACCTGCTGCGCCATCCCTTCAGGGACTGGTAGGCGCGCGCCCTGCTTCCGATCCCGATCCCGATCCCGCTGCGGCCGCCGTCGCATCGCCCGGAACCGCGCCGTCGCCACCGGTGTGTCCGTCCGTCGCCTCGGGACCGGCGGCAATGCGTCCCGGGGGAAAGCGGCAGGTGAAGCGGCTGCCGGCGCCGATCTTGCTTTCCACCGCGAGGCGCCCGCCGTGTCGCTGCAGCACGTGCTTGACGATCGCCAGTCCCAGGCCCGTGCCGCCCGTGGTTCGGTCGCGCCCCTTGTGCACGCGGTAGAAGCGCTCGGTCAGCCGGGGAATCGCCTCCGCCGGAATACCGATGCCGTCGTCTTCGACCGACATCCAGCCCTCCTCGCCTTCCATCCGCCAGCGGATGCTCACGCGACCATCGGTCGGCGTGTACTTCAGCGCATTGCCGATGAGGTTGGCGAAGGCCGAGTAGATCTCCGACTCCACGCCGAGCAATCCCGCCTCCGTATCGAGGTGCAGCTCGATGACGCCGGGGCGCTGCGGACGCGCCAGGGCCTCCTTGCGCAACACGGTCAGCATCGCGGCGACGTCGACGTAGTCGCGCTCCGCTTCCGGCGCGGAGGCCTCGAGGCGCGACAGGGTCAGCAGGTCCTCGATGATGCGGCGCATGCGCTCCGACTGGCGCGCCATCTCGTCCACCGGCTCACGCCAGTAGTCCGCGAGTTCCGGATCGCCGGCGAGCGAATCGAGATATCCGCTGATCACCGTCAGGGGCGAGCGCAGTTCGTGCGAGGCGTTGGCCACGAAGGTGCGGCGCACGGTCTCGAGGCGCACCTCGTGCGTGATGTCCTTCGCCAGTAACAAGTGCTGGGTCTCGCCATAGGGCACGACCTGCAGCGACAGCTTCACGGCTTCGTCCGGCGGCGAGGCCATGCGCAGGTTGCTGTCGGTACGTGCGGCGCGGAGAAAGGCAGCGAATTCGGGGGCACGGAGCAGGTTCTCGATGCGCTGGCCGCGATCCGCGGGGCGCAGTCCGAGGAGCCGTGTCGCGGCCTCGTTCAGCCAGACGATTGCGTTGTCCTTGTCGAGCACCACCCCGGCGTCGGGCAACGCCTGCGTGGACTTGCGAAACTCTTTCAACACGCGCGCGAGGCGTTTCTTGCGTGCGCGGCTCTGCAGCCGCAGGCGATGCAGCTGGGCGAACACGCCACCCCACAGGCCGGCCGCGTCGCGCGGCGGCTCTCCGAGCTTGCGTCGCAGCCACGATTCCAGCTGCCAGAGATGCCACAGGTGCCAGCCGAGATAGGCCAGCAGCGCGGCGGACAACCACGCCAGGGGCTGGCCGAAGAGGTAACCGAACAGGGCCGATACGAACAGCAGGGCGAGCAGCCGCCCGGCGACGTAGCCCCACGGGCCCTCGCTCACTCGTCGACCTGTTCGGAGAAGCGGTAGCCCGCGCCGCGGACCGTCTGGATCAGGCGATCGCAACCGGACGCTTCGAGCGCCTTGCGCAGGCGGCGGATGTGGACGTCCACCGTGCGTTCCTCGACATAGACGTTGCCGCCCCAGACCCGGTCCAGCAGCTGGCCCCGGCTGTAGACGCGATCCCGGTGCCCCATGAAGAACTTGAGCAGGCGGTATTCGGTCGGCCCCAGGGCGATGACCTCCTCGCCCGCCGTGACGCGATGGCTCGCCGAGTTGAGGCGCAGCGCGTTGGCGGCCAGCACTTCCTCTTCCTCGCCGGGTCCGCCGCGGCGCAGGACCGCCTTGATGCGCGCCAGCAGCTCGCGGGGCGAAAAGGGCTTGGTGATGTAATCGTCGGCACCGCCTTCGAGGCCGCGGATCTTGTCCTCTTCCTCGGCGCGGGCGGTGAGGATGATGACCGGGACTTCCCGCGTGCCGGAGTCTTTCTTCAGCAGGCGCGTCAGTTCCAGGCCGCTCATGTCGGGCAGCATCCAGTCCACGAGCACCAGGTCGGGCAACTGGTCGGCCACCGCGATTCGCGCGGCCCGGCAATCCTCCGCCTCCCGCACGTCGAATCCCGACCTCCGCAGCCCGAATGCGATCATGTCGCGAATCGGCTTCTCGTCCTCGACGATCAGGATCTGCTTGGCAGCCATGGTATTGCCCAGTTGTATGACTGCGTCATTACAGCAACCGCCGGTTACAGATTTGTTAAAGCCCGGCCATCTTACTGATTCTTCAACGGCTCGGGCCACCCCCTTGCCAGGCCACCCGCTCACGCAGGTAGACGGGCAGCGCCTCCTCGGCCGGGACGGCGAGGCCCCGGGCACAGGCATCGGCGGCGATGTCCAGCAGGTCGCGGGCGCGCGGCGCAAGCGCGCTGTCGGCCGACACCACGCCGGCCGTCGCGGCGAGGCCCGGCCAGGCCGCGAAGGCGGAGCCGGCGCCGCGCCAGTCCCTCCCGGGAGCGGCGAGATCGCCGGGCGCCAGCAGGGCTTCAGCCCCGACGAGCACCGGCAGGCCGGCCGCATCGATCTCGTAGGCCCCCGCATAGACCTCGCCCATGCGGGCATCGAACGCGACAAGCACGCGCTGCCAGCCGTGCGCGCGCCCCGCCGCCAAGGCGGCCGCCGCCAGGTTGGACACCGGCACCACCGGCAGGCCGGCGCCGAAAGCGATGCCCTGCGCCACGCCGGCGGCGATCCGCAGGCCCGTGAAACTCCCCGGCCCGCGACCGAAGGCGATCGCATCGAGGTCCCCGAGGCCGATACCCGCCTCCGCGAGACAGGCCTCGGCCATGGGCAACAGGGAAGCCGCGTGCTTGCGCGGCGCCGCCTCGTCGCGCTCGATCAATGCGCCCCCTGCGCGCAGTGCCACGGAACAGCCATCCGCCGCGGTGTCCAGCGACAGGATATTCACCCCGCATCCTCCAGCGTGGTCAGTCCGAGGCCGAGCAGGAAATCCACGGCCTCGTCCGCTTTGCGCACGATGGGCATCGGCGGCAGGCTGACGAGAAACACCCGCCCGTAACCCTTGCCGAGCAGGCGCGGATCGCACACGACGGCCAGGCCCGCGTCGTCCACGTCCCGGATCAGGCGGCCGATGCCCTGCTTGAGCGTCAACACCGCCTGGGGCAGCTGCACGTCGCGGAACGGCTCGCGACCCGCCTCCCGCGCCGCCTCGAGCCGTGCCTTCAGCAGCGGATCGTCCGGCGCCGCGAACGGCAGCTTGTCGATCAGCACCACCGACAGCGCCGGCCCCTTGACGTCCACGCCCTCCCAGAAGCTCTGCGTGCCCAGCAGCACGGCATTGCCGAGGCGACGAAAACTCGCCAGCAGGTGGGCGCGCGGTTCGTCTCCCTGCACCAGCACCGGAAAGCCGAGTTCCGCAGCCCGCGGCCGCAGCAGGCGGGCGGCGGCCTGCAATGCCCGGTGGCTGGTGAAGAGGAGAAAGGCCCGCCCGCCGCTCGCTTCCAGCAACGGGGTCGCGATGTCCACGACCCGCCGCGTGTAGTCGGGGTCCGACGGCGCCGGCAGGCCTTCCGGGATGTAAAGGCGGGTTCGGGCACGGAAATCGAACGGACTGTCGAGGCGCAAAGTCTCGGCCTCCTCGAGGCCGAGACGATCGAGGAAGGCGCCGAAATCGTCGCCGACCGCGAGGGTCGCCGAGGTGAATACCCAGCCGCACTCGCGCGCGTTGATCTGCGCGGCCAGGGCCCGCCCGGCGTCCACGGGGGCGGCATGAAAACTCGCGCTGCGCCGTCCCGTCTCCGCCCAGCGCAGCTCGAATCCCCCGCCGCCCTCGCGCACCGTCCCGAGCCGGGTCGCGAAGGCGCGGGCGCGTCGTTCCACCGCGTCCAGGCCGGCGCTCGCGCCGCCGAGGGTCTCGCAGGCATCCGCCAGCGCGGCGGCCGCGTCTTCCAGCGCGGCGAGCGCCGTGTCGCTGCTCGACGGCAACTCGGGCCAGGAGATGCGCCCCCCGGCGCCCGCCAGGAGTGCGGCGGCGTCCCGTGCCGCACGCTCCAGCGCATCCACGTCCGCCTCCAGCGAAGCCTGCCAGGCGCCCGCCTTCAGCGCTTCGGCCCGCGTGTCCGCCACCAGCCCCAGCGCCTGGCGCGTTCCCGCCGAGACACCGAAGAAACGCGCCGCGATCTCCGGCAGCTGGTGAGCCTCGTCCACCACCACCGCGTCGGCCCCGGGCAGCAGCTCGCCGAAACCCTCCTCCTTGAGCGCGAGGTCGGCCAGCAGGAGGTGATGATTCACCACGACCACGTCCGCCTTGAGCGCTTCGCGCCGCGCCTTGACCACGTGGCAGCGCTGGAACTCCGGGCATTCCTGGCCGAGGCAATTGTCCGCGTTCGAGGTCACGCGACCCCAGACGGGCGCGTCCTCGGGGATGCCGGGCACCTCGGCGATCTCGCCACGCGTCGTGATGCCGGACCACGCCTGGATTTTCGCCAGCCGCGCGGTCTCGCGGATGACGCCGGGACCTTCGTCCAGCGCCAGCTCCAGCCGGTGGCGGCAGAGATAATTGCTGCGCCCCTTGAGCAGCGCGACGTGCACCGGGCGCCCCAGCGCGCCCGACAGGGCCGGCAGGTCGCGGCGGAACAGCTGGTCCTGGAGCGTCTTGGTCCCGGTGGACACCACCACCTTCAGTCCCGCGGCGAGCACCGGCGCGAGATAGGCGTAGGTCTTGCCGGTGCCCGTGCCGGCCTCGACGAGCAGGATGCTGCGGGTCGCCAGCGCCTCGGCGACGGCCTCGGCCATGCGCCGCTGTCCTTCGCGCGGCCGGAATCCCTCGAGCGAGCTTTGCAGGATGCCGTCGGCGTCGAAAGCCGCGCCGATGTCGATGGCGTTCACGATCCGCCGTCGGCCTGGCGCAACAGGTAGCCGGCCTCGGCGCGCGCGGCGGGATCGCGATCGGCCAGCGTGAGTGCTTTCTGCGCCATGCTGCGCGTCGCGGCGAGTTCCCCGGCGGCCAGGCGCAACTTGCCGAGCTCGATCCAGATCCACGGGTTCTGGCTGTCGATGCGCAGGGCCCGCTCGAGTGTGGCGCCGGCCGCCGCGTCCCGTCCGAGGACCCGCTCGCGGCGGGCCTCGTCGATCAACGCCTGGCCGGCGGGATGATAGTCCGGCTCCAGTTCCACGTCGGGTCCCGCACCGCCCGGCAGCGCCGGAAATTCCTCCGGCGGCGTCTGCGGATCGCCCGGCAGCTCGCTGATCGGCGCCTCCGGGCCCCGGCCATGGCGCGGCTCCTCCGCATCCGGCGCCGGGACCTGGCCGATCGGCAATCCCGCGCAACCCGCCAGGACGGCGGCCAGCGAGAGACTCATCGCGCGCAGCCAGTGCCGGTCCGCTTGCCTGCGTCCGTCGTGCCGTTTCATGTTCCGCCCAGCGCTCGCTTCAGCCATTGCAATCCTCGTTCGATCGGCGTCTCGGTCCAGGGGTCGCGCGGCGCGCAATCGCGCCGTGTTTCCAGCGCGGCGCCCTCGGGCACCGGCACGACCACCGTGTCGGCGCAGTCGCCGCGCGCCAGCAGGCCCGTGGCGTATTCGATCTCGGCCTCGACCAGCCCGGTCGCCGCTTCCGGCGCCAGGTCCGATGCACCGAGCCCGGCCATGATATCGGCCCAGATGGGCAGTGCGCCGCTCGCACCGGTCAGCCCGACCGGCGCGTTGTCGTCGCGCCCCACCCAGACGACCGCCAGAGTATCGCTCCCGAAGCCCGCGAACCAGCTATCCCTAAACTCGCCTGAAGTGCCGGTTTTGCCCGCGTACTGCCGTCCGCCGAGGCGCGCCGCCGCACCGCGCGCCGTGCCGCGCTCGAAGACCAGGCGCAGGCCGCGCTGCAGCTGGGCGACGGCCAGCGGATCCGCGACGGCTTCGATCTCGAGCGGGTAGCGCGACAACGGCGTACCCGTCTCGTCGAGCACCGCCTTGACGGCGCGCAACGGGGCGCGAAACCCGCCGGCCGCGATCGTGCCGTAAATCTCCGCGACGTCCAGCGGCGCGTAATCGACCGAGCCCAGCAGCAGCGACGGAAACGCCGGCGGCGGCGCCGTCCCGGCCAGGCGGCCGAGGCGCCGCGCGACGGTCTCCACGCCCAGCTCGAGACCCAGGTTGACGGCCGGGAGATTGAGCGACTCCGCCAGGCTGCGGGCCATCGACACCGGGCCGAGCGGCTCCCCGGAGAAATTCTCCGGCTGCCACGTGCTGCCGTCCTCGAGGACCACGGTCACGGGCTCGTCGCGCAGTGTCGAGGCGAGGGTGTGGCGTCCGGACTCGAGCGCCGCGAGGTAGGTCGCGGGCTTGACCAGCGAACCGATCGGGCGGCTCGCATCCAGCGCCCGGTTGAGCCCGTCGAAACTGCCGTGCGCGCCGCCGACCAGTGCCAGGACCTCGCCGGTCGCAGGGCGCGTCACCACCGCGGCGCCCTCGACCTGCGCCAGCGCCTCGCCGCGCCGCCGCAAGCGCTCGATGCCGTCGCTCACGGCGGCCTGGGCGCTGCGCTGCGCCAGCGGATCGAGCGTCGTGAGCACCACCAGGCCGGCGGAATCGAGGTCGTCATCACGATAGTCGCGCTGCAGCTGGCGACGCACCAGGCCGAGAAATGCCGGCTGGTAAGCCGGCCCCGCGGAGGCCGCGCCCCGCAACCCGAGCGGGCGGCCTGCCGCCGCGCCGGCGCGCTCCGGATCGAGCGCGCCCTGGTCCGCAAGAATCCCGAGCACCAGGTCGCGTCGCTCGCGCACCCGTTCGGGATGGCGCCACGGATTGTAGAAGGACGGTCCCCGGACGATCGTCACCAGGGTGGCGATCTCGGCAGCGTCCAGCTCCGCCAGCGGCTTGCCGAAATAAAAGGCGCTCGCCAGGCCGAAGCCGTGAATCGCGCGGCGCCCGTCCTGGCCCATGTAGACCTCGTTGACGTAGGCGGTGAGGATCTCGTCCTTGCCGTAGCGCCGCTCCAGCAACAGCGCCATGGCCGCCTCGGTGAACTTGCGCCGCCAGGTGCGACGGCTGTCGAGGAAATAGCTCTTGACCAGCTGCTGGGTCAGCGTGCTGCCTCCCTGGCGCACTTCCCCGGCGCGCAGGTTCACCAGCAGCGCACGCCCGATCCCCTCCGGGTCGAGGCCGCGATGGCTTTCGAAACGCCGATCCTCGACCGCGATCAGGGCGGCGGCGAGCAGCGGCGGAATCTCCTCGGGCGCGAGCACCATGCGATCCTCGCCGTGGGCGGGGAAGATGCTGCCGATGCGCAGGGGGTCGAGCTGTAAAAACGGCAGCTCCCGGCCCTGCGCGTCGCGGATGCGCAGGATCCCGGTCGCGTCGAAATCGATCTGCGCCACCTGCGCGGCGCGCGGGCCCTCGGCGAAACGGAAGGCGCGGGTCATGAGACGCACGCTGTTCCCCTGTCGCCACCAGAAGCCGGCGCGCGGGGCGCTGCCGTCGGCCTGCCGATAGCCCTGCGCCTCGAGCAGTGCCGTGAAACGCTCGATCCCGAGCGGGCGGCCCGCGTAGAGCTCGACCGGCGCGGCGAAGACCTGGGCCGGCTGGTCCCAGCGCCGTCCCTCGAACTGGCTCGTGATGCGCATGTCGAGCCAGGCGATCCACCCGGCGCCGGCCACCAGCGCCAGCAGGGCGGCACCGATGATCCAGCGCCGCAGACCGCGCTTCGGGCGCGCTGCGGCGCGCCGCGCTCGCCGGGACGGCTTCCTGCGGGTCATGGCGCATCCTCCGGGGCCGATTCATCGACCATCGGCCGTGCCCGGAAAGACACGAGACCGGCCGCGCCGGGGGGGAACTCGCCCGGCAGGTCCCAGCGGATGAAAGCGTAATCTTCGGCTGTGGCCCGGCGCGGGGGTGACTGCAGATCCTGCTGGAGATCGTCCTGGAGATCCTCCTGCAGATCCTCCTGCCGCGGCTCCTCTGTGACCGGCAGGTCGAGTTCCCCGGCAGGCGCGAAAACGACCCCGTCCACCGAGTAGGTCACGACCGCGCCCGGCCCCGTGGCGCTTCCCGCGACGTAATGCACGCCCTCCGGCACAGGAATCTCGATCCGCAGACCGGTGGCGGGCTCCGCGCCGAGGTGACGAAAGCGGCCCGTGTAAAGGATCTCGGCCGAGCCGACCGGCGGCGGCTCGGGCACCAGCCGCTCGGTGCCGTTCTCCTCGTCCACGAGCAGCCAGCCGGATTCCAGCCTGACGTCGGCCACCGCCAGCAGGCCAGGGCGCGCCTCGACCATCTCGGGCACGACCGACGCCGCGGGGTCCGCCGATTCCGTCGCCGCAGCCGGCACCACCGCCATGAATGCCACCGCCATGAACGCCACCGCCATGAACGCCACCGCCATGAACGCCGCCACCATGAGCACGGCCGCCATGAACGGCCGCGCCAGCAAAGCCGGCCAGGCCGGTGCCCGGCGGCGCACCCGTTCGTCTCCCAGGACCTGCAAAAGCTTGACTCTCACCACTATTCAGCTATATTGTGCATTGCATCAATGCTGCATTGCATCAATTACCGAGGTTATGGACATGATGAACAAGATTGAACAACTTGCCGACACCCTGAAGACCGAGACCCGCCAGCTGGCGGACCGGGCGATTTCCAGCATGCGCAGCGCCGGCCTCGAAACGGCCAGCTTCCTCGCTGCGGCGAAGGGTCCCGTCCACAGCATCGCGGACACCGGCCTGAAGTTGAACAACCTGTCGCACAAGAGCATCGAACGCCTGCTGAAGCAGCAGGTCGCCGCCCTCGACGACCTGATCGACGGCAGCACCCACCGGATCGAGAAGGCCTCGCGCGCCCAGACCGTGCGCACGATGGTCGATTTCCAGATCTCCACGCTGCCCAAGAGCCGTGACAAGGCCGTGACCAATGCCCGCAAGACCGTGGCGATCGTGCGCGACACCGGCGAAGCTTTCGGCGACCTGGTGAAGGACGTCGTGGTCGACATCTCGAGCGCGAACAAGGGTCGCAAGCCGGCCGCCAAAAAGGCTGCCGGACGTCCCGCCAAGAAGAAGGCCGCCACTCGCAAGCCGGCCGCCAAGAAGGCGAGCGCGAAGAAGACCACCGCGCGCAAGACGACCGCCAAGAAGCGCGCCACGAAGTCCGCGGCGAGCGGCGGCCAGACCGGCTCGAGCGCGCAGGCCGCCTGAAAGCCTGCCCGGGCGCGCGCTGCGGCGGATTCCGGCCAGGCAGTTCCCCGCCAGGGGACGCTGTTCTGAACGGAGTCGACGCTGGCAGTCGCCACGGTCGATCCCGACGAGGCCCTCTCCGGAGGGCCTCGTTTTTTTGCGGGTTTGCAACACGCGATGCGGTTCAGGGCGCTGCGCTGTCGGACGGACCGGGGCGTCGATGCGGGACTTCCAGGGCGGGGCCCTAGTCTTCCTGGATGAAGGTGATCGCCTGTGCGGACCCCGGCTGGACGACGCGTCCGAGCCCGATGACGCCTTCGCCGGAGATGGGCACGCTGTCGCGCCGCACGAAGAGCTCCTCGCCCTGTCGCGTGACGACGAAAGAACCGTTCGTGGACTGGTCGATCAAAAGGAAACGGTCTCGGCTCATCTCGACCCGCGCATGCAGGCGCGAAATCAGGTTGCCCTTGACGACGAGATCGTTGTCCTCGCTGCGCCCGAGCGTGGCATGGGGACGCACCGAATCGACCGTCACTTCCTTGCCGAGGTAGCGGATCCGCATCTTCCCGCGGGTCTTCTTTTTCTGGTCGCCCCAGGTGATCGTCGGCAGCATGCTGGTGATGTCTTCCGACTGCCACAGCGCCTCGTACATCGCCACCTCGCCGCTCTTGCCTTTCAGCGGAGCGAGGTCGATCTGGCGCACGGCGACGCGCCACTCGGCGCCGAGGTTCGCCACCATGTTGTCGGTGATCAGCACCTGCGCCGCCTTGGCCTGGCTGGTGACGCGGTTGGCGGTGTTGACGGTCGAGCCGAACACGTCGCGCTGCTCGGGAATCACCGGGCCGAAATCGCAGCCCACGCGGATCGCCAGGGGGGCGCCGCCGCCGGACACCACCTCGCCCTTGCTGATCGCCACCTGCATGTCGCGCGCCGCGTTCATCGCCCCGTCCGCCGTCGGGAAGGTCGCCATGACCTCGTCGCCGATGGTCTTGACCACCCGGCCGTTGTAGGTCTCGGTGGCCCGACGCATCACGTCGATACACTGGCCCACGGTCTCGCGCGCCTTGAGGTCGCCGAGGACCTCGTAGAGTTCCGTGCTGCCGACGACGTCGGCAAACAGGACGGCAACTGAAAATTCGCTAGACATGACTCCGCGACCTTATTGGGAGGGCGGGCCCAACTGTGGGCAAATGATGTTGAGCATACTCGCTGGACAGATTATGTATCAACCTTCCGGGCGCGGTACAGGAAAGCGTGCTCAACCCTTCGCGGGACCCTTGCAGGCCGCGACATAGGCGATCCAGGCCGGGTCCGCATCGCCCCGCTCGACGATGGAAAACTCGCCGCTCGGCTCGCCGTCCTCGTCCTCGCCCTGCCAGTACACGACGGAGCTCGAGAAGCCGGCCTCGGCCAGCAGTTCGCGCACCTCCGGCAAGGTCCAGAGCCGCCAGTCGTAGCTGTAGGCGCGCGGCAGCTCCGAGCCGTCCGGAAAGCGGAAATGGATGTAGCAGATGTAGCGGGCCGACACCGGGTCGAAGGCGTGCTGGTCCCACACATAGGTGAACAGGCCGTAGTCCGTCTCCTCCTCCTGCTCGGCATAGGCGTCCGAGCCGCCGTAGATGTCGAGCACGAACAGCCCGTCGTCCGCCAGCGAATCGTAGGCGCTGCGGAAATAGACCAGCAGCTCTTCGCGGGTCTTGAACGTCCACCAGCTGAAGTTGAAGGCCACCGCGATATCGACGGGTTCCGTGCCGGTCTCGCGCACGTCGCCCTCGATGAGACGGACGCGGGCCCGTTGTCCGGCCTTGAGCGCGGCGACGTGGTGGGTCCGGCCCCATTCGAGCACGGCCGGGTCGATGTCCACCGCGACGGCCTCGCGCTGCCTGTGGCTGCGCACCCACTCGCAGGCCGCCGCGGCCGTGCCGCAGAAGTCCTCGCGGAGGGTCACGGGCTTGCGTCCCACCAGTTCCTTGAACGCGCTGGCGAGGAACTCGACCTCGTGGCGCACGCTCTGCACCGAGGCCTCGTAGAGCTCGTGCCGGTCGGCGAGATCCGCCATCTGCACACGCGCCGGCGCTGCGGTGCCCTTGCCCCGCTGCTTGCGCTTGTTCTTTTTCTTCTTGCCGTCCTTCTTGCCGTCGCTCTTCGCCGCCATGACCCGTCCCCGCTCCATGGAAGGCGCGCATTCTAGCGGATCGCGCGCCCGCCATGGCGCTTTTCCGTGCATTGCCTGGTGTACATTAGGTGCTCCCCGTCCATCAAAGCCCGGAGTCCGACCGATGTACCGCCGCCTGATCGCGGCGCTCACCCTGTTTTCACTGAGCGCCAGCCCTGCAGTTACCGCCGAACCGTCCGAGGCCCTGCTCCGCGAGGCCGCGGAATTGCGGGACCTGGCCCTGGCCGAAAGCGACGCCTGGCGGCATGCAGCCTCCCTGAGCACCGAAGTGGGTCCCCGCCTCGCAGGTTCCAGCGGCGATCGCGCCGCCGTCGCCTGGGCGCTGGCCTACCTGGACGGGTTCGGCTTCGATACGGTCATCCCCCAGACGGTGACGGTGCCGGCCTGGGAACGGGGCGAGGCCGAATTGCGCATCACCGCGCCGTGGCCCCAGCCGCTCGTCGGTGTGTCGCTCGGCCTCACGATCGGCACGCCCGCCGACGGTATCGAGGCGCCGGTGGTGCGCTTCGAGAGCCTTGCAGCCCTCGAGGCGGCGACGTCCGCGATGGTCCGCGGGCACATCGTCTTCATCGACGAAAAGATGGAGCGCACGCGGGACGGCAGCGGCTACAGCGCCGCGGTGGCCAAGCGCAGCCGCGGGCCTTCCGTGGCCTCGGAACGCGGCGCGGTCGCCACGGTGATCCGCTCGGTGGGGACGTCAAGCGAACGTTTCGCATATACCGGCACCACGCGCTTCGCCGAGGGCGTGCGCCCGATCCCGGCCTTCGCCCTTGCTGCGCCGGACGCCGACATGCTGGCGCGCCAGGTCGCCACAGGGCGCGACGTGCTGCTGCACCTGTATTCCACCGCCCGCCAGCTGCCGCCGGCCCGGTCCGCGAACATCATCGCGGATATCCAGGGAGCCACGCATCCGGAGGAAATCGTCATTCTCGGCGCGCACCTCGACTCGTGGGACCTCTCGACCGGGGCACAGGACAACGCCACGGGCGTGGCCATCGTGCTGGAAGTCGCGCGGCTCATCGCCGCCCGGGAGCGGGCCCCGGCGCGCACCGTGCGGGTGGTGCTCTACGCCAACGAGGAAGCGGGCCTGGATGGCTCGCGCGCCTACACCGCGGCGGCGCTCGAGGCGGGACTGCGCCACGTGATCGGACTCGAGGCCGACGCCGGGGCGGGACGCGTGTATGCGCTGAACAGCGGCGTCGGTGAAGAGGCGTTGCCGGTGGTCGAGGCGATGCGCGGGGTGCTGGCACCGCTCGGCATCGCGGGCGGCGACAACGCCACGCGCGGCGGCGCCGATCTCTCCACGCTGCGCGACGCGGGCATGCCGTTGCTGCGCCTGGAGCACGACATGTCGACCTATTTCGACGTGCACCATACGGTCAACGACACGCTCGACAAGGTGGACCCGGAAACGCTGCGCCACGCCGTCGCTGCATATGCTGCGGTGACCTGGATTGCTGCGAATGTCGAGGAGGATTTCGGGGCGTATCCCGAGACGGTGCCGCCGGTGGATCCGGCCGCTTCGGGGAACTGAGGGGCGCCTAGGCCGGAGAACTGCGGGCGCCTGTCGGCTGCGCCGGAGAACCGGGGGCGCCTAGGCGACGCGCTGCAGGGCGTCGCGGATCACGTCGGCGCCGGCGTCGCGTGCGCATGCGCCTTCGGCCAGTCGCCGTCGCCACTGGCGCGCGCCGGGCCGGCCGAGGTAGAGGCCGAGCACGTGACGGGTCATGGCGTTGAGGCGCACGCCTTCGGCGAGGCGCGCTTCCACGTAGTCGAGATATCTTGCCATCACGGCTTCGCGGGTGGGCAGCGGTGTGCCGTGCAACGAATGCTCGAGTTCCGCGAGGAAATAGGGGTTGTGATAGGCCTCCCGGCCGATCATGACGCCATCGACGTGTTCGAGATGGCCGCGTACGGCATCGATATCCCGCACGCCGCCGTTGAGCACGATGCGCAGGTCCGGGAAGTCCTGTTTCAGGCGATAAACGTAGGGGTAGCGTAGTGGCGGGATCTCGCGGTTCTCCTTGGGGGAGAGCCCGGCCAGGATCGCCTTGCGGGCGTGCACGATGAAGGTGTCGCAGCCGGATTCAGCGACCGTACCGACGAAGTCGCGCAGGAACTCGTAGTCGTCCTGGGCGTCGATGCCGATGCGGCTCTTGACCGTGACCGGGATGTCCACCGCGTCGCGCATGGCGCTGATGCAGTCGCGCACCAGTGCCGGTTCCGCCATCAGGCAGGCGCCGAAGCGTCCCGACTGCACGCGGTCGCTCGGGCAGCCGACGTTCAGGTTGATCTCGTCGTAGCCGTAGTGCATGCCGGTTTGTGCGGCCTCGGCCAACAGGGCCGGCTCCGAGCCGCCAAGCTGGAGGGCCAGCGGTTGTTCGGCCGGATCGAAGCCCAGCAGCCGCTCGCGGACGCCGTGGCGGACGGCCTGCGCGGTGACCATTTCGGTGTAGAGCAAGGCGCTGGGCGCCAGCAGCCGCAGGAAATAGCGGCAGTGCCGGTCGGTCCAGTCCATCATCGGGGCTACCCGGACGTCCCGGCGATGTGCACAATTATTCACGTGGCTATACGAATCCCGGTATCGACCCGCAGTGGCAGTATCAATACCGACTTGACGCCCAGCCGACGAATGCGCTCGATAAGCCAGCGATCAGACCAACCAGCCCCAAGCTGATTCCGGCCTCATATGCTGAACCGCCTCCGTAGAACCACTCCGCCAGGATCGCAATCGTTGCGCACGCGACGCCAGCCGCAAGACCACCATATCCCCAGCGAACCCCGATTAGCTGTGTTCTCGGCTTCGTTTCCAAATTGTGCATGTCAACCTCCAATGCCGATGCTATTGATTTGACGGAATTCACCGAGCCCGAACCGTCAGACTCAATCCGCTGAACAGTCCGCGTGCTCAAAGCGGATGCGATTGCGAGTTCTTCCTGGGACCAGCCTTTCTCGGTCCGGAGCCGCTTGACGAGCACGGCATTTACAATACGTTTCATGGCCAAATCGGCTGCTTTAGTGGATGGCATGATGCCACTGCAGCCCAAAATTGGATACGACAAACGGACGACACGATACGACAGCCACGAGACAATGATGGCTGCTCGCTACCGGCCGATGTCGCACCGCGCCGCAGCAGCGCTACCCCATCTCTCTTTTCCACTCGCCCGGGATAATTCGTGCAGCAGTTCAGTTCACGCCCCATAGCCAGACGGGTGCGAGGCAGCCAATGGCGCCTGCGGGGCACCGACGGTCTGCACCGGATATCCTTTTCGAACATCTTCGGCTGGATACTCAGCCGAAAGATGTTGCTGAATCGCGGCGCACTGCCCTCGCGGCCGGGTGGACCGGGACCAGCCGCCTGCCTCCATGACATGAGCGCAGCGGCTGAAGCACGAAAGTAATTGCCTCAGCCGATTCTGGCACTTGACTCGGACACCACATTCTCTTGACAAATGGGAGTTCTTGGTACCAAGATAGTACCTTAGGGTTTCATTCTGAACAGCTTCGGTATCTATTCGGGCAGCAGCTTTGAAACAATTTCTCGTAGGCATTCACAGGAGAATCCGTCTTGAATGATCAACCTAACCGAGCGGAACTGCTTGACCGAATCAATACGCTGATGGCTACCGGAGCCCTGCCCTTCGCGGCCCTTTTGGTGCTCGACGCGCTGGCCGATGCGGGCGTGGATTCAACGCTGATCACAGTGCTGGATTGGGCGGCCAAGGGCGCCCTGGCTGTGGTCGTCGTGCTTCTCTCAGTCGCCGTCGCGCGCAAGGCGCGATCTGGCAAACCTGCACTCGACGAGGACAGCTACTCGGCGACCACGCTGCGGAAGGCGCTGGCCGCGTCCTGGGTGGCGACCTTCGTGGTCCTCACCCAGTTCGACAGCCTTTTCGACGGTGCCGGCATACTCGGCGTGGCGGAGTTGCCGTTGGTTCACGCGGGCGGGATCGTGACAGCGTTTATGCTGGTCGTGCTCAGCCTGACCTACTTCGGTCTGATGATGCGGGCCAGCGACGAGCCCGACCCCTCGGAGAAAGGGTCTTGAGCGACCTCCACAACCGCATCCGGGTGTTTCGCGCCGAGCACCGGATGAGCCAGGCCGATCTGGCCCGCGCCATCGGGGTCTCGCGCAAGACCATCAGTACCGTCGAGGTCGGACGATTCGTGCCATCGACCGTGATAGCGCTGAAGATCGCACGCCATTTCGAGGTTTCCGTCGAGGACGTATTCCAGCTCTCTGACGGGCAATAGCGCCCAGCGCACGCTTAGATCGGCCACATATTGCGATGCCTATGGGCCGCTGTCACTATCGTCGTTTCGAGGCGCCAGGGAGAACGAAATGCGATCAACAACAACGCTAATCGCGTTGCTCCTCTCCTGCCAATCCTGCCAAGTCGTATTCGCCGGCGAGAACGCTGAGACGGTGGAGCGATTCATTGCTGCATTCAATCAGCACAACGTTGACGTTATGCTCGAACTCTCCGCAGTTGATATGCGCTGGATGAGCGTTTCGGGTGAACAAATCTCAATCGAGACATCAACTCATGCCGAACTTCGCGAAGCTATGGGAGGCTACTTTGAGAGTACTCCTAGTGCCAGAGCCGAAGTTCGCTCTATTGGCGAGAGTGGTTCGTTCGTTATCACGCTCGAAGAAGCCTTCTGGTCATCTGGCGGCGCTGAAAAGAGCCAGTGCAGTATGGCGGTGTATGAGCTTCTCGAGCAGAAGATCCAGAATGTGTGGTATTTCCCGGCCCACCAGTGCCCATGAGGTCTGGCGCCCAACACGTCGCCGCATGGTTTCGGCGATCGGGTGGTGAACTGAGTGAGCACCGGCCGCTCGCTCAACCAGCCTTCAACTCACGCTATCCGGCCACGTCACATGGCAGGAATGTCATTGGGATGCGTAGCCAGCTGGCTCGCAAATTCCACCTGCGCCCTCCCCGCCGGTGCCAGAAACTCCTCTAGCAGGATTTCGCCGGGATGGAACGGATTCTTGGGTTGTCTGGCCATTACTCGTCTCTATCAGTGATAGTGAGCCGCCCTGAGTATGCAGCGGCCATTCAGTGATCGTCCTCGCACGATCCATATCCCGAAGGGCGCATTTGCCCCCTTATGCTATAGTGCACCAATCGTATGACGCTGTTGCAGGAATCTTCAAGATGGCTACGGTACGCAAGACGATCACACTCACCGACGCCCAGGACGACTGGATCAAGGCTCAGGTTGCCAGCGGTGATTACACCAATGACAGCGAGTATCTCCGTGACCTGATCCGGCGGGAGCAGGAAAAGGCCAGCGCACTGAAGGCCGCCATCGACGAAGGTCTCGCCAGCGGCCCGAGCGACCGCAGTCTCGAGGATATCTGGGCCGCGGCGGAGTCTCGATACCGCGCATCGAATGGCTGACTACCGTTTCTCGAAGCGCGCGGCGATGGACCTCGAGGCGATCGCCGAATACACGATCGAGCGGTTCGGCATCGAACAGGCGCGACGCTATCGCAACGAACTGGCGACCTGCTTCGATCAACTGGCGGCCAATCCCAGACTCGGCCGCCGCGCCGAGCAGCTCGGGTCTGCGCTGCGTCGCTACGAGCATCGTTCACACATCGTGTTCTACCAGACAACGGATACCGCGATCCTCATCGTCCGTATCTTGCACTACCGCATGGACGTTACGCGGCAGTTTTAGCACGCTGGCGGCCCGGCGGCTTTCCCTCACAAATTCGGCCACCGGCTCTCCGGGCTGCGTCTCGAACTATTGCCTTCCAGCGAAGTACGAACTTGCCGATAGACTGAATTTGTACGCGGTTGATACTAAAACGCTATTCCGATTTCTTCCCTCCAATCCATCATCGGGGCGACCTGGATTTCCCGGCGATGTGGGCCGTGATCCACGTGGCTCATGGCCATTCGACTACGCTTCGTTGATCGTATTCTACGTCGATGTTGCACGGGCGATTTGACTTCATTTTGCTGCAGGCGTATAGCCTACTGATGCGAAAACTCCCTACAGGGAAATCAATAGGGAGATTGCCATGAAAAAATCGCTTCTCACGCCCGCCCTCCTCATCGTGGCCGGCGCCCTTGCATTCTCGGTCGTCAATCTCTCCGATATTTCCGCCAGCCCGGAACGGCAGGCCGACGAACCCGGGACTTTCATCCCGCCCATCGCGCCGGTGGGCGCGACCCTGCTCGAGGGCCTGGGCGACTACAGCCGCAAGATCACTACCGACAGCGAAGCGGCGCAACGCTGGTTCGACCAGGCGCTGATGCTGACGTGGGGCTTCAATCACCAGGCCGCGGAGCGATCGTTCCTCCAGGCGGTCTCGGCCGATCCCGAGTGCGCGATGTGCTGGTGGGGCGCCGCACTGGTTCTGGGACCGCATGTCAACGCCGGGATGGACCCGGCGAACAATGCTGCGGCCTGGGAAAGGCTGCAGACCGCCCGCAGCCTGGCGAAGTCGGCCGAACCCTGGGAACAGGCCTGGATCGAGGCGCTGGCCGCTCGCTATGCCGAGCTCCCCGGCGATGACCGAACCGCGCTCGACCGCGCCTATGCCGATGCAATGAAGCGCGTGGTCGAAACCTATCCGGACGACCTCGACGCCGCGACGTTCTACGGCGAGGCGCTCATGAACATGCAGCCGTGGAACTACTGGACGCCCGACGGCGAACCGGTTGGCGAGACGCTGCATATCGTCGAGGTGCTCGAAGGCGTCATCGACCGGGACGGTGATCATGCCGGCGCGCTGCACCTGTACATTCACGCGGTCGAGGCATCGAACGAGCCGGAGCGAGGCGTCGCCGCCGCCGACCGGCTGCGTACCCTGATCCCGGGCTCGGGCCACCTCGTCCACATGCCCGCCCACATCTACGCCCGGGTCGGGCGCTGGCACGATGCCGTCATCGCGAACCGGCGCGCGATCGAGGCCGACGACGCCTACCTCGCCGCATGCCGGCCGGGACCGGGCGTTTATCCGCTGGGCTACGTGCCGCACAACCATCATTTCCTGTGGTTCGCCGCCACGATGGCCGGTGAACAGGATGTGGCCATCGAGGCCGCGGCTTCGACGAACGAACGCACCAGCGATCCGGACCTGATGCGCACGCCGGGCTTCGAACCGATGCAGAACTTCGCCCTCACGCCGCTGTTTGCCCGGGTTCGTTTCGGACGCTGGGATGAACTGCTCGCGATGCCGAAACCGGCCGACGACCTGCCCTACATGGTCGCGATGTGGCACTACGGCCGCGGAGTAGCCGCGCTGCGGACCGGCGACGTCGAGGCAGCGGGGACTCACCACGCGCGCCTGGCGGAGTTCGCCGGCAGCCCGACGATCGCGGCCATGACGGCCTGGGACCGTTACTCGCTGATCCACGGCGTGCGGATCGCCGAACGCACGCTGGCCGCCGAGCTGGCCTGGCACGCCCGCGAGGTCGAAGCGGCGATCGGCGCGATGAACAGTGCGATTGCGATCGAGGACGAGCTCCCCTACGACGAACCGCCCGGGTGGCACCATCCCGGCCGCCAGGTGCTGGGCGCGATGCTGCTGGAGGCCGGCAGGCCTGCGGAAGCCGAAGCGGCCTACCGTGCCGAGCTGAAGCGCAACCCGGAGAACGGCTGGTCGCTCAAGGGACTCGCGCAGTCGCTGGCCGCCCAGGACCGAGACGACGAGGCCCGCTCCGTGGCCGAGCGCTTCGAGCGCGCCTGGGCGCACGCCGACTTCGAGCTGGCCGCGACGCGGTTGTGATCCAACCGCCCTTCCCGGCCCGGGATCAGGGCGCGGGCAGGCCGGCGAGATCTTCGCGCAGCATGGCTGCGTCGAAAGGCGGTCGCCAGTAGGCCGCCATTCGGCCCTGCGCGTCGATCAGCGCGACGGCTGTGGCGTGGTCGAAGGTGGATTCGCCTTTGCCGGTGGGCACGCGCACATGGGCCATCTGCAGGCTTCCCAGCAGGCGCTCGAGCTGGTCGCGTTCGCCGGTCACCCCGATCCAGTCTTCGTTGAACCAGGCCAGGTACTCGGCGAGGCGTTCCGGCGTGTCGCGCTCCGGGTCAACGCTGACAAAGACCGTGCGAAACGGGGGGCTCCGGTCGAACTCCTGCTGTGCGGTTTCCAGGATTCCGAGCGTGGCAGGGCAGATGTCGGGGCAGTGCGTGAAGCCGGAGAACAGGAGTGTCCAGCGGCCTTCCAGGTCATCGCGCGAGAACGAGGCACCCGTGTGGTCGACGAGCTCGAATGTCTCGATCGACCAGGGGGGATCGGCGAGGCGGGCATGCTGCAACGAGAGTGAATCGACGCGTTCTTCGCTGCAGCCGACGAGCGCCGACAACGCCACCAGCGCCAGGACCAGGTGAGTTCTGAGCATATTCCGCCCTCCTGCGGCATCCACCGCGATTGCCTTAGATCGCATTTTTCGGGTCAAAATATGGCGTCTAAAGCGCCAGAGCAGGGTAATTTCGCATCTTTTCTTATTTAAATCATGGGGTTATGGCGGTCCGACCCGCTTATTGCCGTTCAGACGCGAAAAAAACAACTGGATGTGCCGATCATCGGCGATGCCCTCCTCCAGTATCCATCTCTGCAAGTCCGGCCAGTCGATCCTGTCAGCCTGGGACTCCGCCACCATCACCGCCTGCTCCATCGACTGCGGTTCTTTCCAGACGGCTGCTGCGATCAGGCGATCCATGACCGAGTGCGTTGGACTGATGATACGTATGTTGCCCAGCCGCGTTGGCATCAACACGCACTGATCCGGACTGATGTACCGGCTCCCAAAGCTGATCGGCGATGGAGGGAACTCGAGATACCAGGTGGTCGACGGGTGCGTGAAGACGGACATCCGAGGACGGCCGGAGTGCGTGAACCCCAAGGGCTGCAGAGCGGCTGCGAGCTCCTTGACCAGGGCGCCCGTGACGAAATCCAGGTCCTCTGACATGTAGCGGTTGCTGGTGTAAAGGGAAACCGCCGCCCCGCCGGACAGCGTAGCCAGAATGCCGTGGCTTTCGAGTGTCTCGGAAACCATCGCGGCGAGTTCCTGCAGCGATGTCGTCGGCGTGATCCGCATGCTGGTCCTCAATTTTTGCCAAAACGACGCGGGCGGCGGCGCTCCCGGAAATCGCGTTCCATCACCTCCGGAGGAAGTCGAGTGAGCATTTCCCGGAGAAACGCCCGCAAGGCCTCTGTTATGGGGCTCGGACGGAAATAGAACACGCGCGCGGTCGCTTCGCGCCGGCTCACCAATAACCCGATGTCCTCGAATTTGCGCAGCTGGTTCTGGACCTGGCTGAGCGAAAAACCAAATGTCTTTGCGATCTGCGAGGCGTACCCCTGACCGTAGTTTTCCAGGTACATGAGCACACGGTAAGCCGACTCGCTCCCGAACAAGCCGATAAGCGGACCTTCAGAAATCGTTGCTTGAGTCGTCATATTAACCACCTTATATTTGGGTGACTCTACCTAATATCCGGGTGGACTGTCCAGCGGGAGGGCAGGAGGGCGGGTCGGACCGTGACAACACTATGTTTCACCTAACTTTTTGTTAAAAAAAGGGCCTTGTTCGGCGCTTAGCGTGCAAGTTTCGCGGCAGAATTCTGCTTCTAACGACCGATCAGCGACCTGGAGCAAATTGGCGGGATTGAATGGGGTGCTGCGGACTATGGGAGAATCTTCTCCTTAGCCCGCGTTTTTCCCGGCCAAAAATAGCGTCTAAGGCTCCAAAACCCGGCTAAAACTTGCTTTTTCCGATTCTTAACAGGAGGTTACGATGGTCCGACCCGCTGTTTCCGTTTTACTCTTGATGGTGGCGTCGGCGCAGGCCAGCGAGCCGCATGTGCACGGACTGGCGCGGCTCACGGTGTCGCTCGATGAGCAGACCCTGACCATCGCGCTGTCGTCGCCGCTCGACAATCTCGCGGGATTCGAGCATGCCCCGCGTACCGAGGCGCAGAAAGCTGCGCTCGAGCACATAGTCGCCACGCTGGAACGCCCGGCGGAACTGTTCCTGGCGACCGCCGCAGCGGGATGCACGCCCGCTTCGACGAACATCGAGTCTCCCATCCTCGAAGACCACTCGTCGCATGACCACGAGCATCACCACGACCACGACCACGACCACCACGCCCACGCCGACCTCTACGCCGAGTACACCTTCGATTGCGCACAACCGGCCCGGCTCAACAATCTGACCGTCGTCCTTTTCGAAGCCTTCCCCCGCCTCGAACGCATCGACGCCGAAGCCGCCCTCCCCGGTCGCCAGGTGGCCGCGGGCCTCGAGCCGGACGACAACATTTTCAACCTGCGCTGATGACCTTGGCCGACACCGACACCGACACCGACACCGACACCGGCACCGGCACCACCACCGCAGCCGACAACAACCCGGTCGTCCGCGTCCGCGACCTGCGCTTCGCGTGGCCCGGCGGTGACCCGTGCCTCGACCTGCCGGCATTCGACATCGCACGCGGCCGGCACGTGTTTCTCTACGGCCCGAGCGGCTGCGGCAAGAGCACGCTGCTGAACCTGCTGGCCGGCGTGCTGCGCCCCGGCCAGGGCGAACTGCGCCTGCTCGACACCGATCTCGACCAGCTCTCCGGCGCCGCCCGCGACCGCTTCCGCGCCAATCACATCGGCTTCATCTTCCAGCAGTTCAACCTCATCCCCTACCTGTCGGTGCTCGACAACGTCCTGCTGCCCTGCCGCTTCTCGACACGCCGCGCAGCCCGCGCCCGCGAGCAATCGCCATCCCTGCACGACGAGGCCTGCCGCCTCCTGCGCCACCTCGATCTGGACCCCACGCTGTGGCGCCGGGACGCGACCGCGCTCTCCGTCGGCCAGCAGCAGCGCGTCGCCGCCGCCAGAGCCCTGATCGGCCGCCCCGAACTGGTGTTCGCCGACGAGCCCACGTCCGCGCTCGACGAGGAACGCCAGGCCGCGTTTCTCGCCCTGCTGCGCCAGGAATGCCTGGCCGCCGGCGCCGCCCTGCTGTTCGTCAGCCATGACCGCCGCCTCGCCGCCGGCTTCGACGAGGAACGTTCCCTCGCGACACTCAACCGCGTGGTGGCCGCCTGATGCCCGGCCTGGCCAAGCTCGCCCTGCTGAGCGCGTGGAATCGCCGCTACAGCCTCGGCCTCACGATGCTCGCCATCGCCCTCGCCGTCACGCTGCTGCTCGGCATCGAACGCATCCGCCACGAGGTCCGCGACGGCTTCGCGCAGTCGGTCTCCGGCACCGACCTGATCGTCGGCGCACGCTCCAGCCCGCTGCAGCTCGTCCTGTACAGCGTCTTCCGCCTGGGCGAAGCCACGCACAACATGAGCTGGCCCAGCGCACAACGCATCGCCGCCCACCCGGCCGTCGCATGGACCATCCCGATCTCGCTCGGCGACTCGCATCGCGGCTACCCGGTCGTCGGCACCACGCCCGACTACTTCGTACACTTCCAACACGGCGATCGCCAGTCCCTGCGCCTCGCCTCCGGCCGGCCCTTCGGCGACCTGTTCGAGACCGTGATCGGCGCCGAGGTCGCCGCGCAACTCGGCTATGTCCAGGGCGACGCGATCACCCTGAGCCACGGCCTCGGCGGCACGCGCCTCATGGAACATGCGGGCAAGCCGTTCACCGTCGTGGGCGTGCTCGCGCGCACCGGGACGCCCGTCGATCGCAGCGTGCACATCAACCTCGCCTCGATGGAAGCCATCCATCTGGACTGGGTCGGCGGCGCGCCCCTGCCCGGGCTCGAGATCTCCGCCGACCAGGTCACGCGCTTCGACCTGGAGCCCAAGAACATCACGGCCCTCCTCGTGGGACTCGAAAGCCGCGCCGCCGTGTTCCGCATCCAGCGAGAGATCAACCGAGACGAGGAAGAAGCGCTCATGGCCGTGCTCCCGGGCGTCGCGCTTGCGCAGTTGTGGCAGCTCGTCGGGGTCGCGGAGCAGGCCCTGCTGCTGATCTCCGCGCTGGTCGTGGTGGTGAGCCTCGTCGGCCTCGTCGCAGCCATGTTGACGGGACTCGACCAGCGGCGCCGCGAACTGGCGATCCTGCGTTCCAGCGGGGCGCGCCCGCGTGACGTGTTCGCCCTGCTCGCCCTCGAGGGCGGCCTCGTGACATTGAGCGGCGTGCTGCTGGGGCTGGTGCTGCTCACGGCGCTGCTGGTGTTCGGCGCGCCCCTCGTCGAGTCCCGCCTGGGGCTCGGCCTCGAACTCGTCGCGCCGGGCCTGCGGGAACTCCGGCTACTCGGACTGGTCTTGCTGGTAAGCATGCTCACCTGCCTGCTGCCCGGCTGGCGCGCCTATCGCATCTCCCTGGCCGACGGCCTGACCCCGCGGGTCTAGTGCGGCAGCCTCAGGAAAACCGCCCCCACGGACACAGACACAGACACAGATACGGACACGGATAGGGATACCCATGAGAGACGCGCAATGACGAAACTTCTCGGATGGCTCGCCGCAGCGGTCGTCGTCGGTGCGATGGTGTTCCTGCTCGTGCCGGGCGCGCCGGAACTACCGCACGAAACCGCGGGATCGTCTCTCGACGAAGCCGCGCCGCCGTCCGCTCCGCAGGATGCTTCCGCCGCCTCGGCCGGCACGTCGGAGTTTGCGATCGGCGACCGCCTCCCGCCGGCCATGATGGAGCGCGCCTCGGAGTATCCGGAAATCGAGTGGGACTCCCTCATGCCCGCGGACTGGAATCCACTGGAAATCTTCGAGGGCCTGGACATCGACGCGCTCGACGACGCCGACCCGCGCGCGATCGAGGCGCTGGAGACGCTCCGGGCGGCCTGGGACGAGGCGCCGACCAACGAGGCCCTGTCCGGCACCGCGGGGCGTATCGCCGGCTTCCTCGTGCCCCTCGACTGGCAGGCCGAGAGCTTCCGGGAGTTCCTGCTCGTGCCCTATTTCGGCGCGTGCATCCACACGCCCCCGCCGCCGGCCAACCAGATCATTCATGTCATCGCCGACCCGCCGGTGACCGAGTACGGCATGATGGAAGCGATCTGGGTCGAGGGCCGCTTCGAGATCGCCGAGATCGACACGGAGATGGGCCGTTCCGGCTACCGCATGTACGCCCACGGCGTGACGCTTTACGAGTGGTGAACGCTCGCGACTGACCAGTGGCTGACACTCAGCACTGACGACTGGTGAACGCTCGCGACTGACCAGTGGCCGACACTCAAGAACAGCGCCCGGCGGCCGATACATAAAAGGTAACGATGGCCGGGCCATTCGTGCGCCCCTGCGCCGCTGTTTGCCCCTGCCGGGCAACCACAAGGACAGTCCCCATGCCCGTAGTCTGGCGTTCGCAGATGACGACCGGCAATGACCTGATCGACCAGGACCACAAGTACCTGCTGGCCCTGTTCAATTCCATCGAGCTCGCGCTGAGCAAGCCCGAACTCATGCGCTACCTGCCCACGTTTTTCCGCCAGCTCGTGGACTACACGGCCGATCATTTCTCGCGCGAGGAACAGATCCAGCTCAAGATCAACTATCCGAATTACCTGCCGCACAGGCGACAGCACATCGAGATCGTCGCACGGCTCGAAACCCTCCATGCCCGCGTGATCGAGGAACTCGGGCCGTCGCCCGAAGATGCCGACCAGGACGGCGAGGTGCCGCGACCGACGGCCGAGGACCCCGAGGTAGTGCGCCAGCGGCTGGAGACGGAGGTGCTGGCGCTGGCGCGCGAGTGGGTGATCAATCACGTCCTGAAGTCGGACAAGGACCTGCTGCCCTACCTCAAGGCCTACCCGCGCAATTTCATGTGACGCACGATTTCACCCGGCCGGCGGTTTCGCGTGGGCCGCGGTTTCGCCTGGCCTGCGATTTCAGCGGGCCCGCGGTTTCAGCCGACGCGAGACTCCTCGATGAGCAGATCCACCACCGCCTCGAGCGCCTCGCGCTGCGAGGCGCCGCCGGCGAGGGCCCGTTCATAGGCGGCGACCTGGCGGTGCGCGCTGGTGCCGCGCTCGAGAATGGTGAAGGCGTGCTCGACTTCCGCGGTGCAGCCCAAGGCATCCGAATCCTCGCGCACCAGCTCGATCAGCTCGGCGAGATTGTCCCGGTGCGGCACGATGGCGCCGCGGCCGAGATCCACCAGCCCCTCGTCGAAGCTGTAGCGCATCGCGCGCCAGCGGTTTTCCATCAGCAGCATGCGCGCATAGGTCCGCCAGCGCTGGTTGTTGACCCGCAGCCGGTAAAGCATGCGCAGCAATGACACGTTGATCGCGGCGATGCAGATCGCATCCTCGATGCGCGTGCACACGTCCATCACACGGGTCTCGAGCGTCGGGTAACGCGCGCTCGGGCGCACGTCCCACCAGATCTTCGTGCCGTCCTCGATCAGGCCCGCGTCCACCATCACCTCGATGTGGCGCGCGTACTCTGCCCAGCTGGCGAAGGTCTCCGGCATGCCGGTGCGCGGCAGCGCGTCGAACACCGTGAGGCGAAACGACTTCAGGCCCGTGTTCTCGCCCTCCCAGAACGGCGAGGAACACGACAGCGCCAGCATATGCGGCAGGAAATAGGCGAACTGGCTCATGAGGTCGATGCGCGTCTCCTCGTCCTCGATCCCCACGTGCACATGCATGCCGCAGATAAGGAGCCGCCGCGCGGTGGCCTGCAGCTCGCGGCCCAGCGTGTCGTAGCGTTCCTTGTCGGTGTGGCGCTGGTCGAGCCAGCGCGCGAAGGGATGGGTCGAGGCGGCGATCGGTGCGCAGCCATGGCGCTCGGCGACCCGGCCCACGCACTCGCGCATGCGCCCGAGCTCCTGGCGCACCTCGGCGATGCTCTCGCAGACCTTGGTGCCGACCTCGATCTGCGAACGCAGGAACTCCGGGCTGACCTGCCCGCGGGCCTCCATCTCGTGCTCGCAATCCTCGATCATCGACTCCGGCATGTCGGTCACGAGATCGCGCGTCTCGCGGTCCACGAGCAGGTATTCCTCCTCGACGCCGATCGTGAAACTCGGTTCCTTAGCTGTCATCCCCTGTCTCCCCAAATTTCCGGTACAGCGTCTCGTCGGCGAGGATCTCCTCGAGCACGTCCCCGAGAATGCCCGCCCAGCGGGTGATGCCCTCGGGATGATCGATGAGGTCCTGGCGGATCTCGATGGAAACATGGGGCAGGCCGCCGCCCTCCGCGTGGTGGTCCACCGTGTGGTCCGCGGGCGCCTTGCCTGAATAGGGTTCGTTGTCGCCGACCGCGATGCCGCGGGCCTGCAGCTTGTCGAGCAGCGGCACGGGGATGCGCGGGTCCTTGTCCCACAGGATGCCGATCTGCCACGGTCTGCGGACCCGCTTGAAGATCGGCGTGAAGCTGTGGACGGCGACGAACGCCGGCACGATGTTGCGCCGCTCGAAGCTCTCGAGGCGGCGACGGATCGCCTGGTGATAAGGATAGAAGAATTGGCGGGCGCGTTCCGCCTTGTCGTCCCGGCTCAAGCCCTGGTTGCCGGGAATGAACTCGCCGTCGCTGACCGCCAGGATCGAGGTGGGATCGTCCAGGCCGCGGTTGCAATCCACGACGAGCCGCGAGTACCCCGCCAGCACGGCCGGCGCATCGAGCCGTTTCGAGAGCAGTTCCGCGACCGCGCCCGCGCCGATGTCGCAGGCGATGTGCCGACCCAGCGCCAGCTCGTCCAGGCCGAGATCGTCGAGCGCGGCCGGAATCCGCCGGCTCGCGTGATCGCAGACCACCAGCAGCCGCGCCCGGCCATGCGGGTTCAGGACGCGAAACGGCCCCGGCTCTCCCGGTCCGATCAGTGCGCTTTGCCGTCCGGACGCCGCCGTCCCCGCCGATCCTGCGGCCTCGCCTTTGGCGCCGGGCATGGTGCCCGAAATCCTTGTCATCGCCGCAGTGTACCGCGCGGGGGGAGATGCCGAAACGGGCAATGACCGCAGCCGGCTCCGGGGATGTTCAGGCGAGGCGCAGCGCCGGTTGGCCGCCGCGGGCCTGGAAGCGCGGAAAGTCCGACACCGGCGCCGGGGCCGCGATGTGGAAGCCCTGCACGTACTCGACACCGATGCCGGCCAGCATCTCGAGCGCATCGCGCGACTCGACATGCTCCGCCACCATGCGGATGCCCATCGCCTTCCCGACACGATGAATGGCGTCGATCATGCACTGGTGCACGTGGTTGGTCGTGATGTTGCGCACGAAATTGCCGTCCACCTTGATGTAGTCCACCGGCAGGTTCTGCAGGTAGCTGAACGACGACAGGCCGTTGCCGAAATCGTCCAGCGAGAACTCACAGCCATGCGCTTTCAGCTGGTTCATGAAGTGGACCGCGCGGCCGAGATTCGAGATGGCCGCCGTCTCGGTGATCTCGAAACAGATGGTGCGCTCGGGCGGCTGGTGCTCCTCGATCGCCGCGAGGACGAACTCGAGGAACTTGTCGTCGTTGAGCGAGGTGCCGGAGAGGTTGATGGAGAGCGTGTAGCCTTCATCGTCCCCGCCGTCCTGCGGCTTGTAGGCCAGTTGCTCGAGCGCCTGGGTGATCACCCAGCGATCGACCATCGGCATGATGTTGTAGCGCTCGGCCGCCGGAATGAAGGCGTTCGGCGGCACCATGCGGTCGTGCTCGTCGCGCATGCGGATCAACAATTCGTAGTGGCCGCGCCGGTCCGGGTTGTCGCCGATGGCGACGATGGGCTGGAAATACAGCTCGAGGCGATCCTCGTCGATGGCGCGCGTGATGCGTGACACCCATTGCATCTCGGCGTGCCGTTCGGGCGCGGCGCCGTGCTGGTAGACATGCACCCGGTTGCGGCCCAGGTCCTTCGCCGAGTAGCAGGCGACGTCCGCTGCGGAGAGCAGGCTCTCGATGCTTTCGGATTCTTCCTGGATCGCCACCAATCCGATCGAGACGCCGATGTCGAAGGCGGCTTCCTTGGCGACGAAGCGATAATCGCGGATCGCGCTGCGCATTTCGTTGGCGATCTCGACGGCGCGCTCCAGGGAGCAGTTCTGCAGCAGCACGCCGAACTCGTCGCCGCCGAGTCGCGAGACGGTGTCGGTGCCGCGCACGAAGGTGCGGATGAGGGTCGTCACCTGGCGCAGCAACTGGTCTCCGGCCGTGTGGCCGCAGGTATCGTTGACGACCTTGAACTGGTCGAGATCGAGATACAGCAGCACGTGCGACGCGCCGGCGCGGGCGGTGGCGAGCGCCTCCTCGAGACGGATCTCGAACTCGCGACGATTGATCAGCCCGGTGAGGGAATCGTGTGCAGCATGGTGGGCCAGCTGGCGGCGCAGCTGCCGCTCCTTGCTGACGTCGTGCAGCACGAGCACCACGCCCGCCACTTCGCCGCCGGTGCCGCGAATCGGCGCGGCGGAATCCTGGATGGGGATCTCGCGCCCGTTGCGGGATATGAGGATCGAGTGCTGGCCCACCTCGGTGAGAGCCCCGTCGCGCAGGCAGACTTCCGCCGGGTTCTCCAGCGTGTGGCCGCGTGTTTCGTGGCGCAGCATGAAGACTTCGCGCACGGGGCGGCCGCGGGCCTCGGCGAGCGACCAGCCCGTCAGCGTCTCGGCCACCGGGTTGAGGTAATCGACGCGCCCCTCGTTGTCGGTGGTGATGACGCCGTCGGCGATCGAGTTGAGCGTGACCTGGGCGCGCTCGCGCTGCGCGTAGACTTCGAGCTCGGCGCGCTTGCGCTCGGTGATGTCCGACAGGGTGCCCTCGTGGCCGATCATCATTCCGGTCTCGTCGAGCAGGGTACGCGCGTTCTCCAGGACGACGATCTCGCTGCCGTCCTTGCGCCGGAGGCGCAGCTCGGCGTTGCGCAGGTTGCCCTCGCGGTACAGCGCCTCGAGCATCAGGTTGCGTTCGTCGGGATCGATGTAGAGTTCCGCCGTGCTGCTGAGCGCCATCAGTTCGCCGGCCGAGTCGTACCCGAGCATCTGCACGAGGCTCGGGTTGCAGGAGATGAATCGCCCTTCCTTCGACACCTGGTAGACGCCGTCGAGCACTTTCTCGAACAGCCCGCGGTAGCGGCTCTCGCTGACCCTGAGCGCACGCTCGGCGCGCTTGCGGGCGATCGCGATGCCGGCCAGCTGGATGATCCGGCTGAACAGGTCGAGGTGTTGCGTCAGGGAGGTCTTCGCGCCCTTGATGTACACGGCGAAGGCGCCGAGCACGCGGCCGTCCGCGTCATGGATCGGGGCCGACCAGCAACCCGCGTAGCCGTGGCGCAGGGCCCGCTCGCGATGCGCCGCCCACATGGGCGCGGTGCCGATGTCGGCCGTGCACACGGTCTCTTCCTGCGGACCAGGGAACAGGCCGTGATTCTCGAAATCGCTGAAGCAGATGCGCTCGACTTCGGCGCGGAAGGACTCGGGCAGGTTGGGGCCGGCCCGCATCTTAAGTTCGTTGTGGCTCTCGTCGAGGACATACAGCGCCGGGTGCAGTTCCGGCACCATGCGGGTCAGCGCCTCGGCCGCCGCGGTCAGGATGTCGGTCAGCGGGGCGTTTGCCGCGATGCGCTCGAGGATCATGCGCTCGCCGTAGGCCCGCAGCTCGGCGTGCTTGCGCTCGCGGATGTCGAGCACGCTGGCGCGGATCATGTGGCGCCCGCCAAACTCGATGCGCGCGAGCCGGATCTCGCAGGGAATCGGTTGTCCTTCAGCGTTGCGGTGCACCCACTCGAACTGCTCCTGGCGCCCGGCCAGGACCGACTCGATGCGTTCTTTCGAAGCTTCGGGCGTGGGGCGGCCGTCGGGTTGCACGTCGGGGCTGAGGTCTTCGGGCCTGCTGGTGAGCAGGCGGGCGCGATTGACCTTGAAGAGCTCGAGGGCTTTTTCGTTACCGTCGGCGAAGTACCCGGTCTTGGGGTCGAGGACGACGATGGCCTCGGGTGCGCTGTCCACGAGCGAGCGGTAGCGTGCCTCGCTCTCGCGCAGTGCGCTTTCGGCTTCGAGCCGTTCGCTCATGTCGCGGATGGCGAGCACGAAAATCTTGCGCCCGCCGTTTTCCGTGGCGCTGGCGACGAGGAGATCGACCGGGAACTCCCGATGGTCGGCGCGCCGGCCGGTGCCGCTGGTGGGCGACAGGTCGAGCTGGGTGTTCTCGCGGACGCGGGCGAGCTCGGCGAGGTAGTCGGTGATGCGGCGGCCTGGCGGCATGACGAGGATCGTGCCGATGCTTTCGCCGACCAGGTCGCCGGCCTCGCGGCCGAACATGCGCTCGCCGGTGACGTTCATCGAGCGGATCCGGCCGTTGGCGTCCACCGACAGGATGCTGTCCTTGATGTTGTCCAGCAGCACCCGCAGGCCGTCCTCGCCCTCGGTCGGCGCGCTTGGCGTGCTTGGCGCGTTATCTTGCCGCTCGTATTCCGCGAGGCGGCTCTCCAGGGACTTCAGCTCCTTCTCGTAGCTGCGGTACTGCCGATGCACCGACGCCACCAACGCCTCCAGCCGCGCCTTTTCGGGCGAAGCCAGGCTGAGCGCTGACTGGAGTTGCTTGCGCAGGATCGGATGCATTGAGCCCCTTCGGGGCGGGTCGGACCGCCCTAAGTCTATGAGTTATATAAAATAACCCATGTATTTCCCCACAAAAACAGCGCTTAGAAGCGGTTTTCCCAGCGCTTTTTCGCCATCTAACTGAGGTAAGTAATCGGCCGGAGGGGGCCGAGCTTGAGGCTTAGCGCGCGATAAACCGCGCGCAAAGTGCGCTCTAACTGCTTAAATCGGCTGAAATTTTGGGAATAGCCTTTGGGGATCAGGCAGTTGTCGCGGTCCGACCCGCGCGCTTGCGCTCGTGCTCCTTGAGGAAGCGCTTGCGGACGCGAATCGCCGCCGGGGTGATCTCGACGAGCTCGTCGTCGTCGATGAACTCGATGGCCTGCTCGAGCGTCATCCGGATCGGCGGGCTGAGCGTCAGCGCCTCGTCTTTCGACGCCGCGCGGATGTTATTGAGCTGCTTGGCCTTCAGCGGGTTGACGGTGAGGTCGTTCTCGCGGCTGTGGATTCCAACCACCTGGCCCTCATAAACCTCGTCGCCCGCACCGGTGAACAGCCGCCCGCGTTCCTGCAGGTTGAACAAACCGTAGGCGAGCGCCTTGCCGGTGCCGTTGGAGATCAGCACGCCATTGGTCCGCTGCGCGAGCCGATCCGCCTTGACCGGAGCATAACGATCGAACACGTGATGCATCAGGCCGGTGCCCGAGGTCATGCTGCGAAAATCCGACTGAAAGCCGATCAGCCCGCGGCTCGGCACGCGGTAATCCAGCCGCACCCGGCCCAGCCCGTCCGGCACCATGTCCAGCAGGTCGCCACCACGCGCGCCGAGTTGCTCCATCGTCGCACCCTGGTGGCGCGTCTCGACGTCCAGCGTCACCAGCTCCCACGGCTCCTCATAGACGCCGTCCGCATTGAGCCGCTTGATCACCTTCGGCCGCGACACCGCCATCTCGTACCCCTCGCGGCGCATCGTCTCCAGCAACACGGACAGGTGCAGCTCACCCCGACCGGAGACCAGGAAACGCTCCGCGTCCTCCGTGTCCTCCACGCGCAACGCGACGTTGTGCACGGCCTCGCGATACAAGCGCTCGCGCACCTGCCGACTGGTGACGAACTTGCCATCGCGCCCGGCGAACGGCGAATCGTTCGTCTCGAAGGTCATCTGGATGGTCGGTTCATCGACCGTCAGCGGCGGCAACGCCTCCGGCTTGCCCGGCTCGCACAGCGTGTCGGAGATGCGCGGATGATCGAGCCCCGCAAAACACACGATCTCCCCGGCCTCCGCCTCGTCCACCTCGACCCGCTTCAGGCCGAGGAACGAATAGACCTGCATGACTTTCTCGTTGCGCACCGAGCCGTCCGCGCCGACCACCGTCACCGGGCTGTTGCGCGTGATCTTGCCGCGCTTCACCAGGCCGATGCCGATCGCGCCGACGTAGCTTGAGTAATCGAGCGCACTGACCTGCAGCTGCAGCGGCCCGTCATGGCGCACGTCGGGCGGCGGACACCGGGACACGATCGTCTCGAACAACGGCTGCATGTCGTCCGCAAGTTCGTCCGGGCTATGTCCCGCGCGGCCGAGCAAGGCCGAGGCATACACGGTCGGGAAGTCGAGCTGCTCGTCGCTGGCGCCGAGGCTGTCCATCAGGTCGAACGTTTTCTCCACCGCCCAATGCGGCCGCGCGCCATCGCGATCCACCTTGTTGATCACGACGATGGGACGCAGGCCGTGGTCGAAGGCCTTGCGCGTCACGAACCGCGTTTGCGGCATCGGCCCGTCGACTGCATCGACCAGCAGCAGCACCGAGTCCACCATCGACAGCACGCGCTCGACCTCGCCGCCGAAGTCGGCATGCCCCGGGGTATCCACGATGTTGATGCGGTAATCGTTCCAGCGAATCGCCGTGTTCTTGGCCAGGATCGTGATGCCGCGCTCCCGCTCCTGCGGATTCGAGTCCATCGCCCGTTCCTGCAGCTCCTCACGGTCCGCGAGCGTCTGCGACTGGCGCAGCAGCTTGTCCACGAGCGTCGTCTTGCCGTGGTCTACGTGCGCGATGATGGCGATGTTGCGAAGATTCATGCGGGTCGGACCGTGGCAAGTGCCTGTTGCAAAAAAGAAAAGGGCCGAAAAACAGCCCTCGGGAGACCCTTAGGACGCGATTTACCCCCGTAAATTCGCTTTCTAAGGCAGCCGGGTATATTACGCTGAAAAGGTTACTTTTTCACCATTTCTATCAATCGTCCGCGCGGCCGGCCGGATGACGTCTCCCCGTCGCGCTGGAGTAATCGGGCGGCGCCTCGCGCAGGCAGGACACACCCCACGCCTCGTCAATGGCGCGTGACACGGCCCGCGGGCCGAGATCCCCCTTGACCGTGCGCAGGAATCGCTTGCTCCCGACAGCCACACTTTCGGTCCACTCGGGCTGGCGGACCGGCGCACTCTCCCCCAGCACACGTTCGGTCCAGGCCCTGGCGCGACGCCTGAGCGCCTCTGGCGACTGGCACCCGACCAGCGCGCACAGCGCCGCGGTGTCGATGATCCGGTAGCGTTGCGGCAGCCGTTGCAACTCGCAATAACCACTCTCCGGCCATTCGAACGGATGCGCCACCACCCCGGCGCGCACCATGTTCAGGTCGATGTAACTCATGCACCGGAGCAGGTGGCCGTCACTCGCGACCGCGGTCGCGTGATACCGGTCCTGCCAGAAGGCGCCGCTCCGCTTGCGGCGGTCGTTGTGCTCTTGCCCGGTCCGCCCCGCCACGAGCCGCATGGCCGCGGCGATTTCGCCGTTGCGCTGGTCGCGCACCAGCAGGTGGATGTGGTTGCAGGTCACGATGTAGTTCAGCACGCACAGTCCATAGCGACGCTGCGCCTCGAACAACCAGTAGAGCCAGCGCCGACGATCGATCCGCGCCTTCAGCAGGAATTCGCGCTGGTGGCAGCGCTGGGTGATATGCCAGACGTGGCCGGGGATGAATACGCGGTTGGCGCGCGGCATGGGTCTTGGTTCCTTACAACGCGATTTCAGGCGCTGTATTTGCATCCTAAGCGCCGATCGCGGTGCTTATGAGGGTCTTTATCGTTAGATTGCATGGAGATAACGCGGTCCGACCCGAGGCAAGCCCCGAGGCAGACCCAAAACCGTGACGCACGTCTTGTCGACCAGCTTTACGACTACCGCGCCGCGCGCCATCGACACCTAAGATATTGTCATTATTTATAGATAGTTACGCGTTCTGGCATGATAACTGCATGCCTCACTCAATCACTCATCATCGGATTGACGCGCATGAAGAACCTCAATCGTATCGCCGCCGCTCTCGCGCTCAGCTTGTTCGGCTTTGCAGCCCATGCGGCGCCGATCATCACCTTCAACAGCGCTGACGCCTCAGATGGCAGCGGCCTGACGACACCGGTCGCAGGCGCGACGGTCATCGATTTCAACGATGACAGCCTTCTCAACACAAGAGGTCCTGCAGGTTTCTTTGGTCAAGGCGGTGTCGTAAAAGGGTCGTCGAGCGGCGCATATGCGGCACCCGCCGGCAACACGACGCAGTACCTGTCCGTGGCCCTTGGCCAGCGCGCCGGTTCCCACACCATCACTTTCGATACCGGCGTCACGTACAACTACTTCGGCCTTTACTGGGGTTCGATCGACGACTACAACACGCTGTCGTTCTTCAATGGTGCAACCGAAGTGCTCACGCTCACCGGAGCACAGGTCATCGCCAACCCGAACTTCTTCGGCAACCAGACGGCCGACCCGGCGAACCGCTACGTCAACATCTTCCTGGGCGCCACCAGCTACGACAAGATCGTGATCAGCACCACGCAGTTCGCCTTCGAGTCCGACAACCACGCGTTCGCGCAGGTGCCGGAGCCTGGCACATTGGCGCTGCTCGGCCTCGGCCTCATCGGCGCGGGCGCCCTGCGTCGTCGCCGGAGCCAGTAAGACAACGAAGGGGAGGTGCGCCGACCCCGCTCCTTACAGCGACCGACGCAACATGACAAAGGGCAGCCGCAAGGCTGCCCTTTTCTTTTCGTCAATCGATCCCCAGGGCGCCGGTAGCTTGACCGATTTGGCATTTCTCGCCGCCCGACGATTGCTATGATGCGAACCCGTCAACTCCCCGGAGAACACAGATGGCGCAAGGGATTCTCGTCACCGGCGGTGCCGGCTACATCGGCAGCCACGTGGCGCGACAACTCGGCGAAGCCGGCGAGCGTGTCGTAACGCTCGACAACCTGTGTACCGGGTTTCGCGAAGCCGTGACGCATGGCGAACTGGTGATCGGCGATACCGGTGACCAGGCGCTCGTGAGCCGCGTCCTGGCCGAGCACGACATCGACACGATCATGCACTTCGCAGCGCATACCGTGGTCCCGGAATCGGTCACCGATCCGCTGAAGTACTACCGGAACAACACCTGCGCGACGCGGAATCTCCTGCAGTGCGCTGCCGAGGCCGGGGTGAAGCACATCGTGTTCTCGTCCACGGCCGCCGTGTACGGCCTGCCGCCGGGCGGCGTCGCGAGCGAAGACACGCCGACGGCGCCGATCAACGCTTATGGCACGTCCAAGCTGATGAGCGAGTGGATGCTGCGGGATCTCGCGGCGGCGGGTGGCCCGTCATACGTCGCGCTGCGTTACTTCAATGTGGCCGGCAGCGATCCCGAAGGGCGCATCGGCCAATCCACGCCGAATGCCACGCTGCTGGTGAAGGTCGCGTGCGAAGTGGTGGTTGGGAAACGCGAAGCGCTCACCATTTTTGGCACCGACTACGACACGCCGGACGGCACTGGCGTGCGTGACTACATCCATGTCGAAGACCTGGCCACCGCGCATCTCGATGCGTTGCGCTGGTTGCGCGACGGCGGCGAACCAAAGGTGCTCAACTGCGGCTACGGGCACGGCTACAGTGTGCGTGAAGTTGCGCAGGCCTTCGAACGCGTCACTGGCGAGCCGCTGCCCGTGCGCGAGGCCGAGCGTCGCGCCGGCGATCCGCCGACGCTGGTTGCGAACGCGAGCCGCATCCGCGAGCTGTTTGGCTGGACGCCGAAGCACGACGACCTGGACCAGATCGTCGCCTCCTCGCTGGCCTGGGAGCGGGCGCCGCGGTACAGCGCGTAGACCACCCGGCTTTTTGTCGAAATTCCTTACAATTTCTGATTCTCGAACGCTGTCGCGCCGCAATAACGGCATTTATTTCAGTCGGTTGAGACTATGGTACGAAACTTGTATGTCTCTCCACGAACGGGATTCACATCCCGGATGACGGTTTAGAACGAAACTGCGCGGATCAGGCGCGAGGGAATGAAAAAATGAACTTGACTCAGAGATACAAGACTTTCGGCGCGGCAGCGAGCCTTTTGGCATTGTCTGCGTTGGGGACCGGCGTTGCGTCCGCTGGGCCGATTTTCGTTGACGACACTTCCAGCGGAATCACAGGCGAATACCTTGGCGAGGACTGCATTGCCGCAACCTGCGTACAACTCGGCGACCGCTACACCGTAAGCGGTGGCGCTGTTATTGCTCCCGCTGAATTCGAGCCCGGCGACTACAAGACTCCCGGGTGGGACTCGTCCGACCCGGACAAGACGTTGTCATATAACGTGACCAGCAGTAAAAATGTGCCTCCGGGCGCAATCAGTAAGATCGTCATCTCCGACCTGGACGGCGCGTTCGATTTCTACTGGGGATCGGTGGACTCGTACAACGTGGTGACGTTCTTCTCCGGCGGTAGCAACGTCCTGGCCATCACTGGCACGACGCTGAGTTCTATTGGTGGGGGCACCGCGAACAATTTCGGTTTCGATGCCTACGTCAGTTTCGTCGGCAAGTTTGATAAAGTTGAACTCTCAAGCGCCAACGGCGTCGCCTTCGAGGTGGCAACTGCTGTACCGGAGCCTGGCACACTGGCTCTGTTGGGACTTGGCCTGATCGGCGTTGGCTTCGCGCGTAGACGCGCTGCTGCCTGAACTGATTCGGAAGGACGGGTTTCCGTCGATCCGTAGACCGACGCAAAAGCCCCCTGCAACGAAGTTGCAGGGGGCTTTTCTTTTTCGAGCCACACCTTTGCAAGAATGATGGCGTCGCTCGCGTCGGCTATACCAAGGCATTTCACCGCAATGCCCCCCCGGAGTGCGATTCAGGCTTTAAGCGAGTTGACCGGCCTTAGAAGCCGTTTTTACCCAAGAGAAATCCATTCTAAGCCTTCTAAAAAGGGCGTATTTTGCCCTTTCTCTATTTATTTCATACACTTACTACGGTCCGACCCCAACCAGCCAACCAGAGTGTGACCCCCGTCACACTTCCCATCTCTCCCCCCAAACCCGCGCCAAATACCTATTGCACCCCACCCCGACCGGGCGTAGAACTACCCCCACTGACAAGGGCAAACTCGTCGAAAGGCGGGGACGCAAAGCCACCGGTCTAAGGGACAAGGTCCTACGACAGCGGGGTTGCCAAAGAACCGGATCGCGCTACTCCCCCTCCCAGGGCGCCCTCCAGCCAAACGGCAACCTCCTGTACCAAAGACCCCCGAACGGCCAAGCCTCTCGGCGGTTTCCCCTGTCGGTACATCCCGGAAACGGGCGATACGTAAAGACTTACGAAAGTCGAGGCCACTGAAAAAGGCAAACTCACTGAAAGGTGAGGACGCAAAGCCACCGGTCTAAGGAACCCAACGCAGGGTTCTACGATAGCGGGGCCGCCAGAAAACATGGAAAGACATTCTTCATATCTCAGGCTGCAACGCCGCTCCAGGTTAGCGAGCCTCTTTCCCTCTCCGGCGCGTCCGATCCGGCGCGGTCCTGTCCGCGCACTGCAATGCACTGCTACCCGTGAGTTCAACTTTTCCGTGGCCATGATGCGAAGCGAGGTTTCGCCATGGCTACCTGGAACACACTTCTAAAGTCGCGTTTCACCGCACTGACGGTTGCATTCCTGCTGACGACGCTGAGCGGCTGCGGCAGCGAGAGCGATGACACCGCGGCGGCCGTGACGCCGCCGCCGCCAAGCAGCACGACGCCGCCCCCCAGCACGACCCCGCCAATCGATCCCGAGGTCGAAACCCACATCACCGGCAGCGTCGGCGACGGCCCCATCATCGGCGCCCGCGTCCGCGTCCTCGCCAACACCGGCCTCCTGCTCAGCGAAAGCACCAGCGGCAGCACCGCCGACTACGACGTCAGGATCAAGACCCAGGGCAAGCATTACGCACTCACGATTCGCGCCGACCAGGGCACCGACCTCGTCACCGGACTCGCTCCCGATTTCGAACTGGTCGCCGTCCTGCATAGCCCGTCGAACCGCACCGTCAAGAACCTGAACCCCTTCTCGACGCTGATCTTCGAAGCCGCCCGCATGAACGGCGGCGTCAGCAACGAGACCGTCACTGCCGCCAGCCACGCCGTCGTCACGCGCTACGGCTTCGGTCTCGACACGGCGGTGATCGCCGATCCCGTCGAGACCCCGATCACCGACGAAAACATCCACATGATCGTCCGCTCCAGCGAAACGCTCGGCGAAATGATCCGTCGCACCCGCGATGCCATGACCGCTACCGGCAGCACCATGGACGGGGACGCCATCATGCAGGCCCTCGCGTCCGACCTGATCGACGGCTGGATCGACGGCATGGGCGGCCTCGAAAGCCGCTCCCGGATCGCCGCGGTCGCCAACGTCGCCAGCGCAGCCGTCCTGCTCGAGACCATGAGCAACGAATTGCGCGTGTACGACGTGAATGCGACCGACGCGATGGACCAGGCCGTGCGCCAGGTCCGCCCCAACGCCGACCCGGACGCCTCGGTCAGCACCCTGCCGATCCCCGCGACGGCGTTCGTCCAGGCCAGCCGCCTGCTGCGCGCTGCACAACAGATCAACAACGATCCGGCCATCGCGGCGGCCATTTCGGTCATGGACGCGGCCGCACCCGGCACGAGTCCTGTCGACCTCGCCGCGCAGCTCCCCGCCGACCTGCAGACGGCCCTGCGCCAGGCGACGCTCGACACCGCATATGCGCCCGAGGCGCAGGTGGACGCGATCAACGCCCAGGCCCGCGTGGCGGCACCTCAAGAACCGACCCCGGAACCGACCCCGGAACCGACCCCGGAACCGACCCCGGAACCGACCCCGGAACCGACCCCTGAGCCCGACCCCGAGCCGACCCCTGAGCCCGACCCCGAGCCGACCCCTGAGCCCGACCCCGAGCCGACTCCTGAGCCTGAGCCCGACCCCGAGCCGATCCCGGATCCGGTCCCTGTCAACCAGGCTCCCCAGATCTCCGGCACGCCTGCGACCACCGAGCTGCAGGTCAACGACGGGTGGAACTTCACGCCAAACGCGTCTGACCCCGAGGGCGATCCGCTGACCTTCTCGGTCACCGGTAAGCCCAGGTGGATGAGCCTGAACGCCTCGAACGGACACCTGCAGGGCACCCCCGGCGTCGGCGATGTCGGTACCACCGGACCGATCACGATCTCCGTGACCGACGGCGAGTACACCGTCAGCCTCCCGGCATTCACCCTGACGGTGCTTGCGCCGCCGCCGGTCACCGGCTCGGCCACACTGAGCTGGGCCCCGCCGACCGAGCGCGTGGACGGCTCGGCGATGGGCACGGTCGCCAGTTACAAGATCTACTACAGCCTCAACGGCTCGCAGCTGGACCAGGTCATCACACTGCCCGGCGGCACGACCAGCCACCAGATCCAGGACCTCGGTCAGGGCACGTGGTATTTCGCGGTCACCGCCATATGCGCCGATGGTCTCGAAAGCACCAAGTCAGCCGTCGTGAGCAAGACGATCCAGTAACGGTCTCGGGAGCAGTGCAACGGTCCCCTGGGACCGGTTCCCATGCGCGGGCTGCGCGAGTGGCCCGCGCATTTTTTTGGCCGGGGAAAAGTGTGACGTGGCTCACGTCGGCGGACTTTACAGACCCGGCTGCGGGGCGCGATGGGTAAATTCATAAAATGATGTTTTTATTCGTTATTTTCGAGTTGGCACGCCTTGTGCATCATGAAACGCAACTAAGTAATTCGTTCGTGACCCAAGGTAACATCCATGATTCGCAAGTCATCCCTTTTCGCTCTCTCCGCCGTCGCAGCCCTGGCTGTTGCCGGTGTTGCCCATGCCGGCCCAATTACCTACCAGATCAGCGCCAACGACCTGACTGCTGCCAAGAATGCCGAACTGGCCTTCCTGAGCACCCTCCAGGCGGGTTACACCACCGAGGATTTCGAAGACGTCGCCGACGTTGACGATAACACCCAATACCTGTCGATCATGACGTCTGTCGGCGAATTCGTAAGCGAAGTGCCGGGCACGGGCGGGGCGTGCGACAACGTGTCCATGGGCTACGACTGCGATGAGGGCCTCGCCATTCTGAACGGAGACCCCGGCACGAACCCGTTCTCCGGCCGCTTTAATACCACGGACCCGGGTAACAAGTGGCTCGACAGCTTCGACGCCCAGAAATTCCTGTTCAATGTGGCGGCGGGCAACAATGCCGTGGGTTTCTTCATCACAGACCCCAACGATGCTGGCGGGAGCTTCGATTTCGAAACCACTGACGGCACGTTTACCTTGTCGATCGATGACATCTTCAAAGGCAAGCTTGGCAACAAGGGCGTGTTCTACGTGTCCTTCTTCTCTGAGTTGGACATCGAGAGCATCCGGATTGTCACCAACAACGGGAACGACGGCTTCGGCGTCGACGACGTTACCGTCGGTCGCGTGCCCGAGCCCGGCACCCTCGCCCTCCTCGGTCTCGGCCTGCTGGGCGCCGGGATGATGCGCCGCCGCGGCTAGACACAGACACGTCTACGACTCCTTGGAGTCGACCTTGCAAGGGCCCCTTTCGGGGCCCTTTCTTTTTCGGACTTAGCCGACGCCCACGACGCCCGGGCCGAGTCGCACCCTCTCATCCTCATCCGCGCTGTCCCAACCCAGCGCCCGCGCAAATCTGCGCACGCCCCAACCACCAAAACGTCCTCGGACACGCGAAAACACACCCCCAAGGAAGCTGATTTCCGCATAGCAGCACGGATTTGCCCACGACGGTTCATGCCAAATCTAGAAAAACGCCACAACAGCACCTCGACAATTGGTTAAAGATTCGCCACAAGCTGCCGATTTATAAGGTGAATCGGGCTTCGAAATCCGACGTTATCCGCGCAACTTTATGTTTGTTAATAAAAATTTCGCCAAACCCTTGTTGTTTGACTTAATTACTGATGCTAGAAAAGCGCATCTTTCAGCCCTACCTGCGCCGGGTGGCGCCTCCTTCCACCCGACCGAGGTCATATGGAACAACGGCAAACGAGCGGTTCGCGATTCGTGCCGATCATCGCCTGCCTGGTGCTGGCGGGATGTTTTGGCGACAACGACATTGCTGGTGCGCCGGGCGGCAACCAGCCTCCCCCGGGCGCCGGACAGCCATCTCCTTCGCCGACCCCGCCGCCTCCGCCAAGCCCGCCCCCGGATACCAATGCGCCGCCGACGATCTCCGGCAGCCCGCCCACCTCGGTCACGGTCGGCGAGCCATGGACCTTCCAGCCCAGCATCGCGGATCCGGATGGTGACCAGCTCACCGTGTCGGCGAGCAACCTGCCGGGCTGGCTTTCACTCGACGCGAGCACCGGCCGGGTACACGGCACCCCCGGCGAGGGTGACGTGCGCAGCTGGAACGGCATCGCGCTCACCGTCAGCGATGGCCAGGCCACGGCGAGCCTGTCGGCGTTTTCTGTCAACGTGGTGGCCCGGGGTGCGGTAACGGGCAATGCAACTTTGAGCTGGAGCGCCCCCACCGAGCGCGCGGACGGTTCACCGATCGGTGAACTCGCCGGCTACGAGGTGCTCTACGGCCAGCAATCCCGCAACTACGACATCGTCATCGAGCTCGATAATCCCGGCGTCACGCGCTACATGATCGAGGGTCTCGGACCCGGCACCTGGTTCTTCGCGGTCAAGGCCGTGACGAAGGACGGGCTGGAAAGCGCCCCGTCACAGGAAGTCAGCAAGACGATCGGCTGATTTGCGAAGCCGGCCAACGTGCAAGATTCGCCGCCGCGCACCTTGCAAGATGCGAAGCCGCCCAACGTGTAAGAATCCTCGACACGCGCGCCGAGGACATCCGGGCCAGGGCTAGCGCGACCCCTGGGCTAGCGCGATCCCTTCCGCCACAGCACCACCTCGGCGGTCTGCAACAGGATCACCAGGTCGAACAGGATCGACTTGTTCTTCACGTAGTACAGGTCGTACTGCAGCTTTTCCAGGGCGTCGTGCTCGGACGCGCCATAGGGGTAGCAGAGCTGCGCCCACCCGGTGATGCCCGGCTTCACGCAATGGCGCTCGCGGTAATAGGGAATCTTTTCAGCGAGCTGCTCGACGAATTCCGGCCGCTCGGGCCGGGGACCCACGAAGCTCATCCGCCCCGCCAGCACGTTGAACAGCTGCGGCAGCTCGTCGATGCGGGTCGCGCGGATGAACCGGCCGACCGAGGTCACGCGCGGGTCGTTCTGCTGCGCCCACTTGGCGCCGTCCTTCTCCGCGTCCTCGCGCATGCTGCGGAACTTGAAGAGCGTGAAGGGCTCACCCTCCAGGCCGACGCGGGTCTGGGCATAAAACACGTTGCCGCGGAAGCCGGATGAGACCCAGATCGCCAGCGCGGTGAGCAGCATCAACGGGGCGGTCAGCACCAGTAGTATCCCCGCGGCAATGAGATCGAGGGTCCGCGTCAGCAAGCGCGCCACGCCGCGGCTGTTGATACCCTCGGAGTAAATCAACCAGCTCGGGTAGAGCATGGACAGCTCGACCTTGCCGCTCTCGCGCTCCATGAAATCCAGTACGTCGGTCACCGGCACGCCAGCCAGCCGGCAATCCAGCAGCTGGTGCACCGGCAGGCCGCGCCGGCGATCTTCCATAGCGACCACCACCTCGTCCACGTCATGTTCCAGCACGAAGTCGCGCAGGGAATCGCCCGTCTGGACCCGCGCCTCGGGCGGCACCTTGGCCGTGGAGCCCTCGGTGGGAACATAGCCGACCACCTGGAAATTGCGCAGATCCTGCCGCACGCGCACGTTCTGGACCTCCGCCGCCTTCGCACCCGCGCCATACACGAGCACCCGGCGCGCGAAGCGCTCCCGGCCGACCACCTGCACGAACACCAGCCGCGAAGTGGCGAGTAGCGGCAGGGCGATGCAGATCGAGAGCGCCAGCGTGCTCCGGTTCAGGGTCAAAGATCCCATGAAAAACATCAGGATGGCCATGGCCAGCGCGCCGATCACGAGCCCTACGACCATGCGGGCGATCACGGAGGCCGTGCGAGCATCGAGCCGGCGGTTGTAGAGGCCCATGGCGACGAGCGCGGACAGCACCACCCCCGCGAACACCAGTGATTCGGTCCACGGGGCGCCCACAGCGGCCCGCAGTTGCTCGATGTCACCGGCGTGCAGGACGACGCCCGCAAGGTGGACCGCCACGCACAACAGCAGGAAGTCCACGGTGCCGATGATCAGGGCCCACAGGTCGATGTTCTGCCCGAAGATCTCCACGGACGTCTTGGAGACGCGCCAGCGGCGATGCTTGGGGGTGTTAGGAGAACCAGGCAAGGATTCGGTTTTGGTATTCACGGGCTTCAGAACTGGATATTCCTTCGACGAGTCGCGGGGCTCGACTTGCTCGGTGTCTCCCGACTGCTGGAATTTAAAAGGATTTCCCCTCGACACAACGTGATTCCCGTCACAGGCGGACTGATTCGCCTTCGCCCCGCATAGTTAGTATAGATGCAGGCGGGTTGCACACATATGAAACGATGCCACGGTAGTTTTCTATGGCGATAAGATTTTTTTACATATTCCAAGCCGAGAATGACGCGCCGGGTCCGCGGGTTTTCGTGCGAACCTTTACTCTCCAACCAGACCACGCCTCTCCAACCAGGCCACGCCTGCGAGGAATCACCAAACCAAACCAAAAAAAACCGGCATCATCTCTCACGCCGATCGTGTTGAAGTGATAGTGTGTCGGATTAGTACTTGGAACTGGATCACAGCCCTAACTGACTCAACGCGTTAGGGTAAACGTCTAAAACCCAGCCAACTAAGCCGCCAGAAGGCCTCGGGAAATCACGTGGCGAAAGTGAAAGTCGTGTCTCAAGGATCTGACGACACCCAGGCCAGCCAGCCCAGTTTGTCGGTGGTCGTTCCCCTTTACAACGAGGAAGAAAGCGCAACGGCGTTGTATGACGCCGTGTGCGCAGCGCTGGATCCTTCCGGGCTGAACTACGAGTTGTTGCTCGTGGATGACGGCAGTCGTGACCGAACATGGCAGATAGTCCAGGACATCGCGAGCACCGACGCCCGCGTCAGAGGCATCAGGTTCCGGCGCAATTTCGGCCAGACGCCCGCGATGGCCGCTGGCATCGAGTACGCGCGGGGTAGCGTCATCGTCACGATGGACGGGGACCTGCAGAACGACCCGAGAGACATCCCGATGCTCGTGGCCAAACTCGATGAGGGCTTCGACCTTGTCGTCGGCTGGCGCTTCGATCGCCAGGACAAGCTCGTCAGCAGGAAAATTCCCTCGAAAATCGCCAACTGGCTCATCGGTCGAGTCACCGGCGTACCGATCAAGGACAATGGCTGTTCCTTGAAAGCCTATCGGGCCAAAGTCATCAAGAATGTCCCTCTGTATTCTGAGATGCACCGCTTCATTCCCGCCATGGCACGGATTTCAGGTGCGGAGATCGCAGAACTGAAAGTCAGGCACCACGCTCGCCAGTTCGGGACTTCCAAATATGGGATTTCTCGCACCTGGCGAGTTCTGATGGACCTGGTCGCGATCAAGACCCTGAGCCGGGCGGCCACACAGCCGATGCACTGGTTCAGCCGCTTGTCCTTGCCGCTATTGATGATGGGATTGCCACTACTCGGCTACGCCATGTACGAATTCATCGCAGCGGAGGGAAGAAGCCCGGTTGTGTTTGCCGGCGCCGGCCTGCTACTCGTCTCTTCCGGCGTGATGATGCTTTTCACCGGCGTGTTAGTGGAACTGGCGGTACGCACCGGCGACGCCCGGCTGATTGACGCCACCTATTTCTTGAAAAGGCTGATTGACAAATGAACGATGTTGTCGGGCAATCGCCAGGCTCCGGACGGATAACTGTTGTGCCTGATCGCCTTACGGTGATCGTGCCCGTGAGCGAGCGGCATGACGATCTGCGCACCCTGCATGATGATTATCGCAAGGCGCTGCTTACGGTAGAACAGGACCTGGAGTTTATCTACGTCCTCGACGGTCCGAAGCCGCAAGCTCTGCAACAGCTGCGCGAGCTCCGTTCGCGCGGTGAGGAGTTGATCATCTTGCAGTTCGGCAAATGGTTCGGCGAGGCCGCTGCAATTTCCGCCGGGTTCAGCGCGTCCTCCGGAACCTGGGTCATGACGCTGCCTTCCTACTACCAGGTTGAGCCGGCTTCGATCGCGGACCTGTGGTCTTCTCGCAAGACAAGCCATATGACGGTTGCGTGTCGCCACCCCCGTGCGGGGTCGGCCTGGAACCGGGTGCTTGGCCGGGTATTCAACGCTCTGGTCAGGGCGATCACTGGAACCCAGCTGAGCGATCTCGGTTGCGGTGCCCGGCTAATGAGCAGAAACGTGCTGGAAGAGATACCGATCTATGGGGATCAACACCGTTTTCTCCCCGTACTCGCATCGATGCGCGGCTTTTCCGTAACAGAAGTGCCGCTGGCCCAGTCTCCGCGCGACCTGGTTCATCGCCCGTATGGCCCAGGCGTGTTCTTACGACGCATTCTCGACCTGGTGTCCGTGTTTTTCCTGGCGCGATTCACCAAAAAACCGCTGCGATTCTTCGGCTTGATCGGCACGGCGATCGCACTGGTTGGCGCCCTGTGGACCAGCTGGCTGGTTGTTCAACGGGTATTTATGGACCAGGGCCTGGGTGACCGTCCCGCACTAATTCTCGCCGCGCTGCTCATCACTCTCGGCGTGCAGGTGTTCACGCTCGGGCTTGTTGGCGAGATCATCATTTTTACGCATGCGCGAGATATCCGCGAATATGCGGTTGAGGAAGTGACCTGACAGGACTTGGACACCCTTGCGATGGCTACTCTTGTAATCGATTCTTTTCTAGAAAACGTGGCTGCCAACCCCGAACGCCTCGCGCTCGCCTGCCATGATCGCCATCTTAGCTATGCCGAACTGCTGGAATCTGCGCTCCGCATAAAAAGGTTGATTCGCCGTCACGCGGAGATAAGCTCCCGAATTGCGGTGGTCGCCGCGGACGACAGTATGACTTATGCGGGCATGCTGGCCTGCTGGCTGGCGGGTTGCGCCTACATCCCTCTGAACAAAGGCAATCCCGCCGCACGCAACGAGGAGATCCTGCGCAGCGCGGAAGTTCCGCTGATCCTTGCGAGTGCAGCTTTCGAAGCTGCCAGCGAGGCGGCAACCGCGATCGGAATCCCGATGGTTTCCACGAACGAGAACGACCTCCCGGAACCTGATCGGCGAATCGAACAAGTCACAGCCGATGACATCGCATACATGCTGTTCACCTCGGGCAGCACTGGGACACCGAAGGGCGTGCCCATAACCCACGGGAATCTCGCTGCCTTCTTCGCTTCCTGGGATGCGGACCCGACCTGCAGACTGTCAGCGGACGACCGGGTTTTGCAGATGTTCGAGCTGAGCTTTGACCTGTCAGTTCAATGTTTCTTTGGCCCCCTGCGGTACGGCGCCTCCTGCCACGTTGTACCCCACAGGGGTATTTCATACTTGAATATCGTAAAAATCCTGCAGAACGAACGAATAAGCGTCGCTGTGATGGTGCCCTCGGTGCTTGCCTACCTGGAACGTTTTTTCAGCGAGTTGCAGCTGCCTGAGCTGAAGCACTCGATATTCGCCGGCGAAGCGCTGCTGAATAGTTTGACTGAAGGGTGGAGCCGCTGTGTTCCCAACGCGCTTATTCAGAACGCATATGGCCCGACAGAAGCGACAATTCTCTGCTACATCTACGATTGGGAGCGTGAGCAGGCTGCGGAAGAATCCGAAAACGGGATTGTGCCGATCGGCTACCCCATGATGGGGAACGGCCACACGATACTGGACACCGAAGACCAGCCTGTAGGTCCTGGTCAGGAGGGTGAACTATGTATCTCGGGGCCCCAGTTGACACCCGGCTACTGGAAGAATCCCACGAAGAACTCGGAAGCCTTCTGCAATATCGACGTCGATGGCCTGCCTACTCGCTTCTACCGAACCGGGGACCTCGTGGCGACAATGCCATCGGGCCCGCTTATGTGGCGCATGCGTAAAGATTTCCAGGTCAAGATCGACGGACACCGGATCGAACTCGGCGAGATCGAAGCCCATACCCGTGCGTTTACCGGTGCATCGCTGGTCACGGCTCTGGCCCGTCCCGATGCAGACGGGCACCCGGTGCTGGCGTTATTTCTGGAGCCGGGGAGACGATCAGACCGCGAGTTACGGGACCATCTTGCGAAAGTATTACCGGTTTACATGCAACCGCGGCACATCATTCGGCTCGATGAAATGCCGCTGACCGCCAGCGGGAAGATCGATCGCTCCCGCTTGATTGAGCAGCTCGTTTAAACCTTACCCGCTTATCGGATGCAATAATCCGTCAGCGTCGCTCGAAAATCGCCTTGGCCGGATTTCCGGTAACGATTTTCCGGGCTCCAATCTTGCTGGAGACCACTGACCCGGCAGTTACAATGGTTCCCGCCTGGATGCTCGCGCCGTCCAGCACCACGCTATTCGCCCCAATCCACACATCGTCGCCGATCTGGATGCCCAGCGAAGTATGGCCCTGTTGGTTCATCGGCACGTCAACCCGATCATAACGATGGTTGTTCGCTACCATGGCGGAGTTTGCCGCGACCATTACATCAGAGCCGATCGTGATCCCCTGGGTCCCTGAACTGATGAAGCAGCCGGGACCTATTGCGGAACGAGCTCCAATAGTGACGGGACCATCCGTCGCCTTGAGCTTGGTGAACGCGCTGATCACAACGCCTTTGCCAAGCCGCAGGTTCGGCGTGAAGTCGACTTCCGCGCGTGGGCTGACATACGCTCGGTATTTGAGCCCGTAGATAAGCGTCCGAAGGAATGCCGGCACCAGGAAGCGGCGCGCTGCTTTGACAAGTTTCATGGTGTTGCCACTTTGCTCTCAACGGCGGCAAACAGATCGCCAACGCATTCTAGACCCATGATCTCCATCATCGAAAGCCGTATCTGGAAACGCTCCTCTACCGCGGTAATAAGGCGCAGATGATTGAGTGAATCCCACGAATCGACATCGTCGGCCGTGGTCTCCGGAGCCACCTTATCCGGATCGATCGACATAACTTCGCCGATTATAGTTGCGAGTGCCTGGAAGTTTTCGCCGCTCATAAGTTTTCCCACAACATGAAGTTTCGACTAGCGTCCGCCAAATGCGAAAAACTATCACGAATTGCCTGCCTCCCGTGTGACCCAAGCCGCAGACAATTCCTGAAACCGGAGTATTCTGCTCCGAGTTTCGGCCGAATGTCGTATCACAGCACTCCAAATGAGCTCCCGAGCTAAACAACCGGCGAAGAAAAACCGCGCAGCAGCTCTCTGGCACGCCCTGGTCATTATCCTGGTGGGGCTGGCGGCCTGGTATTTCATCGACTTCGGCGAAGTTGCAAAGAGTATCGCGTCGATCACCCCGGCTTGGCTCGCTGTAATACTATTGCTAGCGACGATCGACCGCTTTCTTATGGCGGGGAAATGGCTGCACCTTCTGCGGCACGTTCGCAATCCGGCAAGATTCCCGGCAGTTTTGAGTGCCTACTACCAATCCGCCTTCGTGCAGCGATTCCTGCCCAGCAGCCTCGGAGGAGATGCGCTCCGCGCGCTCATTATTTCGAGTCGGTACGGAGCGGGTTCCGGAGTTCTCGCCACCATGGTTGTGGAGAAACTCATCGCGATGTTCACCGCGACTTTCCTGGCCATATGCGGTGGGTTGATGGTGCTTAGCCGTGCGCACGACGACTCCATTGAGATTCTCCTGGTCAGCATCCCGCTGTTGATGATGGTGATGCTGGTCGTCCTCCGCCTGACACTGCATCGCCCACTCGTGCTTGGCATTATCAACCGGCTGCCCTGGATCCGCGCCCGTGAGGGTCTCATCGCCATATATGACCACTACTCGGGTTTCCGACACGCCCCACAGGTGCTCGTAGCTAATTTCATCTACTCGCTGATCGAACAAATATTGCAGATCGTATTGCTGCTCTGCTGCGCCCTGGCTCTCAACGTCGCTGCCGACATCTTCACGATTATTGCGGCCGTGGCGGTTGCACAGTGCCTGAGAAAACTCGCCATAATTCTCGAGGGCTGGCTGTTTGGCGAATTCACCGCGGTGTTGGTCTATAGTCTGCTGGGTATTCCCGAGGCGCAGGCACTGGCGTTTTCACTTCTTGGCCATGCGGCACACATCGTCGCTTCCCTGCCTGGGGCCGTGCTGTTCGCGCGATCCTCGATCAGGCTGAGCGACATTAGAAACCAGTTCAGCCGAGAAAAAAACACGTCCTGAACAGGGGCGTTTATTCCCCGCCCAGTGTCCAAAGCGGACCATTCTGGACGACTGATCGCCGGCTAGATCCGCCCGGTCGAAATATACCAGTCACCGGTGCGCTTCAACCCGGTATGGATATCCACTTTCGGCTCGTAGCCAAGCTCCTTTCGTGCCTTGTCGATACGAAATGCACGCACCTGACGAAACCAGTCTACGCGTCGGGGGAATATTGGCGGCTCAATACCGAAAGGCTTGCACGCCTTTTCGCAGACGTGTCCGGCTATGATCAGCGGCCAGATTGGATAACGCGGCACCTTCACATCCACGTCGATGGCCTTGCCGACATGCTTGACCAGGTCCTGGATAGGAAAGTATTCAGCATCGCCGATGATGTAGGCCTGCCCCGCTCCCTTGCCGGGTTCCATCGCCAGCACGAAGGCATCCACCAGGTTATCCACGTAGACCGGATGGTAGTAAGTCTGCCCACTGCCAAACATAGGGAAAAACCCCTTCTTGGCTCGCCGAAAAATCATCTGGAACCGCCCGGGGTCTCCCGGGCCATAGATCGCCGTAGGTCTCAGAGTCGTGTATTCGAGCGGACCTCCGTCGAGCATTTTCAGTTCGAGTTCGCCCTCGTACTTAGTCTGCTGGTAATAGTCGGCCGGCGCGATCGGGGAGTTCTCGTCACCTGGCGGATTCTCAATATGGCCATGCACGCCCTGGGTGCTGCAATACACCAGCTTGCGGGCGCCGGCCTTCAAGGCCTCTTCGGCCACGATGCGAGTGCCCTCCACGTTCACAGATTTATAAATCTCATCCGGCACGCCGACCTCGCGAAAAGCCGCCGCAAGGTGCATGACGACCTCCGCACCTGCGCTGCACTTTGCAACCGCATCCCGATCCGTCACGCTGGCATAAACAAGTTCAGCGCCCTTGGCCCGGAGCTGGTCGTCGATCAGGCCCGGCTGCTTGTCCAGGGACACTACACTGTGGCCGTCGCGCAACAATCGCTCTACCAACGCAGCTCCGGTGAAGCCCGTTCCACCCGTTACGAAGATCCGCATAACCTCAAGCTCCTTGGCGATTCTCTCAATGTAAGATCCGGGGACCGAACCTCAGGCGACAACCCTATCCGCGGACGTCCCGCTCGTGACTGGAGCAGTCCGAACACCCATGCGAAACCGTTCGAGGAGCCTGAGGGTGTCAGTGCTCTCGGCTGCCATGCGTTCCGCCGACCACCCCAGCGACTTTGCCATATGGTCTGCACACCACTCCAGGAGGTCGGCTGAAAGCAATCCACGCTCAGCCCAGTCCGTAGCCCTCAAGACCGCATCCGATAGCCGCACGACCATTTCCTGCTCGATCCCGAATTTCACACGCCGGCGAAATACCTCGTCATTCCCCAGGCAACCCGAGGACACGTCGCCCAAGCACGTGAGTGCGCGGGATCCATAAACCATCGAAGCCCAGCCATGCTCATCGCCGGCACCGAAGCCACTGCAGCCGTCTGCGTCGGCGGCCAGGACCGGCGCGCCGCCGGCAGGCTCGCTGAACGATGGCAGCGTCACCGGCCGTCCGAGCTTGCGACAAACTTGCCTGACCACCCTGCCGGCGACCAGCGGTGCCGTCGTGTACTTGATCCCTGCCACGCTGATCAGGCCATCGACTCCCTGGGTTTCCGCATGATCGATCACGATCGAGCGCTTGGCACGGTTGGTCTCGCTGTCTTCCGTTGGCGTAAGCCCGATGTGAACGGCGCGAATATCATCGAGCTCGAGCCCCAGACCGGGAGCCGCGGCATTGACCTCCCCAACGAATGTTTCAATCACATCGGATGGCGCGCTCAGTTCGTCCGCAGGCGATTCATGCAGGTCGTGCGTGGTGCCGACCACGGTGCACCCATGCCATGGACTGGTAAAAAACAGCCGTTTCGGCTGGCCGATGGCCGCGCCCGCGGGCCGCCGGCTCGCGATACCCAAGGCATCTTCGCCCGGGTAAAGAGCACGGGTCACCAAGTTGATGTTGCGGGTCCATGCGGTGATACGGACGCCCCTTAGGGCGGCCGGCCCGCGCGCCAAGAACTCATCGACCCAGGGTCCCGTGGCGTTCAGCGTGACCTTGGCGCGAACTTCCACTTCCCGACCAGTGATCTGATCGCGGGCCACCACGCCCCTGACACCTCCGGCATCGTGAAGCAGGGATTCGGCACCCAGGTGATTCGCCGCCACGGCCCCAGCGTCGACGGCGTCCCAGATACATTCGAGCGTGACCCGCACCGCATCGTGCATCTGGCCGTCGTACCAGAATGCCCCACCCGTCACGTCCTTGCGCTGGAGCAGCGGATGCAGGCCAACCAGCCGTCCTCGCGTCATGACGCCTGAGCCCGGCAACCGGATCGATTGAGGAATACCGCTATTTCTCCCGATGGCAGACAGATGATAGGCCAGCATCCCACCACCGAGCGCCAGGGGACTCCGCGTCCCAAAGCCATAGGTCGGCATCACGAACCGCAAAGGCCGCATCAAGTGCGGTGCGAAACGGAACCAAGTGCGCTGGGAAACCACGGACTCGCGGATGCGGGGTATATCGAAGTTCTGAATGTACCGCAGCCCGCCATGGACGAGCTTCGCGGAATTCCGCGAGGTCGCCACGCCGAAGTCCCCTCGCTCGATAAGTGCGACCCGGAGTCCCGCTTGCGCGGCGAGACGCGCGATACAGGCTCCATGTATGCCGGCACCGACCACCAGCACGTCGAACTCACCAGAGAATGCGTCAAGGTCCCTTTGCATTATCCAGTCCTCAGCACTGTCTGCAGAACGCGAGCAGGTGATGGCCGGTCCGGTTCGTCCAGGAAGCCGGCAAGGAATTGAATCCCCCAACGAAGACGCCGTTATACACCAGCGCCTTCAGACCCTTGTGCACCTTGGTTGGCACGGGGAAGCGCTCCGACCGTAGATCTATCATGGGAAACGGGGCGAGGATACTGCGAAACTCGTCCATCGTCATGTGGCGGAAAACCGGCGAATCCAGGTGGTCGATGTCGACCTTCATGACATGACGCAGCCAATTCATCCAGGATTTCCGGTTGACGGTCATCAGGATGGCAACGCCATCGGGTTTAGTTACACGGCGAATCTCGCGCACCATCCGGGCCGGATCTGGCGTGAAATGCAACACGGTGTGGCAATACACCACGTCGAACGCAGCATCCGGGAAGGACATCGCCTCGCCGTCCATAACCTCGAATCGACCGGCCAGCCCCCGTTGGGAGAAATTGGCACGAGCCAACTCGACGGCACGGGGCGAAATATCAATTCCCGTGACTTCGCTTCCTCCGGTCGCAAACCGGGCGACGTCGTTACCGAGCCCGCAGCCGACGTCCAGCACGGACCGCCCCGGATACCCCGCAAAATTCACGCGCCTGGCGAGGTATTCGAGCTTATCGAAGCGGTACTCCTCGATCTCGCGGAAAAACTCGGGCGAGCCCGAAGGATGAGTGGCGATCTTCCAGTCGTCAACATGCGCGTCCCAATAGGCTCGCACGCGGGTTTTCAACGCCTCGTCGTCCGTCCCGGCATGTTCCTGGGGCGGCTTCATGCCGCCTGCTCGACGATATCGCGGAGGCCCACTAACCCGAGCAGTCGCCGGATTTTCTTTACGTAGGCCGGCCGCGCGTAATCGCGCTCATACAAGCCCCTGGCGTTCCTGGATCGGCGTACCGCTTCTGCAGGATCATCCAGCGCGGCCTTGAGGCCAGCAGCCATCGATTCCGGCTCGGGGTCGACGAGGAAGCAGGCCGAGTCATCCAGCACCTGCGTATGAGACCAGATGCGCGTAGCCACCAGCGGCTTGCCGCTGGCCAGTTGCTCGTAGATCTTAAGCGGCGTGTTGGTCCCATGGACCCGGGGAGAAACCAGCACCGTGGCAGAACGATTGAACTGCAGCGCCTCGGTCTTGGATACACGGCCAGTGAAGCGACAGGCATCTCCGAGCCCCAACGAATCCGCCAGGGCGCGCATGGCCTCCACCTGGGCCTCGGTGCCCCCGGCGAGCACCAGCCGGGCGGCGGGCAGTTCCCGATGCACGATTGCGAAAGCCCGGATCAGGACGTCGATACCCTGGTAGGCCTCGAAGGTGCCCGCATACAGCACTACGGGGTAAGCCTCGAAGTACGCGGCGGCCAGAGGCTCAGCGGACGAAGGCCCGCCAACCGCGTCGCAGGGTCGCTCCTTCAGCCGTACGTCGTCGAAAATCGAGTTCTCGATCAGGAAGTGCCGTTCCTCGGGGACTCCGGCCGCCAGGGCGTAGTCCCGCAGGTCGGGACAGATCGTGATCACCGCATCTGCGGCCTTGAGACAGCTATCCTCCAGGAAGTTGAAGGTTCCTATGAGCAGCTTCGACTTGGTGAAGCGGAAATTCTCCAGTTGCTGCGGGAGGCTCGAGTGCATGTCGTAGATCAGCCGGAACCGGAAGATCGGCTTGAGATAGCGGCACCAGAAGACTGCCTCCTCATGGGCATGAACCACCGGGTAGCGGTGGCGGATCAACATGCCGATCGTCCACAGGACCATGAACACATCGAGCACCAGCTTCCGCCAGGAGGGCCCGACGGGTATCGGCTCGAGTGGAGCGATTCGCGGGATGCGCACGATCCTGAGCCCCGGAATGTCCACGTCCTGCCCCGGATGGTAGGTAAGCAGGTCGATATTGACCCCCTGCTCGGCCATGACCAGCGTGCGATAGTAGACGCTGAACGGGGTGCCCCGGGGAGTGAAGAAGGGATGAGGCGCGACTACGAGGAGCTTCATGCCGGCTCCCGGGCGCGCAGCCGGTTGTACAGATGCACCCCGACCTGGTTAACGAGAAAGCGCAGCGGGCCCGAAGGATGACCATAAACCGGCGGGGATTCCGGCAAGCCCAGCAACCACTGGCGCAGCGATCCCCACGGCCGGTCGATGTTCAACTCCAAGTCCGCCAGAAAGCCAAAGCTACCGACGCGACGATAATCGCCGCCGAAGGGAAACGGGTCCGTGCCAACAAGCACTCTGGCACCCTCCGCGCGGCCCACCCGGATCAGTCGCGGTTCGGCGCCGATCCAACAGCGGCTTCCGCTGTCGCCGAGGAACCACCCGCGTAACCCATCGTTCCCCATCGCCATGGACACTCGACGCCCGCGCGCCCCCAGCCACTTGCCTAAGCCCCATGGGACTGCGGCAACGGCCCCTGACCGAAGGACTGCACCAAGCGACTCGTCAAAACGAAGGCCGTCGGGAAAAGTCTCCGTCGTGCCCAGGGCAGCGACCTCCAAGCCATCCTCCGCGCGCAACTGGCGACCGCAGACGAGCACCAGGGTCCGCTCACCGTCCCTGGCGAGGAAGGACTCCGGCTCCGCTGTCACCGCCTCCAGGCGCCAGCGACCCAACGTGGCTTCTGGTGCCAGCGTTTCGAAAACGCGTTCGCAGCTCGCCTGGGTGAGGAGCAGGTAGCCCAGCGGACCCGCGCCCGAGGGCCTGGCTCGCGTGAAATTGGCGGCCGCCGCGTCCAGCACTGCCCGCACGAGGCCTGGCCGATGCAGATGCACGTGGGCATCCACCGGATACGGTCCCCCGCCAATCTTTGATGTCCGGGTGCTCATCGAACGTTCAGAAAACAGCCATGTCGGGCAAGCATAATATTGTTCCGCATGAGAACACAGCATACCGATTCGATGGCGGACCTGGTTCAAGGAATCGGCAGCTTGACGGACCGGGGGCTCATCCGTAGTTTCTGGCCGAGCCATCAACGACGACAAGGGCAATGAACAACAGACCGCGCCGAGCACGCAACGTAGCATTCAAGATCCTGATAATACTGGCGGCCCTGGGTATTGCCATAACCTGGCTATGGTCCGCGCGAGAATCCCCGCCAGTCCCAGCCTTGGGCGACCGCCTTTTCGAGCCCCGCGACGTCGGGGCTACGACGGTCGCCATCGACGGGACGCGCTGGATGATTAACGGCTCCGTAACCTACCCCGGCGGGCCGGCCGAGGGCCTGCTGATGAACGCGCGCATGGTCAATGCCGTCTTCGAGGACGATCGTCCGCAGTCGGAATGGCCACCGGCGCTCCCGGAGAACTTCAACCCGGACGCCAATACCGACGCCTTCATCGCCCGTATGCCGGAATACGTTGCCTACGGCATGCGCGCTTTCACGCTCAACCTCCAGGGCGGGTCGCCCAAGTACGAGGGGGCGCACAACTCCGCCTTCAACAGCGACGGGAGCTTACGGGACACTTACATGGCGCGCGTGGAACGAGTGATCGAGGCCGCGGGTCGGGAAGGGGCCGTCATCATCCTCGGCCTGTTCTACCAGCGCCAGCACCACCAGGCACCCACCTCCAACCCGCGTGCGCTGAACGGCAAGGAAGCAATTCGTGCTGCCGTGGTCAACACCATGAACTGGATAAAGGCGAGAGGCTACGGCAACGTCATGATCGAGATCGCCAACGAATTCGATCACGGAGGATTCCAGAAGTGGCACGACGGCGAGTGGCTCGGTTCGGTGGAAGGCCAGGTCGAGTTGATCCAGCTCGCCCAAACCACCCACCACGGCTTGCTCGTATCCACCAGTCCCGGAGGCCATGGAACCGTGCCGGCAGAGATTGCCGAGGCGTCTGATTTCATCCTGCTTCACACAAATCACACGGACGTTCCCGATTATCCTGAACGAATCCGAGCCGCGTCGATTTATGACAAGCCAGTAGTAATCAACGAAGACGACAAGCTCGGCAAGCTGGGAGCTGAAGCTGCCCAGACGGCCGTCGACAGCGGCGCCAGCTGGGGGTTAATGCTCTGGGACCAGAACCAGGCGGCCCCGTTTGAATTCGCCGGCGCGATAGACGATCCGGCCATCTATAATCGAGTTCTTGCCCTCACTGGCGTGGCCCCCTTTTCGACCGGACACCAGGCTGACCGTCTCGACGACAAAATCCGGGCGGGTGAGAACTCGATTCGGCACTAGCCTTGGGCCGACTTCCTTATGACATTGAGGAAATCGAGCACGAAATAGCGCACGAGAAAGAAGAAAGACAGCGCCACACCGGTAGACATCCCGCCACTCAATCCACCGTAACGGACCAGGAGCCAGATTGTCAGGGTAGAGAGCAACGTTACGGCCAAGTTGGCTACGGTATACCGCCAAAAGCTCGGCACGATGACGCTCGCCAACAGGTAGCAATAGTACTTGGCGACGAACAGTCCCGAAATTACCAAAAGAGACGCAAGTCCTGGACTCCAGCCCATGACATCGATTGCCAGGGTATTCAAGCCTACGGCAAGCACGAAGAAGCCGCCGCCAATAAGCGTAAACATGGAGAAATTCTTCAGCATATAAAGCCGATTCAATTGGCCGGTCTCTCATGAATCACGACGAAAGTCGGTGACAGTAATCCGATCAGCCGGCGGATGCGAAACTTGACGATGACATAGGGAAAGAACCCGTATAGCCTCGCCCTTGGAAACAAGCGCTTGATATCGGCAATGCAGAAAAAGTGGAGATGCCCAGGATGCTGTAGGTCCTTGGGGGTCATCCCGAAAAGCCTGGCCACTGGATAAAGCCAGAAAGTGCTGTTCGGTGTTGTCAAGACCAACCTGCCGCCCGGCTTCAGAACTCGGTTGCACTCGCTCACAAACGCTTCCGGCGAGACCAGGTGCTCGATCACTTCGCTGCACCAGATTAAGTCAAAGCTCGCTTCCGGGAACGGCAATCCGTTGTTGACATCAACGACCTGGCATTGTTCGTAGACTCGGTTGATATCTATGGAGGTTACCGTGTAACCGCGCTGTTCCATCCATTGGGACTGAGTGCCACTGCGGCAACCCACGTCCAAGGCCGTCCGCCCTGCGCCGTCTGGCACAAAACCCAAGGCGATCAGCTTGCCCTTGGTCGTCGTGCGAAGATTGCCTTGCCCGAGGTCAATCGGCAGTTTTTTCAATATTTCAATCAATGACATGGCGCTAAACTCGCGGGGGTGCATATCAGTCACACATCAGCTCTCCGCGAGACCCTGCACGTGCAACAGCACGTTCGAGACGTATCGAAATGCGGGGAGGTCCACCGATTGACTTTAGTTCAGTCTTCGTCGGTTTAAAACCGGTTGGAGCACTTTAGGGCGTGCCCCGGGGTTTTGCAGACACCTGAGAAGGATGCATTAAATGCAAGATCATCGCAGGGGGGAAAAATCCCGGTCAATAGAGCCCGGGACCGACTTGACATTTAAGTTACGATTCATATGGCCGTGCGGTAAAATGCGGCACTAAGTCAACAGTGGTTGACCGGGGGATCTAGAATAATTGGTCCAGCCTCCCCCTGCCAGATCATTCAACCAGAGACTTGCTATTGAGGTCGAAACGAAATTGCGCGGCGGGGACTGCCTGGGGAGAGATTGTGGACGCCAAACGGAATGTGGCACAAGTACCTAGGATAACTCGTTCGCCCGATCGCGATTCATCGCCTTTATACATCGGACCCGGGTAATCGGGTTATCGTCACGGCAGGGAAAGTCAATAGTGTCGGACACAAGACGGGCTGGTGAACCAAAGGATACGCGTATAGCCCCATGGGAGCAGCGAGCGTGGTTGAGCTTGGCTTTTCTCACCGTGGCCACAGGCATCTATTACCGATTCCTTGGGTTTTCTCAGTGGTCTTTGGCGACTGACGAATATTACGTCTATCGCTCCGTGACATTCATTCTCTCCACTGGGCTGCCAGAGTTTCCTTGCGGTGGCTACTATACGCGCGGGCTTCTCTATCAATATATTGTCGCGCCGCTTCTACTGGTAGGAATGAGTCCCGCGTCCGCCCTGCGCGTGGTAACAATTCTCAGCAATCTGGCCTTGTTCCCCGCCATATGGCTTTTGGCCAGGAAACTCGGAGGCCCCAGGGTCGCGGCGGCCGCAATAATCATCCTTTCATTATCCGTATGGCAGATAGAAATGGCCCGTTTCGGACGGATGTATGCTCCGTTCCAGGCCATCTTCTTGTGGTACGTCTACCACCTTTATCGATTGATGACAGAGGCGGACCATCGACGATGGCCGTACCTTATTTGCCTTTCGATCGTCGGGCCCCTGGTTTGGGAAGGCGGTGTCATACTAGCTTTGCTCAACTTCATTCCTCTGCTTGCGCACCAGAAATATAGAACTTGGTCGAGCGTAGTTGTCTCAATAATGGTTATCGCCGCGGTCTTGGCGTTCCTGTCAATTAACTTTCGCACGCTAGGAGCCGCTACTGCCCTGCCACCAGAATCTGCTGGCGGCGCGGTTTCGACCAAGTCACTCATCGGCAGCATTCCCATCCTACTTCCGGACGCACTAGCTGAACCCTGGTCGGCAGCTGTGGTTTTCGGACTCATTGCTCTAGTGCTCTTTGCGATGACGCGAATCGCCCCGCGCCGTGTTGGAACGCAAGCGATACTGGGGCTCGGCCTAATTTTTGTCACGCTGCTTTTCAATCAACTGCTGCTGGCGATCATGGTATTTTTCGGCGCCGTGTTGATTGGTTGGCTACCGAGATCCGTCGCACGCCAAAGGTCACTCACGTTACTATGGTTTTCGTTTCTAGTTCTCGCCGCGTGGTGGGTGTTCTATTCAGTAGCAGTGCTAGGAAATAACCTGCGTCTCACACAGCAATTGGAACCTTTGGTCAAGTTTCCCGATCTGTATGCAAGCCTGATTTTTCCTTGGGCCAACGTCGACTTATTGCTGTCCGTTTTGCTCGCCTTGGGCATTGGCCTCGCAGGTCTCTTTGGCGTGATCCGCCCAAAGGAACCGATGGCGGGTGTGTCCGCGTTGTTATTGACCTTGCTTTTTTCCTTCGTGCTTATCGGTGGATCCGCTTCGCTCTACCATGAGACAAGATACGCGTTTTTTCTTTATCCCCTTTTCGTGATATTGGCCTTGTTTGGGATAGCGTCTTCGGCCAGAAACTTGATGCCAAGAACCAGCTGGCCTACCTCTATGGCGTTGATCGCATTTCTGGCAGCCTTCGGGGCCACGAATGATCTGTCATTTGACCACTTGCGAAACATAAATAGTTACGACACCAACTTCCGGGTCGCCATGCCCGATGCAGAGGCAAGGCACTATTACACGCGCCATGATTACGCGAGTGCCTCAGCGTTTGTAGACAGCAACAAGTCACCAGATGATCAGATCATAACCACGTCTGTCCCTGCGACGCTCTATCTCGAGTCCGTAGGCTACGTCTACCTTGACCGGTCGGACCATAGACATCGTGGTCAGGCGTGCAACTTCGGAAGAGCTGAGCGCTGGAGCAATTGGCCCCTACTTTCCAGCATTGATGAGGTTGACGTCACAATCGATGCGGATAACGGTGGCCATTACACGTGGGTAATCGCGGATCACCTCTCATTGCGCGACGATGAATGGACCGCGTACCTGAATGATCGGGATCGCTTCGATAACGAATATGTATCACCAGACGGACGACTTCGAGTATTCAGGACCAGACACCATGGCGACGATTAGTATCATGTGGCGACTGTTCTAATTCACTGATTACGGCCAGCGTCGTTTTCAGCCGCCCGTCCCGTTGGATAAACTGTGTCGCGGCATCCCAATGGTGTCCCAGGCCTTATACGGCAGTTTCAGATGCCAGCGGCGCAACAGCTGCAGACAAACCAGTTCAGTGCGCCGCCGTCCCATAGCCGCTTTGTATTGCTCATTTTTGCCTTTCCCTCCAAGGAGGTCGAACCAGGCCAGGCCATCGTGGCAGGCCCGCTCGAGCACGTAACCGAAATGCATCCAGCCAGGCGACACACGTTTGACCGGCGAAGGCCTGAAGGCTGACGTAAGAGCGTACTCGTGATCGGCTGCCCTGAAATTCACCATTACCGATATGGGTTCCCCTTCGAATTCCAGAACAGACATCACTGGAACGCCGCGCCGTGCCTGGATCCGAGCGATATCATCCAGAAAGAGCTGCCAGTGGCGTTCCAAGGGACGGCCCCACCGTAAGCGATGCAAGTCATCGAAGATGCGCCAAGCATGGTCGAAGTCCTGTGCGGCGAGAATCCGCTCGGAAACCTGACCCACCTTTTCCAGCCGTCGGCGACTTCCGAAAATTCGTTCCCGAGTTCCGCGTCCAAGCATATCGGTAACGATGCTTGGTTTCTGGGCAAGCGGCACTTCCCATGCATCGAATTCATCGGCTTCGCGCAAATACCCGCCGCATAGACCCTCGAGCTTCTTGAACATACGATGGGTCACGCCATCGCGCGGTGTGTAGGACACCACCAATTCGTCCCAGCAACTATCCTGCGCCAGCTCGCCGGCGAAGCGGCTGATCACCATATCCTCATGCGCTGGATCGACAATCACATCAGTACGCTCGGAGAAAACAGTCAGATCGTCGCCTCTCCCCGTACCGAGGAACTCGTACCTACGTCCTCGAAGCCCCGCACGGTGGCGCATGGTCCGCTCGGTTAGAAGCAGGAGCCCCACAAGTCGCTCGCCGGTTGTTAGGGACCACTTCTGGAGAATCCCGCCAAATCGGACGCCGAAATGATCCCACCAGGTCGCCAGCCACTCCGGGGAATTGAAGAGCGGGTCCGCGTCAGAGCGTGCCAAGAGATCAGCCCATGCGCCTGCCTGATCATCGAGCGACGCAAGAACCTGACGATCAAACTTCAGCATGTTGGGCGCACATCTCAAGGCAAATCGATCATCTGCGGTACCTGAACCCATCAATAGCGACTATGCCCCCGGCGCGGGAATAATTATGAACACCAAGATTGAACGGCCAGTCTTTTCGCGGTCCGACACGTGCAACCGTTCTTTCGGAATAGCTCTCCGGCGTTAACTCGGTGATTTCCTGAAAGATGATCGCTTCTCCATAATGGCGCCGGCAATCCTGCGCCGGTCGAATCAACTTTCCGTTCTCGCGGAACACCTGGCCCGCCATCCTCGACCCCTTGAGGCCTTCGTGAATCGGACTACCGGCGAATCGCTTGTAGGGGCCGTCCAGGTGCTCCGCATAGTAAAGCTGCGTGTTGTCGTCGGCGCCGTCCTCGTTGCAAAAGGAAAAGAACAGCCACCAGTAACCCCCCTCCTCGAGCAGTACCGGGTCGGCAACGACCATGTCCTCGAGCAGGGTCGCGCAGGGCTGCCAATCATGCGGGAACGCGCGACTGTGATAGAGCACGAGTCGTCCAGACTCGGACTGCTCCGGCAACATGAAATACTCGTTCCGATACTCGAACACCCCCGGGAATGACACGTGATGAGGCAGCACGAGAACAGGCTCGGCGTTCGCCCATTCCTCGGGGCACGCTGCATTCATTACCGAGATAAACCCCTTACCTTCGCGGAAACGCAATTCTTCCATGAACAGCCAGGTGACTCCGTCCTTGGCGACCAGGCACGGATCGGCTAACAATCGGTCCTCGGCGACGTCGATCCACCTCACCTCATCAAAGCGTTGTTTGCGCCAGTCGGCGGCCACGTCTGATGCCAGCCCAATGGACCACTGAACACGCTCGCCTCGGCCAGCAGTGGTTGACTTCAAAGCCGTGGAGACTGTTCTCCGCAACATCGCGAACCCCTCCCGCCAGCCCGGTCCGTGACTGGCCTCGTCCGGGAGGGAAACGCCCTCATCCGAAACGGACTTCCGCGCATTCTGAAACTCGGCGAGACTGCATTCCGCCAAGGACAGGATTGCATCCTTGAATAGACGTACGCTGGCCCGAGACAAGCGCCCACGTGTCATTGTCGGCGAACTCGGGTGTACGCGACATTCAGAGCTTCCAAGCAGCAGTGGGACGGGTCTCGAAGCTGAAACGGAAGCCAGAACCGTCCTCGCAGTGGGTTCCCCACGAAGCGTTGGGCGGAAGCCCTCGAGCGCCCCACCCGTATACCCACCGGTGGACGAAAACCACCAGACCGGCGCAATGGGAGCCTGCGCTAACGACTCTGATCCATGGCTGGCGACTAAAGAAACCAACACGTCCGGTAACGGGATGGCCTCCTGCTCGTTTCCAGAATCAGGTCCCAACAACGGTCGCCACTCGGCTTCAGTAAGCAACGGCACGCCACCCACTTCGCTCAAGCCCACGACATTCGATGAGCTATGGCACTTTTCCACACCTCGGATGGATTCGTCTATCCGGAGCAGGAGGCTGGCAAGGCCACCCGGGGCGTCTTCCCGCCTCCCGTGACCCCGAAGAACCCCGATCCAAACCACCTCGATGTGCGCAGCCTGTTCGGCAATACGGATGATCTCGCGATCTCGCCAAGTCAACCGATTACCACCGACGATAAAGGCCAGCTTGACCTGCGGGGGGTCACTTCGGCGAGTCATAGGAAATTCGTGCTCATCCGCTCCCCGCACGCGATTCTCCGATTGGATCACTCAACAGCACTGAGCGACCCATGCTTTTCTTCACGGAATACCTCCGCCAACACACGTCCGATCTCCAGCACATCGCCTTCCCGAACATCCGAGTGTACCGGCAGCGTCAGTAGCCGACCCGCGAATTCCCTAGCGTGCGAGACGCTCGACCAGCGGCATGCAGGCACACTCGGTAGATCCGGGAGTGCCTTCCCATACATTACGGAAGAACCAAGTCCACGCCGAGTGAGCGATCGGTGCAGGGTATCGCGGACCTCCCCACTAGGACAAAGAACAGGATACCTTGGCATCGTGGCACGGTTCGTCTCCCCCCGGCAGAGCGCGAGATCAACCACCCCCCCCTGTCGGGCTAGCAGCGCGCCCAACAACTCTGTAACCGTGTTCTGCTGCCTGGACCTCACTTCTCCCAGCTGCGCCAAGGCGTAGGTGGCGCGATGTTGATCCAAGCAGCGGATTTCGTCCAGCGGCCTGTACCTCGTGATTCCGACCCCGAGTCCGGGAAGCCGTGTTGCCATCCCATAGACGGACGGATGGATTGCCATGTTGTACGCCCATCGCCTCAACCGCGTTTCTACTGGCCGTGGCCGTGAAGGCTGAATGTAGGTTCGCGGGTCAACGTTCGAGAATGCGCCGCGGCGAACCAATAGCACCCCGCCCCCGAGCGCTCCTGCCGGCTTCCCCCTCCCAAAGCTCAGGACTACGAGCGACGCCAGGGGATCCCATTCCCCATTTCCCGGAAGTCGCTGGGCGCTGTCCTCGATGGCAACCGTTCCATGCTTCGCCGCCAACGCAACAAGCTTGTCGATCCGCTCAGCAACACCGAGGAAGTGAACACCGATCACCGCGAGAACGTCATCGTCCAACTGCTGATCAAGACACTCCATGTCCATAAAGGGCAGGTCAGGCGCCGTATCCACCAACTCCGGGACCAGGCCGGCAAAGACAACCGCAGATACCAGGTCCGGACAACCGTATGCGGGCAACAGGACCCGGCACCGGTCCCGGTCCCGTTGTTGCTGTTTGAGCAACATAAGCGCCAGCGCCAGCGCCGCCGTCCCGGATTGAACCAGCCAGGGCTGATAATCTGCCGGCCACAATTCTTCTCTGGCAACATCCACTGGAGTAAAAGGTAGACTGTCGCCAGCAGGCCGCAAGGTACGAATTATCATCGGCGAGACGGATTCCAGGTCACGATCCGCTCCCCGCGCAGATAGCGCACCAAGCCATCTGCAAGCGCGACGTTAACAAGCACGAAGTAATGGGCGATCCTGATCAATCCGATGCTACGCAGCGCGGGCCAGAACCATGCAGCCGCAACCAGCATGTACCCCACCACCTGGACGGCAAAAAACGCGCCGTACCAGGGGTTGGCTGTGGCCAGCACGCCGCTCGAAACGAAAACAAGCACGAGAAACCAGGGTACCGCCCACCGGAGCAGCTTGTGACTCCATGCCTCGAATGCAAACCAACCGTACCGGACAGGATTCAGCACCTCGCGAAAGGTAACTAGTCCAGCAATACCGCGAACGACGGTCCTGCGTTTACGGCGATACTCATCGGCCGGCTGTTTTAAGTCTGTATAGATGCCGACGACGTCCGGGTTGCTGACCGCCCGAAGCCCCAGCCGCACACAAGTCAACGCAACGGTGAAATCACTCGGGGTATCGGTTCGCCAGTGCTCACAGACTTTCCGACGGGCGGCAAAAAACGAGCCCGAAAGTCCCACCAGTCCGGCAAGACGCGACTCCAGCCGCCGCAACCACATCTCGTAGCGAACGTAAAGGCCTTCGCCAACCAATCTGCCGTCGCTCGTGACAAACCGGTCCTCGCTGGAGACTGCGCCAACCGTCGGGTCGTCGAAAGCCGCCAACAACGCCTCGAGGCTTCCTGGAGCGATACGAGTCGCAACATCCGAAAAGACCAGGATATCGCCCTTCGCGCTGGATATGCCGAGTCGTTGGCCAGATTCCTTGCCATCACGTGATTCCTGGCGAACGAGCCGGACACGCGAATCTCGAATCCCGGCGACAATCTCGTCGGTCCCGTCATTCGAAGCGTCAGATACTACGATTACTTCCCCCTGTCGCGACCCAAGCAGAGCAAGGGTGTCAGTGATTTTTTCGCGGATTCGCGCAGCTTCGTTATGCGCGGTGATGATGACACTGATCTCTCGGGTCGCACCGGCGTCCCATGCGACATTACGCTCGGGGCGCACTGCCACTATGATGATCAAAATCAAGGGGTACAACAGATAACTGTAACCGGCGCCCAGGACCGCCAGCCAGAAGATTATCTCCACCACCTATTCCTCGGTCGCTCGCGATTCCGCTTAACGTTATTCTTCAGGGCATCAGGCCTCGAATCTACCACGCCGTTCACAGATACGATGACTCCTGGACCAGTAACCCGGGGATGGACCCTGAGTCGGCTTGATCGACTATCCCATTCAGTGATTGCGAAAGGATCCCCGAAGGTTGCTATTATTAGGCTTTACTAATTGACTCGATCTGTCCATAGCAGTTCTGTGATGCGTGCACTCAGGCGTAACCAGCAAATATGGCCTACTTACTCAAGTGCTGCCTGGCTTCCAGCCTCGCGGGTTCTTAAATAGGTAGAACGCTTCCCCATCCAGTTATGCAAACTCAGGCTGGTCGTCGACATCTGGTACCGGATCTGATCCTGCGAAATGCAATTTTGGAGTTTGCTGAGACATGAAAATCCTGATCTGCTCAACCTTGGCGGGCCTCGCCATGCTTGCTCCGATGGTGGGGTCGGCATCCGAATGTGCCCAATGGCAGCCCGCGCAGCCGGCATGGCTCTGGTGCGACGACTTTTCGTCTAACGATGCGCTCGAATCCCGTTACGAGGATGTCGGAGGTACTGGAATGAGTATCTCCGGGGACGTGGCCTTGAGCCCGCCGAACTCACTGCGGCAAAGTTACGAGAGTGGCCAGGTCAGCGCGGGATGGATCGCCAAGGTAGAGGACACCGGGTTCCCAGACCACATTTTTGTTCGTTGGTACCACCTTTTCGCCGACGGATTCTCGACGTTCCCGCCGAAAATGGCTCGCGTTCGATACCGGGAACGGAGCGACTCGTGGGAGACAGAGTACGCAGTCCATGCGTGGGTCGAGCCGGACGGCGAACTGGTAGCCGACGTGTTCGCCCGCAACAGCACGCAAGCGAACGCCTCCGGCTGGCTCCCGAAGGCCAGTTCGGGATTTCGCTTTGCCGGCCGAAACGGGCAGTGGGTGGCGATCGAGATGGAAGTCAAATTAAACACACCAGGCAGCCGGGACGGCCACTATCGGTTCTGGGTAGATGGCGAGCTGGTCATTGAACGCCTCGACATAGACCTCCGCGGCGGCCGCTCGGAAGGCATCAACGAGGTCATGCTGGATGCCTACTGGAACGGAGGTGCCACCGGACAACTCGACCGTTATTACGACAATCTCGTGATCTCAACCGAGAGAATCGGCTTGATCACGACTGCCAGTCCGCCCCGGGCGCCGGGTGACGTGCGCGTGGACTGACGCACGCAATTCTCTCGACGATACCCGTGAAGAAGGTCTTGCACTTGAGGGCGTCCGGCGCACTTCTCGGCGCGGAGCAGGTGGTGCTCGAGTTGTGCCGCAACTCGCCGAAGTACGGCTACGAATCAGCCTTGTGCGTGCCCGTAGATAATGGATCCGGCGAGCCAGAGTTGATCCGCGCAGCCCGGGCACAAGGGACCGAAGTGCTTCCAGTCTCGTTCTCTTCACCGTTCTCTGTGAGGTCGATCGCCACCGTTCGGGAGTGCTTGCGTACCCAAGGCGCCGACGTGATCCACACGCACGGATATCGTGAGGACTTTTATGCGCTCGGTCTCGGAGGCAACGCGCGGCTCGTGGCCACCAATCACTTATGGAAAACGACCACAAGACGGCTCCGTTTCTATGCCGGCATGGACGCCTACCTGCTTCGCACCTTCGACCATGTAGTGGCGGTTTCCGGAAACGTACGCGACCAGATGCTGGCGAAGGGAATCAGTGGGCAGCTCGTTTCGGTAATCCCGAATGGGATTAGCCCAATTGAACCGGATACCAACGACTCGGGTGACTTGATCGCCGAGTTCCCAAGCCTGCGTAACAAGACCGTCCTGGTTTCGGTGAGTACGCTTACTCCCGAGAAGGGCCATATGTATGCGCTCGAGGCGTTGAAGTCGCTGTCTGACGAGGGCTTGGATTTCCATTGGCTCGTGGCGGGTGAAGGGCGTTGTGAAAGCCAACTACGCTCGCAAGCTGATGCGCTCGGCCTCTCGCAGCGCGTTACGTTTGCCGGACACCGATCCGATGTAAAACGCATCCTTCGAGCCGCCGACATTTTTCTGATGCCTTCTCTTGCCGAGGGTCTCCCGATCGCGATGCTCGAGGCGATGTGGTGCGGTCCGGCGATTGTCGCCACCCGTGTTGGAGACATCGAGTTTGCATTGGCGGACGGACAGTGCGGCTTTCTCGCCGACCCCGGTGATGCCGGTTCACTCGAGTCAGCCCTTCGTCAAGCTCTGTCGTCCGCCGGTTCGCGCAAGAGCGTCACCGACTCGGCGCTCCAGCGGGTCTCCGAAAAGCTATCAGCAGACGCAATGACCCGGTCCTATTGCTCCCTGTACGACAAACTCTTGTCGGTGAAGCCCTGATGCCGTCCCGCGTCGGCCTGTTCATCGACACTTCGTCGATTGGTGGCGCGGAAGTCATCGTTGCGGAGCTCGCCCAGGCGATATCCGAATCCGGTCACCGGCCAGTGCTATTGCATTTTGGCAACGCCCCGTTGCTCGAGACTGCGAGCGAGGCGGGCCTGGAGTCCCATTTCGTGCGCGGCCTCAAGGATTACAAGTCCATGATCCGCGTGCCAATATTTACTTATCGTTTCGCCCGACAGCTGAGAGATTTGAAGCTCGATGTCCTCCACTCCCACTTGTTCGGCCCAATCGTCGGCGGCGCGGCCGCGGCGCGGTTCTCCGGCACCACTCATGTCGGGACGCTACACGATACGTATGTTGTCGAAGAGCGGATTTCCAGAGCCCGCCTGCTTCGCCTGACTGCTGCTCTTGGCACAAAACTCGTCACGGTCTCGGAGGCCATGACCGACTTCTATAGCCGAGTGACTGGGATGCCGGAATCCCGTTTCCAGACGATCCCAAACGGAGTGAAGCCGAACACTCCAATGCGATCAAGAGCCGCTATACGGACCGAGCTTGGTATTCCGGATCACCAATGCGTCCTCGTCATGGTGGCCCGGCTCGTGCCGCTTAAGCGCCATGACCTGCTACTCGATGCGATCAGCGGCCTGCCGCAGGAGGTTTCGCCCCGTGTTACGGTGCTCATGGTCGGGGATGGTCCCTCGCAGGGTGAGATCGAGAGACTGTGCCGGCGCGACCACGGTCTGCACGACGTCCGACTGCTGGGATTCCGCACGGATGTCGGTGACATACTCAATGCGGCCGACGTGTTCGTCCTACCTTCGGATTCGGAGGGAATGAGCCGGAGTATCCTGGAAGCAATGGCCGCCGGCTTACCCTGCATAGCCAGCGACGCAGGTGCGAACCCTGAGTTGGTAAGAGAGGGCGTGAACGGCCTTACCTTTCCTACCGGTGATGCAGCCGCCCTTCGTCGATGTTTGCAGTGCTTGCTCGAGGATCCGGCCGAGCGTGCAAGGATGGGACACCAATCACTTCGGATCGTCGAAGAAGGCTATTCCCACCAGGGCATGATCGACCGGTACCTTGGCCTGTACGGCCTGCAATGAATGACCAATGCTGAAAGCGCGAGAAAAGAACCGGCTGATCGGAGGGCTTCGTTGGAGAATCGTCCTTCAGTTCTCGGCGCAGGTACTGTCCTGGCTCGTTACGCTGCTCGTGATTCGCATCCTGACCCCGGCAGACTATGGACTCGCGGCGCTTTCAGGGATCGTCACGATTCTCGCCCTGCTGGTAGCAGACGTGGGACTCGGCGCGGCGATCGTGCAGGCGAAACGCGTTAATCGCGCCAGTATCCGCGCCGCGACTTCCCTGGTGCTGATGGCGTCATTGTTGCTTTGGTTGCTTGCCGCGGCGTTCGCCCCACTTCTGGGTCGAGTGTTCGAAGAGCCGCGGCTTCCGCTTGTCATCACGATCTCGATGCTCAATATCCTCTTTCACGCATTGGGCGCGGTTCCCTCCGCGTTGTTGAGCCGACATCTTCGCTTTAAGGAGCGTTCTCAGGTCGAGTTCGCGGGCGCACTCACGGTATCCCTTTCTACACTAGCTCTCGCTCTGTTGGGCATGGGCGTATGGGCATTGATTTTGGGAACGTTGACCGGAACCCTGCTGAGGTCAATATGCTTTGGTTCACTAATTCCCATCACCTCCTGGCGTCCCTCCGCCAACTTGGGAAGAGCGTTTCGCCTCGTTAATTTCGGTGTATGGAAATTCCTTGGCGATATCGCATTCTATTTGTGCCAGAAAGGCCCCCTGATAGTAATCGGGAAGTTTAACTCTACGGCGTTCCTCGGCACGTTTGTCATGCCCCAAACCCTGATATCCATGCCGATTGACAAAGGCATGTCTATCCTCAACCAAATGTCCTTCGCAACATTCTCCCGCGTCCAATCCAACATCGAAGATGTGCGTCGTGGCTATCTGCTGACGATGAAAGCATCCACCATCGTCCTCGCACCGGTTTTCGTCGGCCTGGCAGTGGTCGGCGACCTGTTCGTCGTGCATGTCCTAGGTGAGAACTGGCTGGACGCCGCGTTTATCATGCCGATTTTTTCGCTGGCAGGGTTGGCCCTGACCTACCTGAGCCAGTCGAGCCCAATCCTAGTCGGAGTCGGGCGGCCACGAAGCATGCTGAGAAACCTTTTGATTCGAAGTGGAGTATTGATTGGCTTCGTCGCACCCGGGGCGATCCGGTCCTCGTTGGAAGAAACAGCGCTAGGGTTCTTCGCTGCCACCTGGATCCTCGCCATTCGCGAGGCAAGAGCGGTATGCCAGACGATTGGCCTGTCACCGCTTAGCGCGCTTCGGCCGCTACTGGGAAGCCTTGGTCCCGCGGCCTTTATGGGCGCCTTTGTACTCGCCGTGCGTCATGTGCTGCTTTCCTGGGGTACCAGTGAGCTTAACGTACTTACGGCTTCAGTAGTGGTCGGTGTTTTGTCCTATCTAGCACTCGTTTCACTACTTGCACCTGAAACGAGCCGGTTTATTCTAAGAACCCTCTTAGCTCGCCAAAAGCCAAGCGAACCAGGCTAAAGAATGTAAGACGGCACATGTGAACTTCCCTCGTAACCGTCCCACTCTCGTCGGTAGGCAAATAGGAGGGTGATTTGGCATCTTAAGGACAAGAGGTACTGATCACGAATTCACGGTTCACTGACACACAGATCGCCTCAATCCGTAAGCTTCCCCGTCAAGGCGACAGTTCATAAGTAGAGATTCCGGCGGATTGTAGACGGGCTTCCATGGGCGTCAGGTCGTCCAACGCGTCATGGGGCCGCTCCTCGTTGTACTCGATCATCCACCAGTGGACAGCCTCCCGGACGTCGTCTAGCGTGGTGAACAGGTGTTGGTCGAGCAGCTCATCCCGGAAGGTCCGGTTGAAACGCTCGATGTACGCGTTCTGGTTTGGCTTACCCGGCTGGATGTACTGGATGGCCATGCCGTTGTGCTTGGCCCAGCTGGTGAAGGCTTCGCCCAGGAACTCCGGGCCGTAGTACATATGGAACAGGGATTCAGAGTCTCCATAGGTCCGGCCGATGCCAAGAGTCAGTTGGCCACGGCGACATACAGATTTCCTAGAGTAGTGAATGCAACTTCGCACTTCTAGGAGGTATGCCACCGTGACCAGTTTCAACGATACGGCGCCTGAAGCGACTTTGGTAGCCATTGATGTCGCCAAGGCCAAGAACGACGTAGTGATCGAACGACCTGGACTCGCGACGCGCCAGCGATTGAAGGTGCTCAACACGAGCTCAGAGCATCAACGCCTGATTCAGCGCCTACGGGATTTGGGTGGCCCGATCCAGATCGGGCTCGAGGCAACGGGCAACTATCACCGTGCGATCGCGTGGACCTTGCTGCAGGCAGGGTTCGATGTACGCCTGATCTCGTCGGTCGCCCTGGCCCGTACAAGAGAGGCGCTGCATAACGGCTGGGACAAGAACGATCCCAAGGACGCGCAGGTGATGCTGCACATGCTGAGGATCGGCGCGACACAGCGTTACTATGATCCGATGGTTGAGGGCATCAACGACTGGCAAGAGCTATCGAAGACGCACGAGACCATCTCCAAGGCCAAGACTGAAGCATTGCATCGACTGCAGACACACTATCTGCCGTTGTACTTCCCGGAGATTGATCGCTTCCGGCATAACTCCCGCTCTGAGTGGTTCTTCGTGTTCTTGGACCGCTTCCCGGTGCCATCGGCGATCACCGCGCATTCGCGCGACGAGTTCGTCGAGCAGGCCTGGCCGATGATCGGGCGCAAGGTATCCAAGGCACGGATTCTTGGGGATATTTACGAGACCGCACGAACCTCGATCGGGCTGCCTGTGGCAGCCGATTCCGCGGCTGTGATGATGTACCGGTTGGTGATTGCGCTGATCCGGCAGTTAATCCAGCAGCGAGACGAGATTGAACGGCGATCTCATGAGCTGCTGGCGGATCATCGAGACTACCAGCGTCTTCGACAACTTCCCGGCGTCGGGCCGATTAACGCCCTGACCGTCCTGGCCGAGGCCGGCGATCTGCGTCGGTTTCGCCATCACCGCCAATTTCTTAAGTTCTGTGGCTTTGACCTGGCCACGCATCAGTCCGGCCAGTTCCGGGGGCAGTCCAAGCTCTCCAAGCATGGCAATGCAAGACTCCGGCGCGCATTCTGGATGGCGGGTCAGATCGCGGTCCGGCAGCGGGAAAACAACTTTCGTGACAAGTATGAGAGGTACATTGCTCGAGATCGGGATAACCGAGACCTGAAGCGCAAGGCACTGACCGCGGTAGCAGCCAAAATGGCTCGTACCGCTCATGCCATGATCACTAGCGAGACCGATTATCGCCCCTTCCACGGGGTCCGATAACCAAGCGGATGAGCCCTCTCTTGCGGGCCGTAAGGGCAACGACCCTGTAGATAATGTTCGGCCTTCCGCTTGGAGCTGGTATCTCGTGTTAAGGACGGTGAGGCGCCAATTACGGCAGCCTGTGTTTACTATGGCAGAGAACGACTCGCTACCAACAAGCGGAAACCGCTTGCTGAATTGGCTCGTAGAATGATCAGCGAATGTGGCTGCAAAGCCCCATTGGAAATCTATGCGCCTTGGCTAACTTGACATCCGCAGGTAGGACGTTATCGGTTCTCAGGACTTGCGGCAGACCACGCTCTGCCTGCAGCCGCTCGAAGATACGGATCAGCCGCTCGGAGGTGATCGAGGTGTCCACCTCGATGTGCATGGCTTCACGGTTGAAGTCATCGACCACATTGAACGTCCGGAACCGCCGGCCGCACAGCAAAGTGTCGGACATGAAGTCAGCCGACCAGACGGTATCCGGCAGCCTCGGCACGTAGAGCGGCACCCGCAGCCGCTTCGGCAATCGCTTCTTGGCGGGTCGCCGCAGATGCAGGTTCATGCGCTTGTACACCCGATAGATCCGCTTGTGGTTCCACGGCCGGCCCTGGCGCCGGAGGATCTTCCGGCACTTCCAGAACCCCCGGCTCGGACGGCCCTCCACCAGGGTCGCCAACGCGCCGATCACCTGTGCATCCCGAACCGTCCAGTCATCCGGAACCCGGTAGAAGGCCGACCGCGACAGTCCCACGCAGCGGCATGATCGAGTCACCGGGAGATCGTGCTCCTCGACCAGATACCGCGCGGCGTCGCGTTTCGCAGCCGGCCCTACAGTTTTTTTGAGATCAGATCCTTCATCGCTGTGTTCTCGAGCGCCAAGTCTGCATACATGCGTTTGAGCCTCGCGTTCTCGGCTTCGAGCTCTTTGACCCGTTTCAGGTCCGAGGCTTCCATGCCGCCGTACTTCGATTTCCACTTGTAGTACGTGGCCTCCGAAATTCCGTGCTTGCGGCAAAGCTCGCTGATCCGCATCCCGGCGTCCGCCGACTTCAGGATCGAGACGATCTGCGTCTCCGTGAATCGTGATTTCCTCATCAGAACCTCCTGGCA